>NZ_QKYZ01000011.1:0-239064 GCF_003253625.1 Pseudomonas sp. URMO17WK12:I6
CTGGGCCGCAGCCATTTACCGGCCGAATTGGCCAGCGTGGTCTGGACTGAAGTCGAGCATCAACCGATTTACTCCATTCTCGAGTCGATCACTGGCATGGCGGTCACCCGAGCCGATCTGGCGATCCGCGCGCAAGAAGCCGATAAACACCTGGCCAGTGCCTTGCACATCAAACGTGGCGCGGCACTGCTGGTCATGGAGCGCACCTCCTGGTTTGCCGACGGCCGCTGCTGCGACCGTACGACCTTCTACATCCGCCCGGAACGTTATGCCTTTGTCTTGAGTGGTGTCTTCAAGTCCAGACCCGCCAGCTGAATCAGTGCACCCGCAGGAATGCCCGCCTCAATCGCCAATTCAACCCGACGCATGGCGGTCAATGGGGTTTCCATCGCCGGTTTGATTCTCACCGTGCCGTGGGTTTCATTGGCCCGGGAGCTCAAGGTTTTTGAGAAAGCCTGCGACCAGCGCGTTGAACGCCTCGCCTTGATCATCGTGTACATAGTGACTGGCGCCTGCGACCTCCACCGTCTGGACGTACGGATTGCTGGCGCTCATCGCCTGCAGCATCGCGGGTGGCAGAAAGTCCGAGCGGCCGCCGCGAATGAACAGGGTCGGGCAATCCAGCGCGCGCACCGCCGGCCATAGGTCCGTCGGCTCGATACTCAGGCGCGCCTCGGCAATACCCTGCTGATCATGGCGCCAGGTGATCACGCCATCGCTCTCTTTCATCGAATGAGTGAGCCTTGATGCCAGGCCCTGTTCCGACAACCCAGGGCGCGAAGCCTGCCAGAATGTGCGGGCCGCCTCCCAGCTATCGAACTGCAAAGGCGTCTGGCTCATTTCGCGGCGAATACGCGCGGCGCCATCGCCCTGGATTGAGGAGCCGGGGCCGATGTCCTCGATCATCAAGCCAACCAATCGCCCCGGGTTTTGCCGCGCATATTCAAGGGCGTTGGCGCCCCCTAATGAGTGCCCCAGCAATACAAAACGCGACAAGCCAACATGGGCGACCAAGTCCTCGAGGTCCTCGACATACGACTGCGTGTGGTAGCTGCCGGGCGCGGCCCAGTCACTCAGTCCTCGACCGCGCTGGTCCAGGGCATAGACGCAGTAGCCTGCACCCAGAGATTGCACCAGCGATTCCCAGGTTTGGGCGTAGGCCCGCAAGCCATGTAATAGCACCAGGGGCACGCCGGTGGATTCACCCCAGCGCAAAAAGTGCAGGCGCAAGCCAGAACGGTTGGTAAAGAAACAGCTGTCAGAAGGCATCGTTTGGTTCCTTATATGCGTGGCTTCGACCGACCTAGAAACGATCGAACCGATAAGGGCTTGGATCAATGATCGGCGCATGACCGCTGACAAGATCCGCGGCGAGGTGACCTGCCGCCGGCGACGTGCCGAAGCCGTGCCCCGAGAAGCCGGTGGCCACGGTCAGCCCCGGAATCTGCGCGACCGGCCCAATGACCGGGTTGGAATCCGGCGTGACGTCAATAGTGCCTGCCCAGGCCTGGGCGATCCGCGCCTGTTCAAACACCGGCCAGGCCGCAATGAGGTTGTTCATCGCATCGTTATTGAGCCGCGGGTTGGCGGCCGGGTCCTGCACCCTGACGCGCTCGAACGGGCTGACACTGTCGGATTTCCAACGCCGGGCAAGCGCCAGGTCATTGAAAAAAGGCTTGCCCAACGACACGTTCAGAACGCTGCGTTGCGCACGGAACTGCGGCATGTATTGCTTGGCAAGCAACAGGTGGTCGAGGGTCAGGAAGGCATCCAGTTTGCCGCGCTGGGTAATGATGAAGCCGCCGTCCTTGTGCTTGCGAAACGAAAAATCCGGTGCGCCGACAGCAATTTCCGTCGGCCCCTCCATTGGGTGAGTACGTAGCACCGAGCAGGTCAAGGGCAAGGTCGGCAACGACACACCGAGGTTGCCCAGAAAACGCCGTGACCACATCCCCCCAGCCAGCAGCACATGATCACAGCGAATCTCACCTTGCTCGGTGACCACGCCACTGACCGTGCCGGCGGACATTTGCAGCGTCCGTACCGCGCACTGCTCGATAATCACCACACCCAGGGCCATGGCGGCCTTGGCGATAGCGCTGCTTGCCAGCGTCGGTTCGGCACGCGCATCGGACGGCGTGAAGATGCCACCGGCCCACTCACCCACGCCGCCCGGAACCAGCGCGTCAATCTCGCGCTTGCTGAGCAGCCGTGAATCCAGCGACAAATGCTCCACCGACTTGAGCCATCCCTCGTGCATCGCCATCTGCGATGGGCTGCGGCCCACGAACATGATGCCTTCCTGGCGATACCCGACATCCGCCCCTACCCGCTCAGGCATCTTTGCCCACAAGCGGTCCGCGGCGAGGGCCAGAGGGATATCGGCCGCGTGGCGGCTGGTCTTGCGTACCCAGCCCAGGTTGCGTGACGACTGCTCGCCGGCGATACGACCTTTTTCCAGCACCACCACCGCAATATTGCGTTCGGCCAATGTCAACGCTGCAGTCAGGCCGATAATCCCGCCGCCAATGATGACGACGGAGGTTGCGGAGGGAAACACGGTAGACGTTTTCACGGGCGCTATAGTGGGTGCCATGATCAAGACTCGGTAAACGAATGAGGTAGGCCACGCCTGCGCATGGCCGCGTGACAGTTACTGCGACAGTCGAATGACTTCAACTTGCGCCTTCGACGCGTTGCGATACGCCGTCACTTCCAGCTCCACCTTGTAGACCGTCGACCCCAAGGGCGGACAGGTGACGGTGCTGGCTGGATCAACGCCGCGAAACTTTTCGCCGATCAGGGCCATCACGGCAGGTACGTCCTTGGGGTCCTGGATGAACACCCGCGAACACACCACATCAGCCAGGCTCGCATCGACCGCCGCCAGGGCCGCCTCGATGTTGGCAAACACTTGATGCGTCTGCTCGAGGATACCTTCCGGAATCAGCTTGGTTTGTGGGTTGCGGCCTGCGGTGTTGGACACGTAGATCCAGTTGTCCACGACCACCAGGCGCGAATAGCTGGCCTGATCTTCAAACGGGGAACCGGTCTTGAGCTTGATGATTTTTGTCATGTGGAATGCCTCGTCAATATTAGTGATGGCTGGCTTAGCGCAGAACCGGGGTTTCCCACAGGTTCAAGGTGACGCCGATGCCTTTTTCGATGGCGTTGCGGTAAACCACCGTGCCCCAGGCCACGTCTTCCACGGGCATTCCGCCCACCGACATGATGATGATTTCTTCATCGTTCTTACGGCCTTGCGCGGCCCCGGCGATGATCTTGCCAATGTCCTCGACGTCTTCGAGCCGCATCTTGCCTTCGACAATCATGTCCATGAAGCGCACGCCAATCACCGGCACGCAGTGATGCGCAGGCTTGGGCAGTTCTTCAAACCAGGCTTGGTAGAGACCGGTGTTGTCCAGCACCTTGCGTACGTCGCGCTGTTCCATCCCGTCGTCAAGGGAGCAAGATGCAGGCATCGCGAGGAAGGCACCTGGCTTGACCCACTCGCGCTTCACAATTGGGTAGGTTGTGGGATCACCCACCTCACCGGAGCTACAATAAGTAACAAGGTCGGAGTCACGAACCACCGCTTCAAGTGTGTCGACCACTTCGATCGTGGTGACCTGCGGATAGGTTTCCTTGACCCAGGCGATAAAGTTATCGAGGCTCTTCTGGCCACGACCCTTGATCTTCAGTGTGTCGATATGCGGGCATACCGCGATGAATGCCGCCAGTGTGGTCTTGCCCATCACACCCGGGCCGAGCAGGCCGACGACTTTCGAGTCCTTGCGTGCCAGGTGGCGCGCGCCCACGCCGGGAATCGCACCGGTGCGGTACGCGGACAGCAGGTTGGCCGACATATGGGCCAGCGGTGCGCCGGTGTCGGGGTCGTTCAAGGTAAACATCAGAATCGAGCGCGGCAGGCCTTTTTCGCGGTTGGCGATATTGGAGCCGTACCATTTCACGCCTGCGGTGCAAAAGCTGCCGCCCAGGTAGGCAGGCATGGCCATCATGCGTCGGTCAGCCGTGGGCTTGGGCATGTTCGGGAAGGGTGAATCCTGCGGGAAGATCACCATCGCGCCATGGGAGTCATTGTTCGGACCGGCCATGCGATAGTCACCGGCATAGAGCAGGCCGAACATCTCCTCCATAGTGTTCACGCACGCCAGCATGTCAGTCACGCCCGCGCGGATCATGTCCTGCTCGGAGAGGTAGATGAAGTCGATTTTTGTATTTGTAGACATAGTTATTCTCGGGCTGAAGGTGATATCGCTGCGGTAGGCGCAGCTCCACGCTGTCGACCTCGAGTATCAGGGCGCGTTTTTCGGCGGTATTGTAAATTTCGGACATGCCCGATTGACCGGCGCGCAACAGTTGGCGTGATTAATGCGTGAAAACTTCCGTATCGCTGCTCATCGAAGGTGCAACCATGATCAAACAGTGCGCGCCGCCTCCCAGGCACCACACTGCGAACGAACAGCCCTGGTTCGTGCTCAACTCTTCACGGTATTCGGTCATGCCCTCCGAACACCCGGCGATCTCGCATTTCTATGCCTTCGATGTGGCTCAGTCAGCCAACCTGCTGGCCGTGCCGGACGGTTGCGTGGATATTGTTTTCGACTGTGATGCAACACGCCCTACCGCCCGGATCTGTGGCACGCCGCTGGCTGCCCAAGCGGTCGAGTTACACCAGAACCATCACTACTTCGGCGTGCGCTTTTCACCGGGCGTCATTCCCGGATTTATCAATGTGCTGGCCGAGGAATTGACCGAACGGGAACTCGACCTGCTGGAGGTCTCGGGGTTCGCCCAGCGCATCTTCGAAAATATCGTTCAAGCACCACTGCTGGGCGATCAGATGCGGCTGTTCAACGACTACCTCGCCCCCCGCCTGATGGGTAGAACGTCAGCACTCACGGCCATGGTCATTCAGCAGGCGCTGCGCCACCGCGGTGATATTCGTATTCAGCAACTGGAAGAGCTCAGCGGGTACACCAGTCGCACGCTGCACCGACAGTTCAGCCAGGACACCGGCATATCACCCAAGACCTTTTGCCGAATCATCCGCTGCCAGGCAGCTCTGGACACCCTCAATACCCAACACGATGTATCGTTTTCGGAGCTGGCCCTCGACCTGGGCTTTTCCGATCAATCGCACTTCCTGCGCGACTTCAAGAAACTGGTCAGTACAACGCCTTGCGACTATCAACGCCAAATGACCCAGAACGCCTACACCGACCGGATCAACTACGCCTGACCCTCCCTTTCAAAAACAAACGCGCGCCTTCATCCCCCCTGGGTAACTCCCTGTGTTTCGAATACGGCAAGGCATATCCAGCGAGCCGAGTTGCCAGCTTCGCGCAGCGAAACCAACAATTCACGAGCGCTTGAATATCAGCCTGGAAAAGGAAATCGGGTGGGAGGACAGCGTCAGCCGCACATGAGGTCTTTAGCGCATAGCCCTGAGCGTTTCAGACGGTGACTCGCCGAACAATTGCCGGTAATGCGCGGCAAAGTGGCTCAGATGAAAAAAGCCCATCGCCATCGCGATCTCACTGATGTTGTGAGTGCAGGCAGAGGTTGTGATCAAGCGGCGTCGCACCGCGTTGAGGCGTAGATTGCGCAGGTATTCGACCGGACGCATTCCGGTCACTGCCTGAAAACTGTTCTGCAGGGTCCGGCGACTCACCCGCAGGTGCTCGCACAGGTCGAGAATGCTCAGTGGTGTATCACCACTGGCATCGATCAGCTCTTGGCAACGCTTCACCAGGTAAGCACTCACGGCGAAATTACCGCGACGACAACGTACCTCATCGGTGGCGTGGCTGAACAAATCGAGGAACGCGCCGAGCAGTTCTTCCTCCAGCATCTTCTCGGCGGTTGAGTTGATAGCGTCCGTCTGTTCCAAAAGGTGATGAAACAGCGGGTGGATACGCTGACGTATTCGCAACAGTAACGCGTCATCCACGCTGAGTTGGGACGTGGTCTTCAGGCGCTTGAGCTGATCGTCAGACAATTCGAAGGCCGCCAGTTTGGCGAAGCGTACCGCGTCGATATTGAGCGCAAAGAAGTGCATGCCTTCAGGGGCGTGCAACACAAACTCCTCGCCGTCACGCAACAGTACCACGCTGTGAGTGCCCACCTGTTGCCCCTGCACCACCGGCGCGCAGCCTAACGACATGGCTGCGCACAGCCGACCTTTGGGCGCATAGCCGCGCTGTACCACGCGTTTGTCCAGCACTTCCTGGAAGATTTGAAAGCGGTCAGAGGACAACTGCCGCAGCTCACTGGTCAGGCAGCCACGGCCGAGTTGGTCATACACTTGTCGCCAGCCCTGGATGGAGCCAGCGTGTTGTTGAGGGTCATTGAAGGTTCGAACTTCAGCAAGCATGGTCGTCGTTCCTCGGTGGCCCCGTTTGTTTATCGGCCTGAAAGGGACTCAGTCATCCGTGACGGCAGCTATCGTTCACACCGGGGCGGCGTCCGCCGTGAAAACCAAAGCCAGTTCCATGCCAAGCATGTGCAGGCAGTACGTGGCGGGCTGGATATTCATCGGCGGCAACAACGCTCCGGACAACACGACCTGCCCAGCCTCCACAGGTTGACCGTCGGCCAACAGACGCCGAATCAGCCAGCACAGATTGGCCAGCGGGCTGTCCTCCCGATCACGCGTATCACCGTTACCGCAGAGCACGCCGTCGCACTCCAGGCGATACGCTAGTTTGACGTGGTGTACAGGATCGAACGGGATACGCGGTCCGAGACAATAAAGCCCCGCCGCCGCGTTGTCGGCAAGAAAGGCGCCCACTCCGAAATCCCAGCCCTGCCAACGGCAGTCGGCGATCTCGAACGCGGGCGCTACGTCGCCGATGGCGGCCAGAATATCCTCGTCACGGTAATCCCCCGGCGCCAGGGTACGCCCCAATACAAACGCCAATTCGATCTCCAGCTTGGGCTGGATCAATCGCGAGAACGCCACCGCCGTACCCGGCTCGACGATCATGCTATCCATCAGGCCGCCATACACCGGCTCGTCAAGGCCAAAGCGTTTTTGCGCGGCGCTGCCGGCGAAGGCGACCTTCCACCCGCTCAGTCGCTCGCCTGCGGCTTGTTGGTGATCCAGCGCCTGGCGTTGCAGCGCATAACCCGCAAGCCGATCTATCGCCTCGGGGGCCAGTGGCGCAATGGCTTGCACCGTGCGCGTTGCCTGATGTAGCCGGTTAAGTAGCGCGTTGCCGCTGTTCATGACAGTTGCTCCGCCAGTTTGCGCAGCACACCTTCAAGCCTCTCTGGTGTGGTAATGGCGGCGACAAACCGGTCAGGACGCACCACCACGATGCAGTCACGCACCCTGGAGAACCATTCACCCAGGCGATTATCCACGTCCTCCACGCTGATGGCGTCCAAGGCCGTCAACGGCTGGCCACGTCCGATGCCGCTGCGCGAACGATTGACCTGAATAAAACGCGTGTCCCAGCGCGCCCAATAAGCGGCCATTTCCTCGCTGAGTTGCTCGCGCGGGTTCACCCGATAACCCAGCACCGCATAGGAATTGCCAAGCACTTCGTCCAGGCGACGACGCTGCCCCTGGGCGTCTTCGATATGCGGCTGTACAAACAGCTGGCCGACCAGGTCGTCCTCGCGCAACTCGGCCCGCTCGTGATAGACCAAGCCCTTGGTGATGGTGGCCTTGGGTTTGAATTTGAACTCCAGCAGGTGCGAGCGCAGGTTGTCGACACTGTTCACCGCTTGGAACAGCCAGTCGCGCACGCCGGCCATCAGCGGGTTGGTCATTCCCAGTACCGCGCCCATGTTGTCGGCCAGGGCTACCAGCTCGGTGGCATGCCCACGGCGCTCCTGGTCGTAGCTGGCGAGGATCGAGTGCGAGGCACGGCCCTGGACGATCGCCGCCAGTTTCCAGGCCACGTTGGCCACGTCCCTCAGCCCGGAATTGAGGCCCTGCCCGGCCCAGGGTGGAGAAATATGCGCGGCATCACCCACCAGCGCCACACGCCCTTCGACAAACCGCACCGCGACCCGGGAGTGGTGGGTATAGGCTCGGATGCGGATGATGTTCAACTGATCGACCGCGTTGCCGATATGCCCACGGATCAAGTCGCGAATGGTGCTTTCCTCACACATCCTCGCTTCATCTTCGCCCTCCAGGAGCATGAATTCCCAGCGGCGTTGCTGGTACGGCAGATAGATGCACACGAAGGGCCGCTCCGGGTCGGCATGCAGTGCGGTGTAGGGTGCATCGAGGGTGTCATTGGCCGTATCGACCACCACCCATTTGCGCGCATGTGTCAGCCCCGACAGCTCGATACCGAGCTTTTTACGCACCGTGGAGCGTCCGCCATCGGCGCCGATGACATAGTCAGCCCGCAGTTGATAAATCTCGCCTTGAGCATCGCGCACCTGCAATGTCACGCCCTGCCCGTCCTGCTCGAGTTCGAGCATTTCGTGGCCTTGGCGCAACACAACGCTGGCACGCTGTCCCAGGGTTTCGCGCAACGTGCCTTCCAGCAACTGCTGCATGAAAATATTACGCATTGGCCAGCCGTAATGTGCGGTACTCGGCTTGACCTCGGCGAAGCACACACCGCGTGCATTGTAATAGCGCAGCGGTACATCACAGATCATGTCGCGTACAGCGAGATCGGCGATGCCGATCCCCTGCAGCACGCGCAGTGCTTCATCATCCATGCCCACCGCGCGCGGGTAAGGCAGTACGCCGTCGGCAAGCTCAAGGACGACGCAGTCGATACCGTACATCCCCATATAGTGTGCGGCCGTGATCCCGTTAGGGCCGCCGCCGACAATGACAACTTGGGTCTTCTCCTGCTTCATCGCTATTCACCGCTTTCTTGTTGTGTTTTTAATCCGACGCCGCTAAAGCCATGCGCCTGAAATCAGTGCAGCCCATCAATACCTTTGACGTCTGCCGCCTGCAGACCGCCCAGCCGCGCATGCAAGCGCCCGCGCGTGGCGAAGGCCCAGATCACGATTACCTCATCCGGCGCGGGGCCGTCGCCAAACATCAGGGACATGCTGTCGTAATGGGAGCGTACATACAGTGCATCCTTGTGGGCCAACGGCACATCGATGGTTGAACCCGGGGCGCCCCGTTTGCCGGTGGACGGCACCCAGGATTTGCCCCCGCCCAGCGCCAGGCGCACCGGATCGGCAGCCGGGTTGGTCAGGAACGCATTGCCGTGTTCGTATTCGCCCTGGCTGCCCACCATGCAAGCTTTACCGTAGCTGACAATATCCCGCGAGCCGGCCAGCGCCTGAATGCGACGACCGAACTCTTCGCCCAGCAGCGGCGACGGTTCTACCAGCTCTGTCAGCGACTCGCTGTAGCGACCGGCATAGGGGTTGGCGATCACGGCGGCGACGGCATATTTGAACAGCGGCTCGCCATCGGCTAACTGGCCACTTTCGTTGGCCAGGGTTTCTTCGACAAAGCTGTACCACTTGCGGATGTGATACGAAGCAAAATTCGCGGTTTTCATCTGGGTGGCCTCAAAGCGGGTCTAGTGGGTCTAGTGGGTCTAGATTGAAATGTCGGCTTGGCGCGCCAGCGGCCTTGAACCGGGCCTTGCCGCGCGCATCGTCGTGTTCGGTCTCAAGGAAAAATTCCATGCGATTACCGTCAGGGTCGTTGAAATACACACCATGGCCGATTTCGTGATCGGTGATCTTCACCACCTCGACGCCCTTGCCCAGCAACATGCCGTAGAGCTGGCGCAAGGTGGTCATGTCCCCGGCGATTTCCAATCCATAGTGTTGCAACCCCAACCCGCCCTGATGGGCGCCGGGCTCTGCACGAAGCAAGGCGATGTCGTGATGTTTGGTGCCAAACGCCATCATGACCCAGCTTTCGCCCCGGGCACTTTCATGCATGCCCAGGATGTCGGCGTACCAGCGTGCCGACACATCAGGATCACTTACCGAGAGCGATAAGTGAGTACGAAGGATTTCGACTTTCATCGCGTGATACCTCAGCTTTTTTTGACCACGGATTGATGCCCTGCCTTGATCTGCGCCACTGCGGGGGTCCAGAGCACGTCAGCGATCTCACTGAATTCGCGCCACTGTTTCTGCCAGCCATCACCGCCATTCCCGGAGGTGAACAAGTGCCCGTACTTGGTTCCCGCAACGATCTGTCGCGGATTTTCCGGGTTGAAGGCAATGGCCCAGACGCAGGAATTGGGTTGTTGCGGCAGGGGCAGCACTTCCCAGCTGAGCGCAGCATCACGGGACACCAGGATCTTGCTGGTGGTACCGGGCGTGCCATCGGAAATACTCAGGTACAGGTCGCTTTGCGTGCCCAACGGCGCGTTCATGGCGCGCATGTAGTACAGGCCGAACGCTTCTCGACCGATAATGCCAGTCCAGGTCAGCCCCTCATCCAGGCTGCGGTAGACGGCGTTGACGCAGACCACCACGATGACTTTCTGACCATGATTGGGCAGTACCAGAATGTTGTGGACATCCGAGTTGTAGTCCCACAGCAGCCGATCATCGACGCGCGTCCAGCTGTCGCCACCGTCACGGGAGTGGAATAACCCACCCTCTTCAAGACCGAACCATAGCTGGTTGCGGTCGGTCGGGTCATAGGTGAAAGCCAGCAGCCGTGGGCGGCTGACTCCGTCGCAGAACTCCGGAATCTCCACCGGCGCACGGTCCCAACTGAGACCACCGTCCAGGGTCCGCCACAGTACGGCGCGCGAAGGTGCACCGGTGCCGACGAAGATCCGTTGCGCGTCCTGCGGATCGACGGCGACTTTCCAGACCGTCTGCCCGTTGAACGGCGAATCGACCCGCTGCCAATGGCCGCCGGTGTCGCGGCTGACACACAAACCTACGTCCGTGCCGGCGTAGATCACCTCAGGCTCGCCGGGGTGCACGCTCAAGGATCGAGTGATCGCGTCGAACTCCAGATCCTGGCCCAGGCCCAGGCGATGCCAGGTCCGACCCTCGTCGGCGCTGCGGATCACCGCCTGCCCTACCGTGGCCACTAACAGGGTTCCGTTACTCATCGCTGGTGCTCCTCAGATGTAGATACCGCGGGTCAAACCGCCGTCGATGCCGATGGATTCTCCGGTCACCGCGCCAGCCTTCGGCGACGCCAGGAAACCAATCAGCCAGCCCATTTCAATCGGTGCCAGGGTGCGGCGAATCGGCGTCGCGTCGATGTAGGCCTGCTCAACCTGTTCCGAAGTCTTGCCTTGCTTGACCGCTTCGCGTTCGTACAGCTCCTGGATGTGCGGGGTATCCACCACGCCGGGATGGATCAGGTTGACCGTGATGCCCGAAGGGCCCAACTGGTCGGAGAGGGTTTTGGTCATGTGGGCGATCGCCAGGTTGCGCATCCCCGAGAGGACTTTGCTGCTGCGCCCGGTGAGGCCGCCGATGTTGATGATGCGACCGAAACCGCCGGCCTTCATGTGCGGGGTCACTGCCTTGGCGCAACGGAAGTAGCCGATCACCTTGGTGTTGAGATCCGACAGCAACTCGTCGTCGCCGGCATGTTCGATGTCATTGCGCACCACGCCGGACGGCGCTGCGGCACCGTTGACCAGGATGTCGATGCGGCCGAAGTGTTTGTGCGCGGCTTCGACCATGTCAGACACGGCCGACATCTGATTGGTGTCGCAGTACAGCGGCAGCACTTCGTTGCCGGTCTGAGCCGTGATCTCTTCGGCAGCCTGTTGGAGAAACTCCATGCGGCGTGCGCAGATCACCACCTTGCAGCCCTCTTCGGACAGAAAACGTGCGACTTCCTTGCCGATACCCATACCGCCGCCGGTGACGATGGCCACGCGGCCTTTCAATTCCAGATCCATAGCATTTCCTCTTGTGATTATTCGGTTCAGGCGAGATCGACGAAGACGCTCTTGGTCTCGGTGTAGGCATCGATCACGTTTTTACCCATTTCCCGGCCCCAGCCAGATTGCTTGTACCCGCCGAACGGCGAAGCCGCGTCGACCACGTTCCAGCAGTTGATCCACACCGAGCCCGCCTTGAGCTGCGCTGCCACGCGATGCGCCGAGCGCAGGTCGCGGGTCCACAGGCCTGCTGCGAGGCCATAAGGCGAATCGTTGGCGCGCAGCACCAGGTCGTCGATTTCGGTCCAGCTCATGACGGTCAGCACCGGACCGAAGATCTCTTCACGGGCGACACAGGCACGTTCGGCGCGATCAAGGAACACGCTGGGCGCAATGAAGTGGCCGCGCTCCAGGTGGGGGGGACGGCCGCCACCGCAGATCAGTTCGGCACCCTCCTCCTGACCACGTTGCAGGTAGCCTTTGACCGTGCTCAATTGGCGGCCCGACACGAGTGGGCCCATGCTGGTAGCCGGGTCCAAACCATTACCGAGCACGTGGGCGGTGGCATGCCGCTCAAGTTCTTCGAGCACCTGATCGAGCACACTGGCGTGTACGTATAAACGTGAGGCAGCCGTGCACACCTGGCCCTGGTTGTAGAAGATGCCATCGGCGGCACCTTTGGCGGCGCGCACGATATCGGCGTCTGGCAAGATGATGTTCGGCGACTTGCCGCCCAATTCCAGCGAGACCTTTTTCATGTTGCTGGTGGCCGCCTGAGCGATCAGCCGACCGACCTGGGTCGAGCCGGTAAAGGCAATTTTGTCCACGTCGGGATGCTGCGCCAGCGGCGCGCCAGTTTCAGCGCCAAGGCCGGTGATCAGGTTGACCACCCCCGGTGGAAACCCGGCGGCCTCGATCAACTGCACCAGTCGAATCGCAACCAGCGGCGTTTGCTCGGCGGGCTTGAGCACCGCGACACAACCTGTCGCCAGCGCCGGGCCAAGCTTCCACACGCACATGTTCAACGGGAAGTTCCACGGTACGATCAGCGCGCACACACCCACCGGTTCACGCAAGGTGTAGTTGAGCATCGGCGCACCGCTGGCCGGCGATACAGGCAACGTGCTGCCTTCGATCTTGGTCGGCCAGCCGGCGAAGTAGCGAATGATGGTCGCCGCACTGGCCGCTTCACCTCGAGCGGCCGAGATGGGCTTGCCGTTCTCCAGCGTGATCAACTGCGCCAGCTCCTCGCGGTGCTGATCCAACAGGTCCGCCAGTCGAAACAGCAGCAGACCGCGCTGGGCGGGAGACTGCAGCGCCCAGGCGCCGTTGAACGCTGCGCGGGCTGCCGCAACGGCCGCATCTACGTCACTCGCGTCACCTTGGGCCACTTCCGTCAGGGTTTCTTCAGTTGCCGGGTTTTCCACGGCAAACCGTCGGCCAGCGGCGGCGTCCTGCCAACTGCCACCGATAAACAGGCGGCCAGGCTGGGACAGAAAATGTTGCACAGCAGGTAGCACTTCGAACTGTTTCATCATCGACTCCTTCACAGCGCCATTTCGATCAGGCAAGGACCACCGTCGGCATTGGCATTGGCCAGCGCCTGTTGCAGTTCGGCATTGGTGTGCACCGTGCAGGCCGGCACACCGTAGCCCTTGGCCAGAGCCTTCCAGTCAATCCGCGGGCTATCGAGCACCGTCAGGCGCAGGGCTTCGGGCCCCATTTCAGTCATGCCGAAGCGGCGCAGTTCGTTCTGCAAAATGGCGTAGCGATGGTTGGCGGCAATCAGGATCACCACCGGCACCTGCTCACGGGCGATGCTCCACAGGGTTTGGATGGTGTACTGGGCACTGCCGTCGGATTGCAGGCAGAACACGCGATTGCCCCGCTCCGCCAAGGCGGCGCCGAACCCCACCGGAATGCCCTGGCCGATCGCGCCACCGGTATTGGTCAACACCCGGTGCCGCGCGGCGCTAGCAGAGGCGGTGAAAAACGGATAGCCACAAGTGCCGCCTTCCACGGAGACAATGCTGTCGTCCGGCAGCGATGCGGCTAAAACCTGGCCGATGGACTGAGGTGTGAGCTCGGCATGGCCTGGCGGCAGTTCGATGCCCATCGGTGTCGGCACGTAGGCCGGTGCATTGAGGGCATCGGCCAGCGCCGTCAGCGCGCCGGCTACATCGTCACCGACATCGGCCAGCGTCAGCAGACGCTCACGCTCGGCGAGGCGCGACGGGATGCCTTCGTAGCCAAAATAACTGATGGGCTCCGGCACCCCGGCACACACGACCTGGTCGTACTGTTCAAGGATTTCAATGGCCACTTCCGGGAAGTACGGCAGGCGATCCAGATCCGGCAAACCACCACCACGGTAGCTGAGCCGTGGAAAGGTCTCGGCAAACAGGCGCACGCCAGGCAGTTGGGCCAGGCGCCCCGCTGCTTCCAGACCCGCAACCGACAACCCCTCATCCCCGACAATAAACACCAGGCGCTGCCCGTCACGCAGTGCCTGTGCCACCGTCTCGACCCGGTCACCGGCAAACCGGCGAATCGGCGCCCGCATCGGAGCGAACACGCCGTTGTGCGTCACTGCGCTGGCTTGCAGGTCCATGGGCAGAATCAGGCTGGCGATCTGCCCTTTGGCCTGCCAGGCCGACCGCACCGCTTCCTGCAAATCTTCGCCGATACCCGACGCTGTGCGCGAGGTGCGCACCCAACCGGAGACAGTCCCGGCCAAGGCCTGGATGTCACTGGCCAGCGGCGGATCGTAGTTGACATGCCATGACGCGTGATCACCGATCACGTTGACGATAGGGGTATTGGCACGACGTGCGTTGTGCAGGTTGGCGATGCCATTGGCAAACCCGGGGCCCAGGTGCGTCAGGGTCATCGCCGGCTTGCCGGCAATCCGGCCATACCCATCCGCCGCCCCCGTGCACACCCCTTCGAACAACGACAACACCGGCTTCAGTGCTGGTGCGCTGGCCATGGCCGCCACCAATGGAATTTCGGTGGTTCCGGGGTTGGCGAAGCAGTATTCGATACCGCTTGCCGCTGCCGCATTCACTATCAGTTGCGCACCATTCATTTTCAGCCCTCTTGCTTGAGCATTTGCAGTGATGAGATTTATCACACACAAATACTCAACCAACAAGCATTAAATTCGTATTTGTCTCGTTTTGTGAGATTTATGCTATTTTATTTGCACCAGAAAGACTGCCGAGATTGCGTTTTTCTCTCACTGAGGTAGTGTTGCGCCAGCGCTTGGCGCTTCTGCGGGATGTCTGGTCTACGCCGGAACGAAGCACGCGCCCTCCCCCCGTCTTTAGGAACAAAATGAGTAGCCTGAGCAAATTGCTGAGTGTCCTGGACCTGTTCGGTCCACAGACATTGAAAATCGACCCCGACACCATTGCCGAGCGCATGGGCCTGTCACGTGCGACCGTGTACCGCTACGTCAAGGATTTGTGCGACGCCGGCCTGCTGACCCGCGTGGACGCCGGCAGTTATGGCTTGGGACCGCGAGTCATCGAACTGGACTGGATGATGCGTCAGTACGACCCTATCCTCGTTGCCGGGCGCGAGTTGATGCACGAGCTGTCCGCGCAAACCGGCCTGGCCGTGTTTGCGAGCGTCTTTTATGACGGTCGCATCATCAACACCTACATCGCCGAACCCACCGACACCTACCACTTTGCGTTCGGGCGCGGGCAACCGCTGCCGTTCTTTCGCGGCGCGCAATCCAAGGTGTTGATCGCCTTTCAGAAAGGTCGCCGTTTGCAACGCTTGTTCGACGAGCATATGGCCAACGACCCGGACTGCCCTTATGACTGGTCAAGCTTCTCCAAGGCCGCGAAAAAGATTCGCAAGGACGGTTACTGCCTCACCCATGATGAACTCAACCTGGGCTTGACCGGCATCGCCGCGCCGATCATCCAGACGGACATCGACGAAGTGGTTGGCAGCCTGTCCGCCGTCGGCAGCACGCAGAGCTTCAAGCTGCTGCGCCAGGAAACCGTGATCGAAATGGTCATGGATACCACTCGGCGCATCGCCGAAAACATGCGTAATCAGTCGAACACCACCACGCCCTAGCCTATGGACAAGCCGCCGGTCCCTTACCGGGGACGCGGCGGATGTGCGGTCAGAACGGAACAGCCACCGTCAATTGGCTGTACAGGTTGGTGCCATTGCCGCCGACTTGATTGCCACCCGTGGTTGAGTCCTGATCGGGTTTGTAGAGGCCAATCAGCGGGGTAATGATCAAGTGCGGGTTGGCTGCCCATTCGGCGTAGATATCCAGCTCACGGGCATTGAGGTTCAGCGCGTTGTTTTTACGCACCGTATCGAAATCGAAATACAGCGCGCCCAAGGTCAGGTTTTCCAGCGGAGTGGCCTTCAGACCGACGTGCTGAATGCTGGTATTGCTGTTGAACGGCCCGGCGTAGTTTCCGGCGACTTCGCCCTGGAACCAGGTGCCGTAGCCCATGCTCAAGCCAGTGAACAGCGGATCCCATTTCTGTGAATAGCGGGTATAGCGATAGGTCACCTTGGGCGCCCAGGCGGTATCGGCGAAGGTGTAGCCCGCTTCGCCGTACCAGGCTTTCTCAGGCCCGGCGTCCTTGTCCTGCCAGGCGTATTCGAACGCCAGGCTGACGTTCTCGATGCCCGCATCGCCTTCACCGCGAACGCTGTAGACGTTCATGCCTTTGCGCTGGCGTTGAAAGTCGGTGGCCCATTGATCGCTCACGTCGATGCCGTGTACCCAGGTCAATCCGATCGTACCCGGCTGGGTGGTGTAATCCAGCGTGCCGGCGGCCAGTTCGGTTTCGGCCTGGACGCGGTTGTCGGATTTGAGCCACACCAGACTGCCGTGCAGGCCATCTTGCCCACCCAGGCGCAACAGCGCGGTTTGATCGAACGCATGCCGTGCAGCCAGGTAATAAGCGCCCCCACGGTTCATAGTGCCATTGGCCGGACCCTCGCCCGGGTTCAGTCCGTCATCGTTGATCAGGAACCCTCGGCCCAGCTTGACCACCTGGCGCCCGCCGGAAATATCAACCCCGTCCTTGCCTAACGCAGGGAACAGGTCGCCGGAGCGCCAGCCCAGGTAGGCGTCTTCGATCTTTGTTGTGCGCTCGGTTCCCAGGGAATTGCCGCCTGGGTCGCCGTCGCCCCAGGTGGCGGAACTGACCAGGGCGAATGCCCCATATGCAGTGCCATTGCCCGCCAGGGACTGGTCGCCACTCAAGCCGTATTTGATAAAGCCTTCGCGCCAGGTAGATCCACCGGGTGTGCCGTCGTAGTTCTTGCGACTGTTGAACTGGCCGAACACGGCGGTCATGTCTGCGTTGAGGTGACGGCCCTCATCACTGTACAACTCATAGGCCTGGGCCTGATTGATGGCGCATAGCACCAATGTGCACACAAGCGTGCTACCAAACACGGGATGGCGTGATGGATTGCGCATGGCTCAAGCTCCTTGTGGTGCGCCTTTAAAAGGGCGGACAAACAGCAGTTGCTGGCCAGTGAACTCCAGCAGCCCCTCAAGGCCGAACTCGACGCCAAACCCGGACATCTTGCTGCCGCCAAACGGTGTGTTCGGCTGAATCTGCGCGTGGCAATTGACCCAGGCAACGCCGCTTTCCAGGCGGCTGGCCAGTGCCTGGGCCCGCTCGACATCCGGCCCCCAGACCGATCCGCCCAGCCCCATGTCGCCGGCATTGGCGCGCCGCAGTACATCCTCGACATCCCGGTACGCGATCAAGGGCAACACGGGACCGAACTGTTCTTCGTCGACCAGGCGCTGGCCATCTGTCACGTCCGCGACCAGGGTCGGCGGATAAAAGAAACCGGGGCGATCCAGACGCGCGCCGCCGCACAGCACGCGTGCGCCTTGTGCCCGCGCGTCAGCGACCAGCGCGTCGACAAGCTCCAATTGCTCAAGGTTTTGCACCGGTCCAAAGGTGACGCCAGCTTCCAGGCCATCGCCCACCACTTGGCGCGTCGCAATCAGGGTCAGCGCATCAGCGAAGGCCTGGTACTGCGATTCATGGATATACAGACGCTTGAGGGCCGCGCAGGTCTGGCCCATGTTGAGAAACGCCGCCTGGAAAATCTCCTCGACCACCGCCTCAACCGGCGTACCGGGCAGAACGATTGCCGCGTCGTTACCACCCAGCTCCAGCGTCAGGCGCTTGAGATTGTTGGCGGCGCCGCGCATGACGCTTTGTCCGGTGGCGGTCGAGCCGGTGAACACAATCTTCTGAATGCCGGTGTGCGAAGTGATTGCGCTGCCGAAACCTTGCTCACCCGTCAGGCAATTGATCACGCCGTGAGGCACATGGCGGGCGATGATCTCCACCAGGCGCAAGGTGCTCAGCGGGGTCAGGCTCGACGGTTTGCTGATCACACAGTTACCGGCTCGCAGCGCCGGCATGATGTGCCAGACGGCGATCATGAATGGCCAGTTCCACGGCGTGATCGACGCCACCACACCCAAAGGCTTGCGATGCAACTCGATCCGCTGGGTGGGGGTTTCCTCCACCAGCTCCACGGCAATCTCCTGCCCGGCCGCATAGCGGGTCCAGGCGGCGGACCCCATGACTTCGGAAAACGCCAGTTCCAGTGGTTTACCTTGTTCCAGCACAATCAGTCGGGCCAGTGACTCTGCCTCCCGCTCGATATCCGCCGCAACCGCCAACAGGCGCTCGCAACGGTCTGCGTGGGTGCTGTGCCGCCAGCTTTTGAACGCCGCTTGTGCAGCGTCGACCGCCTGGTCGAGTTGCGCCAGCGAGCCGGCGGGGCATTGGGCGAATGCAGCACCGGTGGCCGGGTTGATCACATCAAACTGGCCCTGTTCACCGGCGACCTGAACGCCATTGATGAGCATCTTGTAGTTGTGCATTTGAAACCTTCCTTTCACACACTGACGAGCCATGCCGGGCAACGGCAGGCTGGAATTGTCTGGTTAGTCGAGCTGTAACGAGTGCGGCCTTAAAGCTTGTGGCTGCCCAAGGCAAGAAACCGTTGCGGGGAGATCTTTCGCAAGCGCGCGGCGAGCATGACGCCGATGATCAGGGCCGCGGGAATGATGGCGCAGAGTCCGTAGGACAATAGCTGGCTGGCCCCGGTCAACACGTCGAAATGCACCACCGCCAGCCCCAGCACGAGCACCAATGCCAGGGAGGAGAAAACAGGCAGGATGCGCCCGCGCCATATCCCGACGTTAAGCTCGGGATGACGCTGAAAGTAGACGCAGACCGCTACCGACGTCAGCGCCATCAGTAAAATGACGCAGAGGGTGGCGAGGTTGGAGAACCAGGCGAACAGTTGCAAGATCGGGTCCGCATCCAATGCAGCGAAAATCAGTACCACCACAGCAGCAATCAGGCTCTGCAACACCGAACCCATATGGGGGCTCTGATGCACGCGGTGAGTGGTGCCCAACAGACTGTGCAACAGGCCATCACGGCCGATCGCGTAAAAATAACGCGCGGCGGCGTTATGAAAGGCCAGGAGGCCGGCATAGATACTCACCATGAACAGCACCCGGATAATCTGAGTCAGCCAGGGGCCGACAAAGTGATCGGACATGCCGTAGATAAACGTCGTGGGATCCTGCAAGGCCTGCAGCATCGGCACGATCTTGTCCGCACCCACGCCCACCACCATTGACCATACCGACAGCGCGTAGAACCCACCGATCAGCAACACCGAACTGTAGGTGGCAATCGGGATAGTACGTTGCGGGTTCTTGGCCTCTTCGCCGTAAATAGTCGTCGCCTCAAAGCCGATGAATGCCGCAAAACAGAACAGCAGGCCGATGGACGGGGTACCGCCGAGCACATGGGTGCGGTCGAACGCATCAAGGTTGATGCCGCTGTCGCCGCCGGATTTGAGGATGGCAAAATCCAGGATCAGGATCGCCAGGTACTCGGCGATTACCACCACCGACAGCACCCGCGCAGAAAGGTCGATCTTGCGATAGCCCAGAATCGCAATGCTCGCCATCGCCATCAGCGAGTAGGACCACCACGGCAACACCAGCCCAAATACACTTTCCATGGTGCCACTGACGACCCCACCGAACATGCCATACAACCCGACCTGAAGAATGTTATAGGCAAACATCGCCAACACCCCGGCCGCGCCGCCTGCCAGGCCACCCAAACCACGTGAGGTGAACGCATAAAAACCGCCGGCATTGGTCAGGTGCCGGGACATGGTGGTGTAACCCACCGAGAACGCGAGCAGCACCAGCAACGCCAGGATCAGCAACGCCGGCGTGCCGGCGCCATTGCCCAGCATGATGCCAATCGGGAAGCCACCGGCGATCACACTTAAAGGACTCGCCGCCGACACCACAAAGAAGATGATGAACCCGACGCCCAGGGCGCCACGCTTGAGCTCCGTGGAGCTGTTGATCGAGATAGGTACACTCATGTTGTTGACCTTATTGTATGAGGCAGTCGCTGTTGGGGTGGCCCGATTGAATTCCATCGGCACCAATTAGCGTTTTGTTTTAGTTGCGCGCTGAACTCGATCCTATGCCCGCCCCTGAACCGCTCGCTATCCCAAATCGGTAGCATCCGAGGCGCCGCCCCAAAACAGGTCGATGCGGCACCCGCAATCCGGCAGTCCTTGCCGATTCGGGATAACCGGCTGGCCGTTCCCTCCCGCATGCTAGCGTCACCCGCTCTATACCCAGATGCCGGCACCGATAATAAAAGCGAGGGCCTGGTCCACAGCCCATCGCAGCCAAGCCCTCTGCAGGAAGTCCCAGTCATGCGTTTAGCTCATCTCACTATCCAATGGCGGATCACACTCCTGAGCGGACTGTGCCTGCTGGCTGTCGTCGGCGCGCTGGTAGGCACCTCGGTGTACCAGAACCAACAAAGTGCAAAATTGCTGAAGGAGCAGAGCAGTCACCTGCTCGGGCAAGCCGCCGTGGAGCGCTTGCAAGCCCAGGCCGCTGCCCATGGCCAACAGGTCGAACGCTTTTTCAACGAAACGGCGCTGTATAGCGAAGGGTTCGCGCAACAGGTTCTGCAACTGCGCGATCAAACGCTCAATGGACGCCTCACGGCTGGGCAATTGCGCGAAGCGCTGATCAGCGTGACCCGTCAGACACTGCTCAACCGCGAAAAAGTGCTCGGCCTGTACGTCATCCTTCTGCCTGACGCGTTGGCGGGCGCAGACGCTAATTTCGTCGGGCAACGTGCACTGGCGAGCAACGAAAAAGGTCGTTTTGCGCTGTATTGGTCACAGAGCCAGCCGGGACAATTGGTCCAGGATGTGCTCACCGAGGCGCAAATCTTCACCAACACAGCGCCCCCCGGCAGCGAACCGACAAACGTCTGGTACACCTGCCCTCAAGCTCAAAGGCGCACTTGCGTGGTGGAGCCCTACACCAGTGAGGTGGAAGGCCAGAAAGTCCTGATGAGCAGCATTTCTGTCCCTCTGATCGCCAACGGCAAGATCCTCGGCGTGGTCGGCATGGACATTGGCCTCGACACGCTGCAAAAGCTGGCTGCCGACCTCGGCCAGGACCTGTATCAAGGCAACAGCGAAGTGGCCATTGTGTCGGCCTCCGGCCAGGTGGCAGGACGCAGCGGCGAAGTCTCCGGGACCACCCTCGATATACGCCAGGCTCTGCAACCCGTGGCAGGCAATCCACTCTGGCAACTGGAGATCAAGGTTCCCCAAGCCCTGGTGCAGGCACCCGCCCGGCAAATGCAAAGCGAACTGGACGACAAAAGCCGCCAGGCCAACTGGCTCAACCTTTGCCTGGGGGTATTGGCCAGTTGCCTCGGCATGTTGCTGATCTGGCTGGCCGCCTACGGGGTGACACGCCCGCTGCTGAAGGTGGCAGGCCTGCTTGATGCCATCGTCGATGGCGATGGTGACCTTACCCAACGCCTGCCCGCCGGACGACGCGACGAATTGGGCCAATTAGCCAATGGGTTCAACCGTTTTCTGGACAAGTTGCAGCCAATTATTCGCGACATTCAAACCGCCTCCCTGGATACCCGCAACAGCGCCAATACCTCGTCGGGGATTGCCCGGGAAGTCAGCGCAGGGATGCAACGCCAGTACCGCGAAGTGGAGCTGGCCGCGACCGCGCTGCACGAAATGAGTGCCAGTGCCCAGCAAGTGGCGCGCCATTCCCACGGTGCCGCCGACGCAGCGACAGCCGCCGAAAGCGCGAGCCGATCAGGTCAAGCGGTGTTCTCCATCGCCGAAAGCAGCATCGAAAGCCTCGATCAGCGTCTGGACACCACCCTTAAGCAAGTGCATGCCCTCGCCGATAGCAGCACCCAGATCGGCCAGGTGCTGGACGTCATCAGCACCATCGCGCAGCAGACCAACTTGCTGGCGTTGAATGCGGCCATCGAAGCGGCCAGAGCGGGCGAACAGGGGCGCGGCTTCGCGGTGGTAGCCGATGAAGTCAGGCACCTGGCCAGCAACACCCAGAGCTCGGTCGAACAGGTCCGCACGGTGATAGAAATGTTGCAGCAGTTGAGCCAGGAGGTGGTGCACAGTACCCAGCTGAGCCGCGAGCAAGCCGGCAACAGCGTGATCCAGGTGCAACAGACCCGTGCGGCGCTGGAGAATATTTCCCAGGCCGTGGATGTGATCGAGCAGATGAATCAGCAGATCGCCAGCGCAGCCCTGGAGCAAAGCACGGTCGTGGAAGATATCAACCATCGGGTCAGTGGCATTCGCAGCATCAGCGAAACACTGACCAAACGGATGAGCGATGCCTCAACGGCCAGTGACTCACTCCATGAAATGGCCAACCATCAACAGCATCTTGTCGGCCATTTTCGAGTGTAAAGGGGCACGGCAGGCTACCTGCCGGTGCTGACGTCTTGACTGAGTGACAGTTGCCGGCTTTCGACCATCGTTCATCGAGCCCCCCCATGATGCCCCCACGTCGTTGGCTGATCCTGGCCATTATTTCCAGCGCATTGCTGCTGATCGTCATTGATATGACGGTGTTGTACACCGCCCTGCCGACACTGACCCGTGAGCTCGATGCCTCGGCCTCGCAAAAGCTCTGGATCATCAACATCTATGCATTGATCGCTGCCGGGCTGCTGTTGGGCATGGGCACACTCGGTGACCGCCTCGGGCACAAACGCCTGTTTATCGGCGGGCTGAGTGTGTTTGGCCTGTTCTCGCTGATCGCGGCCTTCTCGCCATCGGCCAGCGTATTGATCGGTGCCCGCGGCTTTCTGGCTGTCGGCGCGGCGATGATGATGCCGGCTACGCTGGCCATCGTGCGGTTGACGTTCGCCGACCCGCGCGAGCAGGCGATGGCATTCGGCATCTGGGCATCGGTTGCCTCAGGGGGCGCCGCGTTCGGCCCGGTGGTGGGCGGCCTGCTGCTGGAGCACTTCTGGTGGGGCTCGGTATTTCTGATCAACGTGCCTATTGTGCTGGTGGCATTGGTCCTCGGCGCGGTGTTGATCCCGAATCACCCGGGGGATGCCAAAAAAGCGATGGGACTGGCTGGGCTCGCTGCAGGTCATGATCGGGTTGATCAGCCTGGCGTATGCCGTCAAGGAACTCGGTAAACGGGCGCCCTCCTTCGACGGCATGCTGGTGGCGGTCGTGCTGGGTGCGCTATTTCTGACACTGTTCATTCGACGCCAACGCCGTGCCGCACAGCCGATGCTCGATCTGGCGCTGTTCACTGCACCGGGCTTCAGAAATGCCGTCATTTCAGCAGTCGTGTCGGCCGCTGCGTTGATCGGCATGGAACTGGTGTTCAGCCAGCGCCTGCAACTGGTACTCGGCATGTCGCCGCTGGAGGCGGCATTGTTCATCCTTCCCCTCCCACTGGGCTCCTTCGTCGCAGGGCCGCTTGCCGGTTACTACCTGCCGCGCCTGGGAAACCGGCGGATGCTGTGCTGGACGTTGCTGCTGTCGTCAGCCGCGATGCTGAGTTATCTCTTGCTGTACAACGCTGCGGTTTACCTGCAAGTCGCCAGCCTTGCCCTATTGGGCTTGACGATTGGCGCTGCACTGACCGTTTCGTCCAGCACCATCATGCTCAGCGTGCCCGCCGATAAAGCCGGCATGGCCGCCTCCATCGAGGAAGTGTCCTTTGAACTGGGCGGTGCTGTGGGTGTGACGCTGGCGGGCAGTCTGTCATCGGCGATTTATGCGTATTCGGCGGGCCTGATGATTCCGGCATGGCTGACCCTGAACCCCGCGACATTCGAGAGTCTCGACGACGCGTTGGTCGTCGCCGAGACGTTGTCACCCGAAGGCCGCGCGATGCTGAGCGCATTCGCCCGTGCGGCGTTCGATGCAGGCTTTGTTGCCGTGCTGGCAGCGTCGGCAGTCCTGCTGTTGATCGCCTCACTGCTGGTCAAGTTGAGCAGTCAGGCGCAGCCGCGCGAGGTCGCAGACCATCCTTGGTAAGCAACACGCAGATTTGGTTGAACGGTTCTGCGTGGGGCCTTAAAGCTTGTGGCTACCCAATGCCTGGTACCGCTGCGGCGACGCCTTGCGAAGTCGAGCCGCCAGGAACACGCCACCCAGCAGGGCCGCGGGAATGATCGCGCAGAGACTGTATGACAAGGCCAGGCTGGCGCCCGTCAGTACATCGAAATGCACCACCGCGAGTACCAGGACCGCCAATAGGGCAACGCAAGAGAAACCGGGGAAAATCCGCCCACGCCAGATCCCCACCTTGAGTTCGGGGTGACGCCGGAAAAAGAAGATTACCGCTGCGGACGTGAGCGCCATCAACAAAATCACGCACAGCGTGGCCAAGTTGGACAGCCAGGCAAACAGCTGCAGGATCGGATCGGCATCCATGGCGGCGAAAATCAGTACCACCACCGCCGAGATAAGGCTCTGCAACGCCGACCCCATATGAGGACTCTGGTGCACGCGATGGGTAGTACCCAAGCGGTGCGGCAACAGGCCGTCACGCCCAATCGCGTAGAAGTAACGGGCCGCGGCGTTATGAAACGCCAGCAGGCCGGCATAGATACTGACCATGAACAGCACCCGGATAATCTGAGTCAGCCAGGGGCCGACAAAGTGGTCGGACATGCCGTAGATAAACGTCGTCGGGTCCTGCAAGGACTGCAGCATCGGCACGATTTTGTCCGCACCCACGCCCACCACCATCGACCATACCGACAGTGCGTAGAAACCACCGATCAGCAACACCGAGCAGTAGGTGGCAATCGGGATAGTACGCTGCGGGTTCTTGGCCTCTTCGCCGTAAATAGTCGTCGCCTCGAAGCCGATAAATGCCGCGAAGCAGAACAGCAAGCCGATTGACGGTGTGCCGCTGAACACATGACCGCGATCAAACGCATCAAGGTTGATGCCGCTGTCGCCGCCGGATTTGAGGATGGAAAAATCCAGGATCAGGATCGCCAGGTACTCGGCGATCACCATCACCGACAGCAGCCGCGCCGACAGGTCGATCTTGCGATACCCCAGAATCGCAATGCTCGCCATCGCCATCAGCGAGTAAGACCACCACGGCAGCACCAGTGCGAACATGCTTTCCATGGTGCCACTGACCACCCCGCCGAACATGCCATACAACCCGACCTGAAGAATGTTATAGGCAAACATCGCCAACACCCCGGCCGCCCCGCCTGCCAGGCCACCCAAACCACGTGAGGTGAACGCATAAAAACCGCCGGCATTGGTCAGGTGCCGGGACATGGTGGTGTAACCCACCGAGAACGCGAGCAGCACCAGCAACGCCAGGATCAGCAACGCTGGCGTGCCGGCGCCATTGCCCAGCATGATGCCAATCGGGAAGCCACCGGCGATGACACTTAACGGGCTCGCCGCCGACACCACGAAGAAGATGATGAAACCAACACCCAGGGCACCACGCTTCAACTCCGTCGAACTGTTGATCGGGATAGATACGCTCATGTTCTTGACCTTATTGTATGAGGCAGTCGCTGTAGGATCGGTGCAGCAAGCCGTTCACCATCACCGATAGAGCTTGTCGCTTTTATCGCACGCTGGATTCGATCCTATGCCTCACCGTGAACGCCCCGGTATCCCAAATCGGTAACCTGTTACGCCATCACCTGAACAGCGCCATCCGCCTGCCTGACCTCACTGCGAAGCGAGACGCGCCGTCAGTTCTGACGCCGCGCCGGTCACCAGGTCGCACAGATAGCCTTGCTGAAACGCACCGAACCGCTCACTGCGCCCCACCAGGGTCATGCTCCCTAGGACGCGCTGCTTTTCGTCGAAGATCGGCGCCGCGACGCCACTGCGTCCTGGGTGCAGCTCGCTTTCGCTGATGCAGTAGCCCTGCTTGCGGATGGCGAGCAGGCTCTTGATGAACGGCTTCCACTCCAGCCCCAGATGCTGCAATTCGGATGGGTTCACGTGCGCGTCGTAAACACGTCGGATTTGGCGCGGAAGCAGATAAGCCAGTACGACCCGGGAGGTCGCGCTGTGGAAAAGATCGATCGACCGCCCCCTGCCGCTACCGACCGGTCCAGCATCGGAGCCACGATGGATCAGCACGTTGACCACGGAGTCGCCATGCCACTCGCTGACCAGCGCGTCCAGGCCGGTGTCGACGACCAGGTTGTCGACCAGATCCCGGCTGCATGCCAACAACGGATCGTAGTTCGTCATCAGATGCTCCAGCGTGACGATTCGCGGGCCGAGCGCGTAACCGCGCGGCAATCGCTTCAAAAAGCCCGCGTCGCCCAGTTCGCGCAGATAACGATAGGCGGTGGCGGACGTGTAGCCGAGCTCCCGGCAAATGATGTCCACATCGATGACCGGTTGTTCCGGGCGAAACAGGTCGAAGACCATGAGCAGACGGCGCAGGCTATTCATCTTTCTCTACATCCTTGTGAAGCCAACGGTCACCCCACACTGCTTTCAGCGGGCGGGTGTTCAGGCATGAGCGCAACCGGTGATGGCTGCGCGGGGGGTATGGGACGGCAACTCTGCGAACAACTCCTGGTACTCCGCCGCAAAATGGCTGAGGTGAAAGAAGCCCCATTGGGCAGCGGCATCGCCGATCGAGAGATGCGACGCGCGGGTGGACATCAAGGTCCGGCGTACACCGTTGAGCCTCACAGAGCGCAAGTAATTCAGCGGCGTCGTCTCGGCAACCGAGCGAAAGCTGTTCTGCACGGTACGCCGACTGACCTGGAGTCGCTGGCACAACTCGATCACGCTGGGCACGTCGATCATCTCCGCGGTCGCCAGACGGTGGCATTTCTCGACAATGAAGCTGCGCGTGGAGCTTGCGGAGCGTTGTTGCTTGTCGCATGCCGGGTCGGTCATGAGTTGCAGCAACTCGCCGAGCATCGCCTGTTCCAGCGCCAGCTCCCGCTCCCGATCTCGCGTGCTGTCGAGTTCTTCGTACACCAGGGCCTGGGAGAACATCGCCAGCAATCGGCGACGAGCGTCTGCAAAGCGCGGCGTGGAAACCCTGATCACCGGCTGACGCAGCAACAGGCTGACCTCCTTCGCCGAAGCCGTTTGCGCCAACGCCTGCTCGAACAATTCACGTTCGAAGGTGATCGACAGCAGCTCCATGCCCATCGGCATATGGAACATGAACTCCTCGCCACCGTGAAGAAAGAACAGGCTGCTATCGTCCGCCTCCCGTCCCTGCATCCGAATCGAACCCGGGGTGGTGATCGGCACGGCAAAGCACATCTTGCCTCGGGGAGCCACGCCGTGCTGCACGACACGCTGGTTGATCTGCTCGAGAAAGACGTGGACACCCGCCGTCGACAACTGCATCAGCGAACTCTCAGTCGAGCCTGCCGTTAGCTGACTGTAGTCCTGGCTCCACTCCTGGACGGTGGCCGCATGGACATGGACGTCTCTGAAATGGCTGATAGTCTGATTTTTCATGATGTCGAAAGCCTCTGCCAATATTCTTGTTTTTAGATCGCCTTCCTATGCGATATTCGCACATAGTGAGAATTTTGCACAATTCTTTATGAGATTTTAAATTCACTGGACAGTGCGCTCAGGGCGGTCCACTCATATGCCAATTCGGGCTACCGGCCATACACACACCACGGAGATGATCAGCACACTTAAATCGACATCCAGAGTGAACGTCATGAGTGAAGCCAAACTTGAATCCCTCCATTTCGCGGATGCCCCGCGAATTACCTCCAGCACACTTCCCGGCCCCAAAACCAGCGAGGCCCTGGCGTTGTCGGCGCGTACCGAGTCGATGGCGCGCGGCGGCGGACGCATGCCGGTGGCCATGGATCGTGCCTTTGGCGCTACCTTCAAGGACCCCGATGGCAACACCTACATCGATTTGTCCGCCGGCGTGGGCGTCAGCAGCGTAGGCCGCTGCCATCCGAAGGTGGTGCAGGCGATCCGCGAACAGTCCGAAGTGCTGATGCATGCCCTGGAGGTCAACAGCACCCGGCGCACCGAGCTGGCGGCCAAGCTCTCCGAGATCGCGCCCGACGGCTTGCGTGGCGACTGCATCACCTTCTTCACGCAAAGCGGCAGCGATGCGCTTGAAGCAGCCATCAAGTTCGCCAAACGCATCACCGGGAGGCACCAGATCATCGCCTTTCATGGAGGCTACCACGGCGTGTGGAACGCCTCGGGTTCCCTGACGACAGGTACGGCATACCGCAAGGGTTACGGAGCCCAAATGGGCGGGGTGATTCACGCCCCCTACCCTTACGCCTACCGTTTCCCTTTCGACACCACTCACAAAAGCGCCGAGCAGATCGCCGGCGAATATGTGGACTACCTGTTGAACACCCCCTACACCGCCGCCGATGACGTGGCTGCCGTTATCGTGGAGCCGGTGCAGGGCGAAGGCGGCTACGTGCCTCCTTCACCAGAATTCCTGCAGCTGTTGCGCAAAGCATGCGACCGTAGCGGCACGCTGCTGATCGTCGATGAAGTGCAATCCGGCGCAGGGCGCACCGGCAAGATGTGGGCGGTCGAGCACTCGGGCGTGAAGCCGGACATGCTCACGTTCGGCAAAGGCATCGGCAGCGACCTGCCAATGGCGGGCCTGATCATGCGTTCGGACCTGGCGGCCGCGATTCCTGACGGATCGATGCCCAACACCTTTGCCGCCAACTCGTTGTCCGCGGCGGTGGCGCTGACCAACATCAGCATCCTGCAGGACCCGGAGCTCGATCTGCTCAACCGCGCGCACACCCTGGGGTTGGAGGCGCAGGAACGTATCCGTGGCTTCAACAGCCCGTTCGTCGCTGAAGTCCGCGGCCGCGGCCTGATGATCGGTATCGAACTGGTTGAAGACCCAGCCACCAAGGCTCCCCTGGCGCCCGAAAAAATCGGCCAGCTCATGGGCTACCTGCTGAACCACGGCGTGCTGATGATTCCCTGTGGTCGCTATAGCAACGTGATGCGAGTCATGCCGTCGCTGACGATCTCGCGCTCTCTGTTCTTCAAGGCACTGGACATCTTCGGCGACGCCCTGGCTTCCCTTGAGGCATGACCCGACCACTGCACATCACTTATGGACCGCAAAATGACTGAGCACTTGAATCACTTCATCGAAGGCGCGTCCTTCGAAGCCTCCGACGGTCGTCGCATAAACCTCGTCAACCCCGTGACAGAACAGGTGTACGGCAGTTCCGCACAGGGCACGACTGAGGACGTGGACCGCGCAGTGGGGGCCGCACACCGCCAACTTGAGGGTGGCGCCTGGAGCCAGCTCGACGGCGCCCAGCGCGGTCGACTGCTATCTAAACTCGCTGACCTGGTTGAACGCGACAGCGAATTGCTGGCCGATCTGGACGCCAACGCCATCGGTCGCTCACCCATCGAACCGCGCCGGATGGACTTGCCCAACGCGATCGCCAACCTGCGTGCCGCTGCTGGCTGGGCCAACCAGCTGGAAGGTCGCACCATTCCCACCGGTGGCTACTTCGGCACCAAGACTCTTTCGTACACGGTACGCGAGCCCGTGGGTGTGGTCGGCGCCATCGTTCCCTGGAATTCGCCGTTGATGATCACCGTCTGGAAGCTCGCCGCGTTGCTGGCGGCAGGCTGCACCGTGGTCATCAAACCTTCGGAAGAGACGCCGCAGTCTGCCCTGCACCTGGCGGTGCTGGCTCAGGAAGCGGGCTTCCCTGACGGTGTGATCAACGTGGTCACCGGCTACGGCAATGAGGTGGGTCGCGCCTTGTGCGAACACCCGCTCGTTGCCAAGATCAGCTTCACCGGCAGCCCCGAGGCCGGACGCGAAATCCAGCGCACCGCCGGTGTGCTGTTCAAGCGCGTGGCATTGGAACTGGGCGGCAAAAGCCCCCAGATTGTCTTCGACGATGCCTCTTTCGAAGACGCGCTGCGCGGGTGTGCGCTCGGCCTGTTCGCCAACCAGGGCCAGGTCTGTGCGGCCGGCTCGCGCATCCTGGTGCACCGCAGCATCGCAGATCGCTTCGGCGCAGCGCTGGCCGATGCCGCAGAGGCAGTCAACGTGGGCGACCCTCGCCAGCCCGGTGTACAGATGGGACCGGTGGCCAAGAAAGCGCAATTCGATCGCGTTAACCGATACATCCAACTGGGAATAGACCAAGGCGCCTCGCTGCTGGCCGGTGGTGTATCGACGCCTGAACAGGGCTGGTTTGTCCGGCCGACGATCTTCACCAACGCGAACAACGCCATGGCGATCGCCCAAGACGAAATCTTCGGGCCCGTCGGCACGCTGATCACGTTCGACAGCGAAGAGGAAGCTATCGCACTGGCCAATGACTCCTCCTACGGCCTGGCGGCCACGGTCTGGACGACCGACCTGGTGCGAGCGCACCGCGTAGCCGCTGCGGTGAAGGCCGGTGCCGTGGGTATCAACTGCTGGAGTCCGCTGGACGCCAACCTGCCCTGGGGTGGCGTAAAGACCAGCGGTATCGGCCGTGAAGGCGGGTTTGCCGGCGCGGTGGCCTACACCGAGGAGAAAGTCATCACCGTGCTGCTACCTTCCTGAGCACGATCCCTGTCCTGACCGAATAACCCTCCGGCCCCTGTGCCGCGAGGGTTAGCGTTCAAAAGTGCATCCCTGATGCCGTTGATAATCAATGGAGAGACTGCGATGAACCCGATAGATCAACAAACAACCGATCGGTATCCGACGTCCCTGCGAATGTTGCACTGGGTGCGTGCCGCACTCATCGCAGGCCTCCTCTGGGCAGGCTGGCATATGACCGGTCTGAATGACGAAGTGGCGAGCAAGTACGAGCTCTATTACCCGTGGCACAAATCCTTTGGGCTGTTGGTGTTTCTGGTTGTCCTGACCCAGATCGCCCTGCGCTTTCGGACCCCCGTGCTTCCGCAGCCGCTGGAAACGCTGGCAAGTTATGAAAGGTTCCTGTCAAGGCTTACGCAGCGTGTCATGTATGCGCTCGTCGTGATCGTGCCGTTGATGGGCTACTCAATGTCGAGCACTTACACGATGAGCGACGGGGTGTTCTTTTTTGGGGTCAACCTGCCGGAGCTCCTTCCGAAAAATGACAATTGGTTCGTCGTCTTCCAATGGCTGCACAAAGTGCTCGCCTACACCCTGCTCGGACTGATCCTGTTGCATGTCGTAGGCGCCCTCAAACACCGGTTTTACGACCGGGACCCTCGAAACGACGTCCTGCGCCGCATGCTGTAACTTGATGAGGCGTGGGCGCAAGATGTCCACGCCTTCGTGGCTCTGACCTGAGGGGGCCCGGTACAGTCACTTGCGTACGGGGTTCTTGAAGTTTTCAGTTCTGTTGTGCTTACCTGCTATCAGTTTGGCCCAGGTCTGACGAGGTGAGCCCGCCATGCTGAAATCACTCGCAGTTATCGCCGTTGGTGCGTCACTTGGTGCCTGGTTGCGCTGGCTCCTGGGCATGAAGCTGAACGCCCTGTTCCCCACGATTCCCCCGGGCACGGTGGTCGCGAACATGGTCGGGGGCTACATCATTGGCCTGGCTATCGCGTTTTTGGCCGCCTCCCCCACCTTGAGTCCTGAGTGGCGCCTGCTGATCATCACGGGTTTCTGCGGTGGGCTTACCACCTTTTCTACGTTTTCCGCCGAAACAGTTGCCCTGATCCAGGAAGGCAGACTGCTCTGGGCGCTCGGCTCAATTTCATTGCACGTCGTAGGCTCGTTGGTGATGACCGCTGCCGGGCTTTTGTCCTATCAAATCATTGGCATGCGATGAGGAGATGAAAATGAAAGGTTTTCTGGTGATTTTCTTCACTCAACAGAACCGCCGTTATCAGGGAAAGATGCTTGGCGAATGGATCGTCGATGTGGCCAAGGAGATGGGGCTGCGTGGTGCGACTCTCTCTACGGCTATCGAGGGTTTTGGACACACCGGTCGACTGCACTCTTCGCATTTTTTTGAACTCGCGGATCAGCCTACGGAGATTCGCATGGCTATCACCGAGGACGAATCCGAAAGGTTGCTCAAGAGGCTGGAGGCTGAGGAAATCTCTGTGTTCTACATAAAGACCCCAATCGAGATGGGCTTCGTCGGCAAAAAAACCACCTAGCCTGGCCCCTCCTCGATCGTCTGTTGCCTGGCGACCTCCCATCGGGAATGCGCCACCGCGGGTGGCGCCCCCGATCAAGATACCGGCAACAAACCTTCGTCGTTACGGCGTGAGCGGCGACTCAGAACGTCATCCACACGATGAACTGGAAGTAAGTGTTCGTTGATGCGCTCCCGCTCTGCAGACCACCGTCCCCGAGCCACTTTTCGGGCTTGTAGAAGCCGACCAGAGGCGAGAGTGTGACGTTATCCGTCACCATCCAATCCAGAAAAAGGTCGACCTCACGTGCAGCGAAGTCCTGCTCATGCGTACGGGAGAGCTGGTGGTAGTTGAAGGCCATTGCGTTAAGGGTCAATTTATCGGTCGGCTTGACTGAGAGGAGCACGTCGTTGATCGCCATGTTCGAGGTCACTGAACCTGCGTAATTGGCGGCGACTTCACCCTGGTATCGCTTGCGAAAACCTCCCTGGAACAGAAAGTCGTAACCTTCGGAATAGCGCGAATATCGATAGCTCACCGTCGGTTGCCATTGGGTGTCGGCAAAGGTGTAGCCCGCTTCGAAGAACATCGCCCGCTGTGAGCCCGAGCGTTTTTCCTGACGTGCCACCTCGAACGCAAAGTCGGCATTCTCGATCCCGGCATTGCCCTGCCCACGAATGCTGTAGACGTTCATACCCTTGCGCTCAAGCCGATCGCCAAAGGCATATCGCTCGTCAACATCCAGGCCGTGCACGTACGTCGAACCGATCGAGCCGACGGGCGTCGTGTAGTCGAGGGTGGCGGCAGCCACTTCGGTCTTCGACTGCCCGGGGTTATCGGATTTGAGCCATATCAGGCTACCGTGCAGGCCCTCCTGACCACCCAGTTTCAAGACTGCCGTATTCCCGAACGCCAACCGCGGGCCAAGGTAAAAGGCGCCACCGCGATTGAACCGGCCATCCCTTACGCCCTCGATAGGGCTGAAGGCCTTCCCGGGGGCGAACCCGTCGTCAGTGATCAGGAAGCCGTCCACCGTAACGAGCTGCCGGCCAAAAGAGAAATCAACGCCGTCCTTGCCCAGCGCAGGAATCAGGTCACCTGACTTCCAGCCCAGGTAGGCGTCTTCCACAGCCGTTCTTCTTTCATCCCCGACGGTGAGTCCTCCCGCGTCCCCATCGCCAAATGATCCCGTGCTGATCCAGCTGAGTCCGCCATAGACGGAACCAGCATTGATCTTGTTTGTCGTGCCGTTGAGACCGTACTTGGCGAAGCCTTCTTGCCAGCGCATCCTGCCAGGCTCCCTCTCAGGGTCGCCAATGTAGTTTTTCTCGCTGCCGAACCAGCCAAACGCCGCCGACAGGTCGGCGTTCAGGACGGTTCCGCCATCGTCTTCGTTGTAGAGCTGGTAGGCGTGTACCTGCGGCTCAAATGTACAGAGTGCGACCAGCGAAAGTAATGGGGCGTAACTGAGGGTGCGCATGACGTCTCTCCTGTTTTTATATTTATGAGGCGAGCCATGAGTGTTCCGGCTTGGGTCGCGCAAGCGGTAACCCAAATCAGCACTTTCAAGGGGCTGGCCGCCCATCCCCTCGCGCGATACCTCCCCCGCTGCAAAACATCCTCAGCGCCTCGAATGGTTGCCGTTTTGGGCTACGGCCTCTGAGCGCACTCCCCCTATGCTGGGCCCATAAGAACCATAAGAACCGAGGCACCTGTCATGACCCCTTTGTCACCCTCCCCGCTGTTACGTCAGGGGCTTTGTCTTCTGACCCTCTTCGCCTGCAGTGCCCTGGCACCTGTTGCCAGTGCTCACCATTCGTTCGCGCTTTTCGACCAGACCCAGACCGTCTCGATCAAGGGTGTCGTCGAGCGCTTTGCCTGGAGCAATCCTCACATCACGATTTACCTCGATACACCCGGCCCGCCGGCCCAGCGATTCAAGATCGAAACGGGCAGTGTCAACGCGTTACAGCGCACGGGCTGGACCGCTGAGTCGATCAAGGCCGGCGAGACTGCCGAGGTGTCCTTCAAACCGTTGAAAAACGGTGAGCCAGGAGGGCTGCTCGTGGAGATCAAGATCGGTGACGTCGTACTCACGGGCGGCGGATGAGAAATCCTTCCCTGGCTTCATGACGACCTAACCGACCGGACCAGACCAGCAGCGTGGAGACGTTTCAATGAAACCGACACGAACCTTGAACACGGCAATGATCGTCCTGGGCATCGCCCTCGTGACTGTCGCCGGGATGTGCAACGCCGCTACACCTTCCAAACCTCTAAGCGACAAATACAGCGTCAGCGCACGCCCCGACATCAGCGGCACCTGGGAACGAACCCCGGACGACTGGTTCGGTGAGAACCCCGACAACCCGGTGCACCCAGGCGGACCGATGGACCTGAAGGCGCCCTATGCCGACGAATACGTCGCGCTGAAGAAGAAACAAGCCGCTGCGAACGAGGCTGGAACACCGTTGGCCACAACAAGTTCCAGATGCCTGCCCGAGGGAATGCCAACGTTGATGGCGGCGCTTTTTCCGATCCAGATCATTCACGACGACAAGCAAGTGATTGTCCTCGGTGAGTATCTCCAGCAGGTCCGCCGGATTCTCTTGAACGAAGCGATGCCTGCAAAAGAGACCCTGGACCCTAAATATCAAGGCCATTCACGCGGCCATTGGGAAGGCGACACGCTCGTCGTGGAAACACAACGGGTGCGAACGGACGTGAGTTTCTACGACGTTCCACACGGCAAGGACATGAAGATCACCGAACGCATCAGGCTGACGGCGCCGGATCACCTGGAGAACCAGGTCGTGATCGAGGACCCACAGGTGCTCAAGACCCCGTATCGCTTCACGTTCGAGTACAAACGGTCCAACTACGCCATTCAAGAGTATGTCTGCGAGAACAATCAGATCGTGATCGATAAAGAGGGCAAGGCATCCCTCAGTCTCGAGTGAAGTCGCCATTAATCGCCATCGGAGCTGACCAAATGGAAAGACTGACAACCATCAGCATCCTGCGGCCGACGCTGCAAAGCGCCCTGCTGTTGCTGATCCTCACGTCGAACACATTCGCCGAGGTGCCCCGAATGCCCACGGCCATCGCGGTGCCGCCCTCCGGCAAGCCACCGCTCTCGTCGGCGAAACGCCCGGGCACCGAATACAGCGACCTCGACAAGTACGGCTACATCGAGGAGGAGTTTTACCTGCAAGGCGTTGCCCCGGCCATTACCGCCTCGGGCAAAACCCTGTTGGAGGCGCCTTACACCACACGCATTCTGGTGCGCAAACCGGCTGACCCCGCGCGCTTCAATGGCACGGTCGTGATCGAGCCGTTCAGCTGGTTCGGCGAACGCGCCGCGGGATGGATCCTGACCCGCGACTATTTGCTGCGTCGCGGCTACGCGTACGTCGGGTACACGCTGAATGTGAACAAGCCGCCAGTCGATCCCAAGTTCATCTCGGACACCCCGGCTGCCGAGGCCGAGCAGATCGCCCAGTACGGACGGATCGTGAACTTCGAGTTCATGCGCCGCTTCGACTTTGCACGCTACGCGCCGCTGGGCACCTATTACGACCCGGAACACTTCACCCGCGGTGAAGCTCCCGATCCGTTCGCTCCACAGTCCCAGGGCATCGGGGCGCAACTGGCGTTGCTGCTGAAAACCAATGCAGCGCAAAGCCCGTTGGCCGGTCTCGATGTTCAACGCATCTACGTCAATAGCTGGGCCGTGACTGCGCAAGTCTGGATGGACTACCTCGACCAGGGCCGGCACCAGCAATGGCGTATGCCCGACGCAAGGCCGCTGATCGATGCCTACATGACCGGCCGCATGGCCTACGGAGAAGTGGGCGGCGACGTCATCCGGGTGCCGCGCCATACGCCCGATGGCGTGCCGTTCGTGACCGTCTACAGCCAGTCCGAACTGATGCACGACGTGATCGAAGGCATCAACCTGCCGCCGGACACCGACAGCCCGCAGATTCGCTACTACGAAGTGACCGGCATGCCGCACCTGCGGCTGGCCGACCTCGGTACGGAGCATACCGAAAAGCTCGCTGCCGACATCGGCAAGGGCGACGACCCACGGTGCCGGACGCTGTACGACGAACCGGCGGAGCTGGTCGTCTCGGCGCTCCTGGATCGCATGGACCAATGGGTGCGCCAAGGCAAACCCATGCCGAATGCTCCGCGGGTCGCCCGCGATGGCAAGACCGCCGCGCGCGACCCTGTTACCGGCAACCTGCAAGGGGGCGTACGCCCACCGTGGATCCAGGTGCCCAGTGCGACCTACCTCACGGATCAGGAGACCGGCTGCGGACTGATCTACGACACCAAGGTGCCTTACTCCAGGGAAGTCCTTGGCCAGCGTTATGGAAGCTTCAGCAACTACGAACAGAAATTCGAAGACGCCAAGGCCCTTTCGATCAAGGAAGGCTACCTACTGCCGGAGGATGCGGCGGGTCTGCGCTCGATCGCAAAACCTCAAGACTTCTAACCCATTGGGAAGAACAGCAAATGTCATCATCACTCATCATTGCCTGGATCTATGCGTCACCTTTGAGCACAGCCATCCGGGACATTCTCTGGATCATACCCACCGTCCAGAGCATTCATATCCTCGCTATCACAGTGCTCTTCGGCTCTGCGGTCATCTCCGATCTTCGGCTGGCGGGTGTGTTCGCCACGGACGAGCCCTTGCGTGGCGTCGTTCGCCGGTACTACCCGTGGATGCGCAATGCGCTCCTCGTCCTGCTCTTCACGGGGTTGATCATGATCATCGCCGAGCCTGATCGCGTACTCGTCAACTCGACCTTCTGGCTGAAGATGGCCCTGGTCGTGAGTGCGTTCACGCTGACCTTGCTTTTACGGCGCCCCCTTCTGCGCCCTGCCGACGATGCACAACGTGATGACAAGCCTCCTCTTGTCAAGGCGCTAGCCTGGCTGTCGATTGGCTTGTGGTGCGTCGTCATCATCTGTGGTCGCTGGATCGCCTACGCGATCTAAGCGTTTTCAAACGAAAGCTCCCAGGTATTCGCCATGGACATTCAACCAACACTACAAGCCCTCCAGGACACCTCTGTCGCCACCTTCATCCGAGAGTCGGGCTCCGCTTTTCCAACCCTTGAATCGGTGCATGTGATCGGCATCGCCCTTGTGTTCGGGACCATCGCCGTCGTCGATTTGCGTCTGCTCGGCGTTGCCTCCCATCGCCGCAGCGCGCTACGGCTGATAAAAGATTTGCTGCCGTTCACCTGGGTCGCTTTCGTGGCTTGCGTGATCACCGGCCTGCTCATGTTCGCCGCCAATGCCACGACCTATGCCGAGAACACCGCGTTCTTGTGCAAGATGGGCGTGTTACTGCTGGCGGGGCTCAACATGGGGGTATTCCACTTGGGCGTCTTTCGCCGCATTGCCGAATGGGACACAACGCTAACGCCTCCCAGCCAGGCGCGTGTCGCAGGGTTCAGTTCGTTGGCATTGTGGGCGGGCGTGGTGTTCCTCGGCCGCTGGATCGCGTTTCTCTGATGGCTCGTCTATCGCCGCGTCGCGCATCTGGTGCAGCTATGCCCAGCGATCACGCAAACAGCGCAATCAAGGTGGTGCGCCCGGTATCCGGCCGATGGGAATCGCTGGCACTGTTGCTTGCGGCCCTGGCAGTCATCGCCAGCGTGGCAGGCTATATAACGCTGCGCCCCCAGAAAGTCGGCCCACCGATAACCTTGAGCTGGCAGGTGCGTTCCTTCGATGGCCTGGGTACGGTCGATCAGGCGATTCACAGCGCTCTGCTGCCGGCCGGTGAAGAAATCATCTGGTTCAACAACGATACCGGCGGCTGGATCACGCTGGAGCGTGCGCAGAAAATCTTGCTGCCGCCCTTCTACCGTGACGCCTTCTGGAAGACCAATGGCGAGGTGCAGTGGCAATTGATTCTGCCTGGCACTCACCTGCCGCATGCCGCTTCCGGCGACGTGCACGCCGATGCGCCTGTCACCCCGCCGGACCAGACCGCCAACAAGGTGTCGCAAGCCACCCAGGGCCAGGGCGCTACGGTCTATTACGGCTCGGGCGGCCGCGCGCCGGGCCAGAGCGCCTACCTGCTCGTCATCGGTCACGCGCATGCCGGTGTCATGTGGGCCAACCAAGCGACGATCTGGGTCCACCGCGACCCGAACGCGCCCTACCCTGGCATCGTCAAGCCCGAATCGCTGGTCGGCGATGGCTGGCGCCAGGTCATCCCTTACAACGGTGCCAGCGAAGTCGAACGCGTAAAAGGAACCCAGCCATGACCGTTTCTACGAAACACCGCGCACTGTGGCGCCGATGCATCGCGCTATTGCTGCTGATACCCGCCATCGCACTCGCCAGCCCGGCTCCCTCTTCGGGCAAGAAGCTCAAGATCGGCGTCACACTGCATCCCTACTACAGCTTCGTGGCAAATATCGTTGGAGATCGGGCGGAGGTCGTTGCGCTCATCCCGGCGGAGGCGAATCCGCACAACTACCAGCCGCAGCCCGATGACATCACCCGCGCGATGAATATCGATGTTCTGGTCGTCAACGGCATCGGACACGATGAATGGGCCTTCCAGATCATCAAGGCCGCTGGCCGCGGGGCGACCCTGCCGATCATCCAGGCCAATGCCTCGGTTGCGCTCATTCCAATCGGCGGCGGCCAGGACGGCGTCAAGGTGGTCAATCCGCATACCTTCGTATCCACCACGGCAGCGATACAACAGGTCTTCGAGATCACTCGCCGGTTGGGGGAGCTGGACCCGGACAACGCTGCGGCGTATCGACAAAACGCCCTGGCGTATGCCGCGCGTATCCGGGCGCTAAGGGCCGGCTTCATGACCCGTTTCGCCGCGCTGGATTTGTCTTCCTTCCGGTGCGCGACAACGCACGCTGGCTACGACTACATGATGCAAGAGTTCGGCCTGTTCGTGAGTGCGGTGATCGAGCCGCGTCACGGCGTCGCGCCGACTGCACGCCAGTTGGCCAACACCATCGACGCGATCAAGAAGGCCAATGTGCGTGTGCTTTTTGCCGAGAAGAATTTCTCCCTCGACCTGGCCAAGCCTATCGAGGCAGCCACCGGCGTGAAGGTGTTCGCGCTGTCTCACATCACCGGCAATACCTACAGCCCGGACGAATTCGAGGTAGCAATGCGCGAAAACCTAGAGACCTTGGCCGAAGCCGTTGAGTTTACGCAGCGATGAACGCGATGAAGGAGGAACAAGCGATGCGCGGCCCCGCCATAGTGTTCGATAACGTCTCCCTGCAATTGGGAGGTACGCAAGTGCTCGACAAAGTGAGCTTCCGGGTAGAAGCCGGTGCGCTGCACTGCCTGGTAGGCCCGAACGGCGGCGGCAAGACTTCACTGGTGCGCGCGCTGCTGGGCCAGATGCCGCATTCGGGGACGGTCCGGTTCGAAGGCGAGGTCACGACACCCATGGGGTATGTCCCGCAATTGCCGGACTTCGACCGCAACGTGCCGATGACGGTCAACGACATCATGGCCCTTCTCGGTCAACGCAGGCCGGCCTTCTTTGGCTCAAGCCGATCTGCCAAGGCGGCCAATGCCCAAGCGCTGGAGCGCACCGGCGTGGCCGGAATGGGCGCAAAACCTTTTGGCAGCCTGTCCGGTGGCCAGCGTCAGCGAGTGCTGCTGGCGCAGGCGATCAGCCCGGCGCCCTGGCTACTGATCCTTGACGAACCGACCGCCGGCATCGACGAACCGGGTGTGCGACTGGTGGAGGCGCTGGTGGCCGAGCTGAACGGCCGCGGCGTCACCATCCTCTGGATCAACCATGACCTGGAACAGGTCAGGCGCATCGCGCAATCGGTGACCGTTATCAACCGGCGGGTGCTGTTCCATGGTTCGCCCGACCAGGTCGCCTACCCTCTGGAGGCTACCCAATGAGTGCCCTGTACGAATTGATTCGCAACCAGCTCCAGGCGCTTGCCGCGAGTGGCATCCTGCCGCAACCGTTCGAGTACGAGTTCGTGATCAATGCGCTGCTCTGTGCAGTGCTCATCGGACCGCTACTAGGCGTGCTGGGCTCGATGGTGATGATCAAGCGCATGGCATTCTTCAGTCAGGCCGTCGGTAATGCGGCGATGACCGGCGTTGCCATTGGCGTGCTGATCGGCGAGTCCTACACCTCCCCCTACTTCTCAATGTTCGGCTTCTGCCTGCTGTTCGCCCTGACGCTGAAGTACACGCAGCACCGCACCACGCTGGCCAATGACACGCTGATCGGCGTGTTCTTGTCCATCTCGCTGGCGGTCGGGGCCTCGTTGCTGCTGTTCGTGTCGGCGAAGATCAACACGCACGTAATGGAAAGCGTGCTGTTCGGTTCCATCCTGGCGGTCGACTACACCGACATGAACGTGCTGCTTGTGGTAACGGCGACGTGTGCTCTGCTCGGACTGCCGATGTACAACGGCATGCTGTTGGCCAGCCTCAATCCGAGCCTGGCACATGCTCGCGGCGTGCGCGTGCGAAGCGTCGAGTACCTGTTTGTCGTACTGGTCACCCTGGTGACGGTAGCCTGCCTGAAAATCATCGGCGCAGTACTCGTCGAAGCCCTTCTGCTCATACCGGCCGCGGCAGCACGCAACATCAGCCATTCGCTCCCGGGGCTGGTCGTGCGCGCCATCCTGATCGCGACTTTTTCCTGCGTGGTCGGCATCCTGGCACCCATGCAATTTCACATTCCCGTACCGACAGGCGGCGCAATCGTGATCGTCGCCGCCCTGGTGTTCGTCGTCACCACCGTCATCCGCGCTACCGGGGCCCGGTTCAGAGGTGCCAGCGTATGAAATGGCTTTGCATGTCACGTCGACCCTGGCTAGCGATGCTGGTACTGCTGCTGGGCAATCCGCTTTCTGCCTTCGCGGATACCGGCAGGCAGCAGGTGCTTGTCGCACTGCCGGCGGTGTATGCGCTCACCTCGACGCTCAGCGACGGCACAACCCTCAAGGTCGTCCGCCTTCCGGCAGACGCTGCCGTGCCCATGGAAAGCCAGGCCAACGCGCTGTCGCGCCTGGAGCCCGCCGTGTTCCAGCAGGCCACCGCCGTGGTTACCCTGGGCAACCTCTGGCGCGCGGATCCGCTTTACACCACGGCACGTCGCCACAATCTGCGAATCGTCGAGATCGATGCCTCGCACTCATGGGACACCGTCAAGCCCGGAGTGGCCGTGGCCCGCGTGCAATCGAACGACGTTCCCTGGGCAACCGAACGCGACGTCGATGGCGGACTGTCGCCGTACGCCTGGCTCGGCCCCGTCAACGCCATGCGCATGTCGGCGATTATCGCTACCGACCTGGCACGCCTGTCTCCCCCCGATGCGCCTCGGATAGAGCGCAACCTCGCCGCACTCGAAGGCCGATTGCGCCAGCTCAAGGCCAACTACGGTGCCCGACTGCTGGCAGTGCCGGATCTGCGCGTGCTGTCGCTGGCCGATGAGTTCACCTACTTGTTCGGCGAGTTCGGGATTTTTGTCGACGGCTGGTTCATCCGACAGGACATCGACTGGAGCGACGCCGACTGCACCGCACTGACCCGATACCTGCGCGAGCGTGACATCCACGTGGTGGTCCACAAGTGGGCACCGGACGCCAGGATTGCCAAGGCCATCGAGGACGGCGGCGCACGGTTGTTGATACTGGACGCCGGCAACCCCGGAATGCTCGCCGACGCGGCCGACGGGTACGAAGCACTCCTGAGTTCGAACCTGGATTCCTTACTGACGGCCTTCGCGCCACCTGGCCCGAATACGAGCGGCGATCACAAATCGCCGCTCCAATGATCAACCTCGACCGTGGAGATCGAAGACCTTATGAAACCCCCAGGTTCAGCACATCGGATACTGATCGCCGGCGCCCTGGTGTTCTGCCAGGCAGCCTTCGCTCATGGCCCCGTCTTCGACTGCTACATCGAGAGCGATGATCTGGTGAAGTGCGAGGCGGGTTACACCGACGGCAGCTCCGCCGCTGGCAGAAAAATCCATGTCCAGGACACCAGCAACAAGGTGTTGCTCGAAGGAAGCGTCGATAAAGACAACAGCTACACCTTCCAGCCCCCCGCCGGAAAATACTCCGTTGTGTTCATGGGCGGAGACAACCATCAAGCCACGATTCAGTCATCCGACATTTCCAGGTGAAATCGACAATGCCGATCAAACGACGACTGCTCCAAGCACTTGCCGCCGTAACATTAGGCTGCCTGACAGGCGCTGCACAGGCCCATTTCCAGATGCTCTACGTCGAGGAAACGGCGCTGCCGCGTGCGGATAAACTGGAGTTCGCGCTGGTGTTCACGCATCCCTTCTCCGGCGGCCCCACCATGACCATGGATGAACCCCGCGCCTTTAGCCACATCAGCTCGCACGGCGGGGAAAAAATCGATCTGCGCCAATACTTGCGCCCTGTCCAGTGGCAGAGTCGCGATAACCAAACGACTGCCTATCGTGCGTCGATTCCGCGGGAGTTGGTTCGCTCACTGGGTGACCATATCTTCGTACTCGAGCCCGAGCCCTACCTGGAAACCGAGGAAGACGTCTACATCCAACAGTTCACCAAGCTGATCGTGAACGTGGGCGGCGTACCCGGCAACTGGGCAGAACCACAAGGGTTGCCGGTTGAGATCCAGCCACTGAACAAGCCTTATGCAAACTGGACAGGCGGAGTGTTCCGCGCCTTGGTGCTGGCCGATGGCAAGCCCGTTCCGTTCGCCGAAATCGAAATCGAATACATCAACCATTCCGTCGATATCGAGAAAAACGCCTTCGGCCAGCAAGACTATGTAACGGCACCTCAAGCTTCATTCAAATCCCTGAGCTCCTACACGGACGCCCAGGGCATCGTGACCATCGGCCTGCCCCGGGCCGGCTGGTGGGGTATTGCAGCGCTCGACATCGGTACAACGAAAACCCACAAGGGCAAACCCTTGTCGCAAGACGCGGTGCTGTGGGTGCAGGCCAGGGATATGAAATGAAAAGCGCATAAAGCAACCGCGCCTGACAGGCCTCACGAAAAGCGCCCTACCCCCTCAGAAACGGATAGATATCGCCTCGAATCCGGATAGATGCACCGCACAGAAAGGCTTTCAATCAGGTCGTGCCTAAAACTACAAAAAGGGTGTACCTGATGAACAGCTCTAGAAGCATTGCGCAGTGGCAAGATTACATTCAGGGTTGCCTGGATTTTCGGCCGGCCGAAGGTATTTACCGCGTCGCCCGTGACATGTTCACAGAGCCGGAACTGTTCGACCTGGAGATGGAGCTGATCTTCGAGAAGAACTGGATCTACGCCTGCCACGAGAGTGAAATCGCCAATCCCAATGATTTCCTGACGATGCGCGCAGGTCGTCAGCCGATGATCATCACCCGCGATGGAAGCAATCAGCTCCACGCGCTGATCAACGCTTGCCAGCACCGGGGCGCGACCCTGACTCGCGTCAGCAAAGGTAACCAATCTACCTTCACCTGTCCGTTCCACGCCTGGTGTTACAAAAGTGATGGCCGCCTGGTCAAGGTCAAGGCTCCGGGGGAATACCCGGAAGGTTTCGACAAAGCAACCCGCGGCCTGAAGAAGGCCCGGATCGAGAGCTACAAGGGTTTCGTCTTTATCAGTCTGGACGTCAATGGCAGCGACTCGCTGGAAGACTACCTCGGCGATGCCAAAGTGTTCTTCGACATGATGGTCGCGCAGTCTCCGACCGGCGAACTGGAAGTACTGCCCGGCAAGTCGACCTATAGCTATGACGGCAACTGGAAACTGCAGCACGAAAACGGCCTGGATGGTTATCACGTCAGCACCGTGCACTACAACTACGTCTCCACGGTGCAGCATCGCCAGCAAGTCAATGCGGCCAAGGGCGGTGGTTCCGACACGCTGGACTACAGCAAGTTGGGCGCCGGCGATGCCGAAACCGACGACGGCTGGTTCTCGTTCAAGAATGGCCACAGCCTCTTGTTCAGCGACATGCCCAACCCGACTGTACGCGCCGGGTATGCCAGCGTCATGCCGCGTCTGGTGAAGGAATACGGCCAGCAACAAGCCGAGTGGATGATGCATCGTCTACGCAATCTCAACATCTACCCAAGCCTGTTCTTCATGGATCAGATCAGCTCGCAGCTGCGTATCGTGCGCCCAGTGGCCTGGAACAAGACCGAGATCACCAGCCAGTGCATCGGCGTCAAGGGTGAGTCCGACGCAGATCGGGAAAACCGGATCCGCCAGTTCGAGGACTTCTTCAACGTTTCAGGCATGGGCACTCCCGACGACCTGGTGGAGTTTCGCGAAGCCCAACGCGGATTCCAGGCCCGCCTCGAGCGCTGGAACGAAGTGTCCCGCGGCAGTGAGAAATGGGTCGAAGGCCCCACCCCGAACAGCGAGGTTCTGGGCATCAACCCGGTACTGACCGGCACCGAGTTCACGCATGAGGGGCTCTACATCAATCAGCACGGATCCTGGCAGCGCTTCCTTCTGCAAGGTCTGGCACAAAAAGCCCTGAAGTTGAAGGAGGTGTGAAATGAGCGCACTACAACATTCCGTCGAACAATTCCTCTACCGCAAAGCCGAGCTGTGTGATCAGCAGGATTGGGACGCCTACATCGCCCTGTTTGATGAACAGAGCGAATTCCACCTGCCGCAATGGGAGTCGGAGCATGTGTACACCACCGATCCCAAGCGCGGCATGTCGCTGATTTACTACTCGAACCGCTCCGGTTTGGAAGACCGGGTATTTCGTCTGCGCACAGGCAAGTCGGCGGCTTCAAACCCGATGCCGCGCACCTTGCATCAAATCAGCAATGTGCGAATCAAGGAGATCGATAACGGCTTGCTTGAAGTCAAGGCCGCCTGGGTCACGCTCTACACCCGGCAAGGGCTGTCCGAGCAGTTCTACGGCCATGTGACCTACCACCTCAAAGCGGACGCAGACAGCTGGAAGATCACTCGCAAGCACATCGTGCTGCTCAACGACACGATCAACTCAGTGCTTGATTTCTATCACCTGTGAACTGTGGGGCACGCTGTCATGAACCATAAAGTCGCTTTCAGCTTCGCAGATGGCAAGACCTCGTTCTTCGAGGTCAAGCCCAACGAACTGCTGCTCGACGCCGCGCTACGCAATGGCGTGAACATCCCGCTGGACTGTCGCGAAGGTGTCTGTGGCACTTGCCAGGGTCGCTGCGAATCAGGCCAATTCACTCAAGACTACGTCGATGAAGAGGCTCTTTCCGAGCAGGATCTGGCGCAACGCAAAATGCTCTCTTGCCAGACCCGCGTGCAATCGGATGCGTCGTTCTATTTCGACTTCGATTCGAGCTTGTGCAACGCTGGCGCAACCCGGTTACTGCAAACGGTGATCACCGGTGTAGAACAGGTGTCGGCCACCACGGCGATCCTTCATCTGGACGCTTGCGGCCACCAGCAGCAATTGGACTTTCTTCCGGGGCAATACGCTCGACTGCATGTACCGGGCACCAGTGAGTGGCGCTCCTACTCATTCGCCAACCGCCCCAACCCCACCAACCAATTGCAGTTTCTCATCAGGCTCCTGCCTGATGGCGTGATGAGCAACTTCATCCGTGAGCATTGCCGTCCCGGTCAAGTACTCGAGCTCGAGGCCCCATTGGGAAGCTTTTATCTACGTCAGGTGACCAAACCTCTCGTACTGGTGGCAGGAGGAACCGGCCTGTCGGCCTTCCTCGGGATGCTTGATAACATTGCAGAAAAAGGTGGCTGCGGGCACCCGATCCAACTGTTCTATGGCGTCACGCAGGACAATGACCTGTGCGAAACTCAACGCCTGGCTGCTTATCGCGACCGCATCGCCGACTTCGACTATCACCTTGTGGTTTCGAAACCCTCCGTGGATTGGCAAGGTAAAACCGGGTGGATTCCTGATCACTTCGACCGTCAGTCGTTCGACGCCAACCCATTCGACATCTACCTGTGCGGTCCTCCGCCCATGGTCGACGCGATTAAAACCTGGTTCAACGATCAGAAGATCGAGCAGTTCCAGATGTATTACGAGAAGTTTATCGATAGCAATTCCAAACATTGAGCAACAGGGAAATATCCGGAGAAGCATCCAGATATTTCCCTGTTTTTTTATCTTCTGACTACGTCGCAGCCAATCTCACTTCCTCAAAGAATCTGCGAGGTTTGGCGCGCACTAGACACCATCATCCGCTGTCTTGTCTGTGACGATGAGGGGCTCGATGCCCCAGTCTCCAGACAAATACCAATCTTCTCCGAACATCTCGGCCGGATGCATCGTACGGTCGGAGCCATTGCCGCATGCCAGGGACTTGGCCGGACAATACCGGTCGCACCCCCAACAGATCCGCTCGGGGTGCTTGGGGTTGACGGGGAAGTTCTTGGCCATTTCGATCTCCGGTCATTGAGAGATGTTCTTGCAACCTACAGCCATTGTGCAAAACCATCCTTGATGGATATCAAGAATCGACATCTAGCGACTGCTCTCCCTATCGCGATCCTGGAGCTAAGCTTCTAACGGTTTAATTGATCAAAACTTGATAACAATCATTATTGTTCGCAGCAAAGCTTCCTAGACTCGGGTTCCTACTCGTCAGTGCTCAGGAAGACATTATGCGTACCCACCTCTCACTCGCCCTGCTCTTGCTCGTACCGCTGGCTCACGCAAAGGAATACCCGATCGGGGAACCACAGCTGTGTCAGGGACTGGAAGTCGGGGCGGTGTATCTGCAACCGATCGAGATGGCCCCGGCTGGCATGATGCGGGCTACTGTCGATTCTGATGTTCACCTGGAAGCCGACATTCGGGCCACCGCGGACAATCGACAGGGTTTTCAGGAAGGCAGTTTCGTGCCTTACCTCAATGTCTCGTTCAACTTGAGCAGAGCGGGTAACCCGGACGAAATCAAGGGTGACTTCCATGCCATGGTCGCCAATGACGGCCCGCACTATGGCGACAATGTGAAGCTGCTGGGGCCGGGCAAATATCGGCTGACGTTCACCGTGCTACCACCCACCGGTCACGGCTCCCTCGGGCGTCACACCGATAAGGAAACCGGTGTGGCGCCCTGGTTCGAACGCTGCGAACTGCACTACGAGTTCATCTACGCCGGCATCGGTAAAAAAGGCGGCTATTGAATGAAGCGCCTGCATCTTGCCTGGCTGATCGTGGCCGCAACAGTTGCGCCGTTGACGGCCCATGCCGAGTTGCCGAGCTTTGAGCTGACCCTGCGCGATGGCCACTTCTCCCCTGCCTTGCTTGAGGTCCCGGCCGGACAGCGCTTCAAGATCGTCCTGAAAAATAGCGGTCAGGGGCCGGCCGAGTTCGAGAGCACGCCGTTGCGGGTTGAAAAGGTACTGTCGCCGGGCGTGACAACCTTCGTCGTCATTCACCCGCTCAGGCCCGGCCACTATCCCTTTTTCGACGAGTTCAATCCGCAATTGCCCGAGGGCGGCATCCTCGCGAAATAACCTGTTAGCGCACGGAGCTTCCATGAATCAATCAATGTTCATCGTCTGGCGCGAAAGCGTCGAGGCGTTGCTGGTGATCGGCATTCTCCAGGCCTGGGCCAGCCAGCAAGGCCAACGTCATCGTTTGGTCAAATACCTGTGGGCGGGTGTGGTGCTGGGGTTGATGCTCTCGGGCCTGCTGGCGGTGTTGATTCTGTTTGCCGGTGAGGCCATGAGCGGGTCGGCCAGTGAATGGTTCCAGGCCGCACTCGCACTGTTTGCCAGCCTGTTAATGGTGCAAATGGTCGGCTGGATGCACCGTCACGGGCGCACCCTCAACCACGATTTGCGACGGCACGCCGATAGCCACCTGGCTCGACAAGGAGGCGCAGGTCTACTACTGCTGGCCATGCTCGCGATCAGCCGTGAAGGCAGCGAAACGGTGGTATTTCTCTATGGCGCCGGCGCCCGATTGCGGGGTCCGCAGCTCGGTTTGTTTGCCGTCGGCGGCGTGTTGGGGCTGGTGTTGTCCGCGCTGACCATTACGCTGCTGCACAGCAGTCGCCGCTTCATTTCATGGCAACGATTCTTTGCCCTCAGCGAAGTCATCTTGCTCATGCTCGGCGCGGGGTTGCTGGTCAGCGCCACCGAGCGAATCGGCGGTCAACTGCTCGCCCTGGATGTGCCGGACGTGGTTTACAGCCTCGTAGGCGAATCGCTTTGGGACAGCAGCGCTTGGCTGAGCGACAGCCATGGATTGGGTGGCTTTCTGGCCAGTTTTGTCGGTTATCGCGCAACACCCAGCGGCATGACCTTACTGGTGTGGGTCGGTTACTGGCTGGTCGTCAGCGCCTGGCTCCGCCAACGGACTGCGGAGAAAGTCCCATGCCTGACCTGAGCCGGCACAATCGATGGCTCCAGCGCCTGGGTGACGGGATGCGTCGCCATGCGTCCGTCATCCGTGCGCTGCAGTGGGCTGTCGTAGTGTTTTACGCAGTGCTGTTGGTGACCCCGGCGCTGTTGCCGCTGCCGGACAGCCAGGCACGGATACTCGACAACCTGACCTTGCTCGCGCAGTTTTTATTCTGGGGAATCTGGTGGCCGTTCGTGTTGCTGTCGATGGTGTGCTTCGGTCGACTCTGGTGTGGCGTTCTGTGCCCGGAAGGTTCGCTCAGCGAATGGGCCAGTCATTACGGCAAAGGCCTGGGTGTGCCGCGTTGGTTGCGTTGGGGCGGTTGGCCCACATTGGCGTTCTGCCTGACGACCCTCTACGGCCAATTGATCAGCGTCTATGACTACGCCCAGGCCGCACTGTTGATTCTGGGTGGCTCGACCGTCGCAGCGGTCATCGTCGGGTTGTTGTTTGCCCGGGGCAAGCGGGTCTGGTGCCGTTACCTGTGCCCGGTCAGCGGGGTTTTCGCCCTGCTCGCAAGGCTGGCCCCCGTGCACTTTCAGGTCAATGAGCAACGCTGGATAGAGAATGCCGCGCCACGCCTGCCGCCCCCCAACTGCGCTCCCCTGCTCGATATCCGTCGCCTGCAAGGCGCCAGTGATTGCCACGCCTGCGGACGCTGCAGCGGGCAACGCGGCGCCGTGCAGCTGATCGCCCGCTCCAGCAATCAGGAGATTCTTCACGCAACCGCGCAGGCGCTGTCCCCTTGGGATACACGCTTGCTGCTGTTCGGCGTGATCGGCTTGGCCATGGGCGCGTTTCAGTGGACGGTCAGCCCATGGTTTATCGCCCTCAAACAAACCCTGGCCCAGTGGCTGGTGGAACACAACCAGCTCTGGGCCTTACGGGACAACGCCCCCTGGTGGTTGCTGACCCATTACCCGCAACTCAACGACAGCTTCAGCTGGCTCGACGGCTTCAGCATCGTCGCTTACTTGAGTGTGAGTTCGATCGTGCTCGGCACAGCGTTGATGCTGCTCCTAAGCCTGACGGCCCGACTGGCGCGAGATCGCGCACTGCATGGGCCCCTGGCGCTGACACTCACGCCTGTGGGTGGTGCCGGACTGTTTCTCGGGCTGTCGGCCACCACCGTCAAATTACTGCGTTATGAAGGTCTGCTGCTGGAGTGGGTACAACCCGCCAGGGCCTGCCTGCTATTGGCCGCCATGGGGTGGAGCCTGCTACTGGGTTGGAAACGGCTGAAACACGAAGGTATTCCCCTGCCTCGGCGCGTGTCGGGTGGCGCTTGCCTGTTCCTCGCCAACGGCCTGATCGGGTTTGGCTGGTGGTTGCAGTTCTGGGGCTGGGCTTGAGTTTCCCCAGCCCCCGTTACCCCCGCAGCACGAAGGCTGGGAACAACTCGCGCATGGCCTCCCACAACTCTGGCAACAAGGCTTGTGCCGAAATGCTTGGCAGTAGCGGATCGAACATCCGCTCAGTGCGGACCAGTTGCACGGCGAAGCGTTTGACGCCGAGCGCACTCAAGCGTTTTGCCAGGATCAGCAGACGCGCCGGCTCGAACAGATGCCAATGCACTGTGGTGCGACATTCGTAGTCCACACCACTGGCCAGCAGATGCTCAAGGCTGCGCCAGTTAGCCGTTCCACTGCCCTCGACCCGGGTAATGGCCAGGCAATCTTCGGGCAACGCCTTGACGTCGAAACCGACCCAATCCGCGCCCGTGAGTGCCTTGGCGAAGGCGGCAGGCTTGATGCCGGCGCTGTGCAAGCCGATGCGAAATCCCATCGCCCGCACTTCATCCATGGCGCCGAGCAAGCCGTCCTGCAGGGTCGGCTCACCGCCGCTGAACACCACGGCATCGAGCAGGTCCTGACGACGTTGCAGAAACACCAACACCCGCCGCCAATCCACTTCCTCACTGCCACGAGGCGGAATCAGCTGCGGGTTATGACAGTAACGACAACGCCAGGCGCAACCCTGGCAAAACAGCACGCAGGCGAGCTGTCCCGGATAGTCGATAGTGGTCAGGGGCACCATGCCCCCGACCCGAAGCATTCGACTCATTGGCGCCCGGCCAGTGCCGCGCTTTCAGTGAAGTGCAGCCGCTCGCGGTGCTCCGACTGTTTGCCCGGATTGAACGCCGACACAGGACGGTGATAGCCCATCACGCGGGTCCAGATTTCGCAGCGTTGGCGTTGAGCCTGGGGCAGAGTTTGCGATGCAGTCATGGTGAAGCTCCTTGCGGTTGAGTGGATCAAAATCAATGAACGGTGCCAGCCTTCTGTTCTTGCAACAGCAGGACCTCGTCACATTTGGGGCAGAACTCATGTTCGCCATCGAGGTAGCCATGCACCGGGCAGATGGAGAAGGTCGGGGTCACGGTCAGGTACGGCAGGCGGAAACGTCCAAGGGCCTTGCGCACCAGTTGCTTGCAGGCCTGCACCGAGGAAATCCGCTCGGCCATGTACAGGTGCAAGACCGTGCCACCGGTGTATTTGCATTGCAGTTCGTCTTGAAGTTCCAGGGCCTCGAAGGGGTCTTCGGTGTAGCCCACGGGCAGCTGCGAGGAGTTGGTGTAATACGGCGCCTGAGTACTGCCCGCCTGGAGAATGTCCGGATAGCGCTTGAGGTCTTCCTTGGCGAAGCGGTAGGTGGTGCCCTCCGCCGGTGTCGCTTCCAGGTTGTAGAGATGACCGGTTTCCTCCTGGAAACGCAGCAAGGTGGCGCGCACATGGTCCAGCAGATTCAGGGCAAACTGTCGGCCATGTTCGGTGTGCATGCCCTCCTCGTCGCCAGTGAAATTGCGCAGCATTTCATGCAGGCCGTTGAGGCCGACGGTGGAAAAATGGTTACGCAAGGTGCCCAGGTAGCGCTTGGTGTAAGGGTACAAACCGGCATCCATGTGATGCTGAATGACCTTGCGCTTGACCTCCAGGCTCTCCATTGCCAGCTCCATCAGCGTGTCCAGGCGTCGCAACAAGCCACTGGTGTTGCCCTTGAACACATAGCCCAGGCGTGCACAGTTGATGGTCACCACGCCGAGCGATCCGGTCTGTTCCGCCGAACCAAACAAGCCACCGCCGCGCTTGAGCAACTCGCGCACATCGAGCTGCAACCGGCAGCACATCGAACGCACCTGATTGGGCTGCATGTCCGAATTGAGGAAGTTCTGGAAGTACGGCAAACCGTAACGCGCCGTCATCTCGAACAGACGGTCGGCGTTGTCACTGTCCCATGGAAAGTCATGGGTGATGTTGTAGGTCGGGATCGGAAAGGTGAACACTCGCCCTTTCGCGTCGCCAGCCTGCATCACCTCGATGTACGCGCGGTTGAGCAGGTCCATTTCGACTTGCAGATCACCATAGGCAAACGGCATCTCCTCACCGTCGATGACGGGTATCTGCTCACGCAAATCCTGCGGGCAAACCCAGTCGAAGGTCAGGTTGGTGAACGGCGTCTGGGTGCCCCAGCGCGACGGCACATTGAGGTTGTAGATGAACTCCTGGATCGCCTGGCGCACCTCCTGGTAACTCAGCTGGTCCTTGCGCACGTAAGGCGCCAGGTAGGTGTCGAATGAACTGAACGCCTGGGCACCGGCCCATTCGTTCTGCAGGGTGCCGAGAAAATTCACCATTTGCCCCAGGGCACTGCTCAAGTGCTTTGGCGGACCGGCTTCGACACGCCCCGGCACACCGTTGAGCCCCTCATGCAACAGAGTGCGCAGCGACCAACCGGCACAGTAACCGGCGAGCATATCCAGGTCGTGCACATGCAAATCCGCCTCGCGATGGGCCTGGCCGATGGCCTCGCTGTACACCTCGTCCAGCCAGTAGTTGGCGGTGACCTTGCCCGACACGTTCAACACCAGCCCGCCCAGGGAGTAGCCCTGATTGGCGTTGGCCTGGACCCGCCAGTCTTCACGGTCGAGGTATTCGTTCATCGAAGTCGCCACCTCGACCATGGTCCGGCGGTCGCGGCGCAAACGCCCGTGCTGTTCGCGGTAGACGATGTAGGCGCGCATGGCGAAGAAGTAACCGGCATCCATCAATACCCGTTCGACCCGATCCTGAATCTGCTCGACGTGCAACCTTGGCAGCCCTTCCAGTCGGGCGAGTACCGCCTGAAGCAAGCCTTCAACCTCAACCTCGGTGTACTCCCCAGTCGCCTTGCCGGCGGCGATCAATGCCTGGCGGATCTTGTCCGCATCGAAGGCGACCAGACTGCCATCGCGTTTGTGCAAGCGGTTACATCCCACTGAGATCAGCGTGCTCTGCATTTGGCCTCCAGATACTACATATAGATGTTCATACACAGACAAACACAACATGCAGTGAAGACTACGGACAAAGTGCTGTTCTGCAATTGATCGACATCAAGATTTGCCGGTGAAAAAAACCGCCCGAAGGCGGTGAAGGAAAAATCGGTGCGAACACTGTGGCGAGGGGGCGTGCTCAACCGCCACTCATGTTCATGAACCGCACAATCTGCACCTCCCCTTCGGGGTTGAAGTCGTGGCGCAATGGCTTGCCGCGCAAAGCCTTTTGCACCGCATTGATCAGCGGCTGGTCGTCCAGCGGATAACGCCGCAGCAATCCACGCAAATCCAGCGCGTCGTCCTGGCCCAGACAGAGCAACAGCTTCCCTTCAACGGTCATCCGCACCCGGTTGCAGGTGCCGCAGAAGTTATGGCTGTTGGGTGAAATGAAACCGATCCGGGTATCGGGATGGCGTTCCAGACGCACATAGCGCGCCGGTCCGCCGCTGTTTTCCGTACTGTCGAGCAACCGATGTTGAGCGGCGATCGATGCCCGCACTTCATCGCTGGAACAAAACGATTCACCCCGTGACCTGCCGACATCGCCCAACGGCATTTCTTCGATGAAACTGATATCGATGCGCTGATCGATGGCGTACTGCACCAACGCCGGGACTTCATCGAAGTTGCGCCCCTTCATCACCACACAGTTCAGCTTGATCCGCTCAAACCCCGCGCCCCGCGCGGCTTCAATGCCGCCCAGCACCTGATCGAGATCGCCGTTGCGGGTGATCGCGCGAAACTTCTGCCCGTCCAGGCTATCGAGGCTGATGTTCATCCGCTTGACGCCTGCCTCCGCCAACGGCCGGGCCAGACGGCCCAGCTGCGAGCCGTTGCTGGTCATCACCAGTTCGCGCAAACCGGGCAATGCGGCGATGTTGCGGCACAGTTCGACAATGCCCGGACGAATCAGCGGCTCGCCGCCGGTGAGGCGGATTTTGCGGACGCCCAACCCGACGAACAGCGTTGCCAGGCGCTGCAACTCCTCCAGCGTCAGGACCTGCTGACGCGGCAGGAAGGTCATGTTTTTCGCCATGCAATACACACAACGAAAATCACAACGGTCCGTCACCGACATCCGCAGATAATCGATCTGCCGTCCAAAACCATCCTGCATGACAGCGTTCATCACATCTCCCGGTTTGTCTCGATGCTCACTGCACCAGCGGTGAGTCGGCGCCCTGCAAGTGGATGCCACGAATATCCGCCGCTCCGATCAGGGTTTGCAGGTACTGCACCAGCGCTTTTTGCCAGACGCCCTGCTGCAACTGCGTGCGGATCGCCGTCGACACCACTTCATAAGGCAACGGCATGCCTTCAATCCGCTGATCGACACTCACCACATGCCAGCCGTAGCGACTTTCCAGCGGTTTACTGGCCAGGCCGGGCGCCAGCGTGAACAGCTGACGCTCCAGTTCCGGCACGGTCTGGCCCTTGCTGATCTGCCCCAGAGAACCGCCTTGAGCCTTCGACGGGCAGGCCGAATATTTCACCGCCAGCTCGGCGAAACTGCCGGGGAAATCCTCCAGACGTTGCAGCAATATCTCGGCCTGAGCATGCGCAAGGCTGCGAGCCTCGACATCATCCGGCGCGCACTCGAGCAGGATGTGTCGCACCGCCAGCAACGGCGCGCTGTGAAAGCGCCCGCGATTGTTTTCGTAGTAGCGCAGGCTGGTTTCCTCGTCGCACTGCGGCACGTGCACCTCGCGTTCGAGCAACAAACGCGTGGCCGCTTCTTCTTCGTTCTCACCAGCGCCGATCTCCAGCGCCAGGCCGAGTTCGGCAATGCGCTGCTGCAACAATTCGCGGATCACCAGTGCCCTGGCGGCCAGATAGACCGCCTCTTCACGGCTTTCGGCCGGGTGATATTGCAGCTCCTGGGCCATTGCCTCAGGCGTGATCGACACCCCGTTGACGTTGATGATCGGCCACTCCTGTTCGCTGCTGGCGATCAACTGCACCGGGGCGTCCTCGGCCGCCGCCGGCTCGACCGGCAGTGCTTCAAACTGCGCGATGTCGACAACTTCCGGTACCGAAAGCTCTGCATTTTTAGAAGAACCGCAGCCACCGCTGCCGCCGTTACCGCCGCCACATCCACATCCACCTGACATGATGTTCTCCTCAGACTTTCTGCCGAACGATTTGATAACGACGCCCCAGGTACCAGATCGGTGCACTGACGATGTGTACGAGACGGGTGAAGGGGAACAACACGAACAGGGTCAAGCCGAGAAACACATGCAGCTTGTAGGTCAGCCCGACCGGCGCAATGGACGCCGCCGCTTCCATCGGCCGCAACAGCACGGTGTTCTGCGCCCAGTCGGCGAGCATCACCATCACCGAGCCGTCCATGTGCGCGGTGGACGCTGCAATCGTCAGCAAACCGAGCAGCAACTGCACCAGCAGCACCAGCAGAATCAAAATGTCTGAAGCGCTGGAGGCGGCACGTACCCGAGGATCGGAGAGCCGCCGATTGACCAGCATCAGCAAGCCGATCAGGCACAACAGGCCGAAGAGCCCGCCGGACACCATCGCCAGCAACTGCTTGTTCTCAGTGCTGATCACATGGTGATAAACCGACGCCGGGGTCAGCAGGCCGACGAAATGCCCGGCCAGTACAAACAGCACACCGATGTGGAAGAGGTTGCTCGCCACGCGCATACCGCGCTGGTTGAGCATCTGGCTGGAGCCAGCCTTCCAGGTGTACTGCGACAGATCGAAACGGGCCCAACTGCCAATCAGGCAAATCGCCAAAGCGACATAGGGATAGATCCCGAACAACAACAGGTTCCATTTAGACATTGCCTACCTCCTTGGCTGGCACGGTGGCCAACCCTTCATGCTGAAAATCCACCCAGTGCAACGGCACGGCGCTTTCTTCCCGGGCCTTGCCCGGGGCGCCAGGCAACGAACTGCAACGGTCTTGCTGTTCGGCCTGGAGAAAGTCCACGGCCTCCTCTTCCCAGATCTTGTCGAGGGCTTCGAGGGAGTCGTCGCGCGGTTCCGCCGCCACCTGCGCCCGCAGGTCGGCCACCGCCTGATGCGGCTCGGCCCCGGCGATTTGCAGCAACGCCCGGAAGCAACTGGCATAGGCGCTTTCGCGCTCTTCCAGACGCGCCGCGAGCAAGGCCAGCAAGTGCGAAACATCCGCCAGGCCCTCGCGGGCCTCGAGGTCTTCGCGGGTGGACAGGAACTCCAGGTACAGCGGGATATAGTCCGGCAGCTCCTTGACGCCGATGGCAAAACCGGCGGCTTCGTATTGCGCCATCATGTCGACCATGGCCTGGCCACGATCGCGGGATTCGCCGTGCACATGCTCGAACAACAGCAACGACAGCGAACGCCCCCGGCCGAACAGCGCGCCGTAGTGCTCCTGCCCGTCCATCAGGTCATTGGCGCAGATCAACTCCAGCAATTCGAACAACGCACCGCGCTGTTTAGGGCTGATTTCCCGTGACTGGATAATCGCTTGCTCCAGTTCGTCGCGCCCGCCAATCAGCGTCTCGGTCGGATAGTCGAGCAGCAGCGAAATCACTTTGAGAATTTGCATGCTCATTCCTCCCACAACTGGACGGTTTTCAGGACGTCGCGGCGGTTGGCTTTCTTCGCACCGAACATGTTGGTGTCGGAGCTGCCGCTGCAACCGCTGCCGAAACTGAAGCCGCAACCGGAGCGCTCGGCAAAGGCGTCGCTCATGGCGTCTTCACGGTGGGCACTCGGTACCACAAAGCGGTCTTCATAGTTGGCAATCGCCAGGTAGCGATACATCTCTTCGACCTGGGCCACGCTCAAGCCGACGTCCTTCAACACTTGCAGGTCCTGAACGCCATCGACTTGCTCGGAACGTTTGTAGGCGCGCATCGCCAGCAAGCGTTTAAGTGCGCGCTTGACCGGTTTTTCATCGCCCGCTGTCAGCAGGTTCGCCAGGTACTTCAGTGGAATACGCAGGCTGTCGACATCCGGGATCACCCCGTTCATGCCCACGGTGCCGGCAGTGGCGGCGTTCTGGATCGGCGACAGCGGCGGCACGTACCAGACCATTGGCAAGGTGCGGTATTCCGGGTGCAGCGGCAGTGCGAGTTTCCAGTCCACGGCCATTTTGTAGACCGGCGAACGCTGGGCGGAATCAATCACCGACTGCGGTACGCCATCGGCCAGGGCCTGGCGAATCACTGCCGGGTCATTCGGATCGAGGAAGATCTCCAGTTGTTTCTCGTACAGGTCTTGCTCATTGGCGGTGCTCGCCACTTCGCTGATGCGGTCGGCGTCATACAGCAGCACACCGAGGTAACGGATACGCCCGACACAGGTTTCGGCGCAAACAGTCGGCATCCCGGCTTCGATACGCGGGTAGCAGAAGATGCACTTCTCGGACTTGCCGCTTTTCCAGTTGAAATAGATCTTCTTGTACGGGCAGCCGCTGATGCACATCCGCCAGCCACGGCATTTTTCCTGGTCGATCAGCACAATGCCGTCTTCTTCACGCTTGTAGATCGCCCCGCTCGGGCACGACGCTGCGCACGCCGGGTTGAGGCAGTGCTCGCACAGGCGCGGCAAATACATCATGAAGGTGTTTTCGTATTCGCCGTAAATGTCCGCCTGGATCTTGTCGAAGTTCTTGTCCTTGCGGCGCTTGGCGAATTCGGTGCCGAGGATTTCTTCCCAGTTCGGGCCCCATTCGATTTTCTCCATGCGCTTGCCAGAGATCAGCGAACGCGGGCGCGCAGTGGGCTGATGCTCGCCCAGCGGCGCGGTATGCAGGTGCTGGTAATCGAAGTCGAACGGTTCGTAGTAATCGTCGAGGCTCGGCAGGTCCGGGTTGGCGAAAATATTCGCCAAGACCCGGAATTTACCGCCGATGCGCGGGTTGATCGTGCCGTTGGCATTGCGGATCCAGCCGCCCTTCCACTTGTCCTGGTTTTCCCATTCTTTCGGGTAACCGATGCCGGGTTTCGATTCGACGTTGTTGAACCAGGCGTATTCCATGCCTTCGCGGCTGGTCCAGACGTTCTTGCAGGTAATCGAACAAGTGTGGCAGCCGATGCATTTGTCCAGGTTCAGGACCATGCCGATTTGTGAGCGAATCTTCATCTCAGTTCTCCTCGATGTCGGTCGGCAGTGGACGCGGCAAGGCATCGCCGTCTGTGCCATCGAGCCAGTCAACTTTGGACATTTTGCGTACCACGACAAACTCGTCGCGGTTGCAACCGACGGTGCCGTAGTAGTTGAACCCGTAGGCCTGCTGTGCATAGCCGCCGATCATGTGGGTCGGCTTGAGCACTACCCGGGTAACCGAGTTGTGGTGGCCGCCACGGGTCTTGGTGGTTTCCGAACCAGGCACGTTCACGATCCGTTCCTGGGCGTGGTACATCATCACCATGCCGTCCTTGACCCGCTGGCTGACCACCGCTCGTGCGGTCAGCGCACCGTTGGCGTTGAAGCATTCGATCCAGTCGTTGTCTTCAATGCCGGCGCGTTTCGCGTCGTTCTCCGAGAGCCAGACAATCGGCCCGCCGCGGCTGAGGGTCAGCATCAGCAGGTTGTCGCTGTAAGTGCTGTGGATGCCCCATTTCTGGTGCGGAGTAATCCAGTTCAGGACGATTTCGGTCTCGCCGTTGCTGCGCTTGCCTTTCACCCCTGCAATGGTGCGGGTGTTGACCGGCGGGCGGTAACTCATCAGTTGCTCGCCGAATGCCTGCATCCACGGGTGATCCTGGTAGAACTGCTGGCGACCGGTGATGGTGCGCCATGGGATGGCTTCGTGAACGTTGGTGTAGCCGGCGTTGTAGCTGACGTGATCGTCTTCGAGACCCGACCAGGTAGGGCTGGAAATGATCTTGCGCGGCTGCGCCTGAATGTCGCGGAATCGGATCGCCTCGTGTTCCTTGGATAACGCCAGGTGGCTGTGATCGATGCCGGTAAATTCCGACAACGCAGCCCAAGCCTTGACGGCGACGTGGCCATTGGTTTCCGGCGCCAGGGACAGAATCACTTCAGCAGCATCGATCGCCGAGTCGATTTTCGGCCGGCCATGACTGATCCCGGCAGCCCCTTCGCGGTGATTGAGCGCACCGAGGAATTTCACTTCGGCGTCGGTGTTCCAGTTGATGCCCTTGCCACCGTTGCCGTGTTTTTCCAGCAATGGCCCCAGCGAGGAAAACTGCTTGTAAATGTTCGGGTAATCACGCTCCACCACATGCAGGTTCGGCGCGTTCTTGCCTGGCACCGGGGCCACGCCGGCGCTTTTCCAGTCGGTGCCGCCAAAAGGTTGAGCCAGTTCACCGACGCTGTCGTGCATCAGCGGGATGGTCACCAGGTCCTTCTCAACGCCCAGATGCCCTTCAGCCATGCTGGAAAAGGCCTTGGCGATGCCTTTGTAGATTTCCCAGTCGGAACGCGATTCCCACGCCGGGTCGATGGCGGCCGACAACGGGTGAATGAACGGGTGCATGTCCGAGGTGTTCATGTCGTCCTTTTCGTACCAGGTCGCGGTCGGCAAGACGATGTCGGAATAGACGCAGGTCGAGGACATGCGGAAATCCAGTGTGGTGACCAGATCGAGCTTGCCGATGGCGCCCTCGTCCACCCATTCGGCTTCTTCGGGTTTGCAATCCCCGACCTGGCCGATGTCTTCGTTCATCACCCCATTCTTGGTGCCGAGCAGGTACTTGAGCATGTACTCGTGGCCCTTGCCCGAGGAGCCCAGCAGATTGGAACGCCAGATAAACATGTTGCGCGGGAAGTTCACCGGGCTGTCCGGCTGTTCGCAGGAGAAGCGCAGCGAGCCGTCTTGCAGCGACTTGACCACGTAGTCTTTCGGGTCCATGCCGGCTGCCGCGGCATCGCGGCAAATGTGCAGCGGGTTGGTGTTGAGTTGCGGTGCGCTGGGCAACCAGCCGGCGCGTTCGGCACGGATGTTGTAGTCCAGGGCATGCTCGGGAAACTGTGATTTATCGGCCAGCGGCGAGAGCACGTCGTGCATGCTCATTTTCTCGTGGCGCCATTGCGAACTGTGGGCGTAGAAGAAGCTGGTGCCGTTCATCTGCCGTGGCGGACGGTTCCAGTCCAGGCCGAACGCCAGGGGCAGCCAGCCGCATTGCGGACGCAGTTTTTCCTGACCGACATAGTGCGCCCAACCGCCACCGGTCTGGCCGACACACCCGCAGAGCATGAGCATGTTGATCAGCCCGCGGTAGTTCATGTCCATGTGGTACCAGTGGTTCATCGCCGCGCCGACGATGATCATCGAGCGCCCCTTGGTCTTGTCGGCGTTATCGGCGAACTCGCGGGCGATCTGGATCGCTTTCTCGCGGCTGACGCCGGTGATCTGCTCCTGCCAGGCCGGGGTGCCGGGTACGCTTGCATCGTTGTAGTCCTTGGCGACGTTAGCGCCACCCAGGCCACGATCGATCGCCAGATTGGCGGCCGACAGGTCGAACACAGTGGCGACTTTGGCCACACTGCCATCGGCCAGTACCACGTTGTGCACCGGCACGCGGCGGTATTGCACGGCATCGCCAGCGACGTGCTGGAAGTGCTCGTGGGACTCGCCGGCAAAATACGGGAACGCCACTTCGGCAACGTCATCGCCGATCAGGCTCAGCTTCAGATCGATCTCACGCCCTTCGCCGCCTTCACGAGGCAGGATGTTCCACTTGCCCTTCTCGCCCCAGCGATAACCGATGGAGCCCTGAGGAGAAACCAGTTCACCGCTGACATCCAGCGCGATGGTTTTCCATTCCGGGTTGTTTTCCTGGCCGAGGTTGTCGGTAAGGTCCGAGGCGCGCAAGAAACGGTCCGGCTGGTAACCGGCGCCCGGCGCCTTGTCGACCATTTGTTTGAGCAGCACCAGCACCGGCAAATCGGTGAAGCGCTTGGCGTAGTCGGTGAAATACGCGCTCGGTTTGTCCAGGTGAAACTCTTTGAAGATCACATGATTGAACGCCTGGGCCAGCGCCGCATCGGTACCCTGCTTGGGGTTGAGCCACAGGTCGGTGAGCTTGGCGACTTCCGAGTAGTCGGGGGTGATGGCGACGGTCTTGGTGCCCTTGTAACGGACTTCGGTAAAAAAGTGCGCATCGGGGGTACGGGTCTGCGGGACGTTGGAGCCCCAGGCAATGATGTAGTTGGAGTTGTACCAGTCGGCCGATTCCGGCACGTCGGTTTGCTCGCCCCAGACCATCGGCGAGGCCGGTGGCAAGTCGCAGTACCAGTCATAGAAACTCAGGCACGCACCGCCGATCAGCGACAGATAACGCGAACCCGCGGCATAGCTGACCATCGACATGGCCGGAATCGGCGAGAAACCGACGATCCGGTCTGGGCCGCATTGCTTGATGGTGTAGACGTTGGACGCGGCAATGATCTCGTTGACTTCCTCCCAGTTGGAGCGAATGAAGCCCCCCATGCCGCGCTTGCTTTTATAGGAGTCGGCCTTGGCCTTGTTCTCGACAATGCTGGCCCAGGCTTCCACCGGCGCCATGGTCTGCCGCGCCTCGCGCCAGAGCTTGAGCAACGGCTTGCGGATTTTCGGGTACTTGAGGCGGTTGGCGCTGTAGATGTACCAGCTGTAACTGGCGCCACGCGGGCAACCGCGGGGTTCGTGGTTAGGCAAATCGTTGCGGGTGCGCGGGTAATCGGTCTGCTGGGTTTCCCAGGTGATCAGGCCGTTCTTGACGTAGATTTTCCACGAGCACGAGCCGGTGCAGTTCACCCCATGGGTGGAACGCACGATCTTGTCGTACTGCCAGCGCGAACGGTAGACGTTCTCCCAGTCGCGAGACTCTTTGCGAGTCTCTCCATGACCATCGGAAAACTCGTTTTGCTTGCGATTGAAAAACCGCAGTTGATCCAGTAAATGACTCACGGTGTGTCCTCTCAGGCTTGCTGCGGGGTTCTGCGCCCCGCCCACGCAATGGTTGGATTCAGGTCGTCTCAGCAGGGTGTCGCGGCGCCTTTGCGCGCGTACCACCACCAGGTCACCACGATGCAGCTCAGGTAAAAAACGACGAACATGTAGAAGGCCATCTCAGGGCCGCCGGTCTGGGCCATCGAAGTGCCGAAGGATTTGGGAATGAAGAACGCACCGAAGGCGCCCATGGCCGAACTGAAGCCCAGGACGGCGGCCGATTCCTTGCCGGCATCCTTGAGCGCCTGTTCACGCACGGCTGGCGATTTCCCGGCCGAGGCTTTTTCGTGCTGCGTGCGGAAGATCACCGGGATCATCCGGAAGGTGGAGCCGTTGCCCACGCCAGTGGTGATGAACAGCAGCATGAACAGGCCGAGGAAGCCGTAGAAGCTGCCGCCCGCGCCGTTCTGCGGCAAGAAGTGCATCACGCCGAAGACCATCGCGATCATCGCCACGAAGTTCCACAGGGTCACTTTCGCGCCACCGAGCTTGTCCGCCAGCCAGCCGCCCAATGGCCGTACCAGCGCACCGACCAATGGGCCAAGGAAGGCGAATTTCAAGGCGATGACATCCGGAAAGGAGGTTTTGATCAGCAGCGGAAACGCGGCGGAAAAGCCGATGAACGAACCGAAGGTCGCCAGGTACAACCAGCACATCAGCCAGTTGTGCTTGCGCTTGAAGATCACCGCCTGTTCGCTGAACGAGGCCCGGGCGCTGGACAGGTCATTCATGCCGAACCAGGCCAACACTGTCACCAGGACGATAAATGGCACCCAGATGAACCCGGCGTTCTGCAGCCACAACTGACCGCCGTCCGGCAACGCTTGCGGCGAGCCGCCCATGAAGCCGAACACACCGAAGGTAATCACCAGCGGCACGCAGAACTGCATCACCGAGACGCCCAGGTTGCCCAGTCCGGCGTTGAGGCCCAGAGCTGTGCCCTGTTGGGACTTGGGATAGAAGAAGCTGATGTTGGACATGCTCGAGGCGAAGTTGCCGCCACCGAAACCGCAGAGCAAGGCAATCACTACGAACACGCTGTATGAGGTGCTCGGGTCCTGCACGGCGAAGCCCATCCAGATCGATGGCAACAGCAGCGACGCGGTGCTCAGGGCAGTCCAGCGCCGGCCGCCGAAGATCGGCACCATAAAGGAATAGAAGACCCGCAAGGTCGCACCGGACAGCCCCGGCAATGCCGCCAGCCAAAACAGTTGGTCGGTGGTGAAGCTGAAGCCGATGGCGTTCAAGCGCACAATCACCGTGCTCCAGACCATCCACACCGCAAAGGCCAACAACAGCGCAGGAATGGAAATCCACAAGTTGCGAGTGGCGGTCTGTTTGCCGCTACTTCCCCAGAACGCGGGGTCCTCGGGGCGCCAGTCATGAATGACCGGGCCTTTGTCAGGCGTTTGCAGAACGGACATGTTCTTCTCCTTGGGCAATGCTGGAAATCGGGGACGGGATCAGCAGCGGCTCTTTACCAAGCACCGGGCTTTTGCGTATTTCGCTGAAGTACATCCAGGTGAGGGAGACCCAGACCACGCCGTACATCAACATGAAGCAGGAAGAGCGCACGCCGGTGAGGTCCACCAGGGCGCCGAACAGGATCGGCAGCACGAAACCGCCCAGGCCACCCGCCAGGCCGACGATGCCGGACACCGCGCCCATGTTTTTCGGGTAGTCATTGGCGATGTACTTGAAGACCGAGGCCTTGCCGAATGCGAAGGCGATGCCCATGACGAACAGCAGCACGGTGAACAGCGCAGGGCTCAGGCCAATGTGGAAATCCAGCGGGCCGTCGATGGTCTGCACTTGCAGTTGGGTCTGGGGATACGAGAGCAGGAACAGGCAGATCCAGCTGACCCACAACACCCACCAGGTCACGCTTTGCGCCCCCCAGCGATCCGACATCCAGCCGCCGACGGCGCGCAGTACGCCGCCGGGCAGGGAGAAACAGGCCGCCAGCAGCGCCGCGCTTTGCAAGCTGAAACCGTATTCCTGCACGTAGTACTTGGTCATCCACAGTGCCAGGGCAACGTAGCCGCCGAAGACGATCGAGTAGTACTGGCAGTAGCGCCACACCGCAGGATCTTTCAGTGAGCGCAGTTGCTCACGCAAGCTGGCGCCCGTGGCACTGCGATGGCCCTTGTTTTCTGAGGTCAGGAACCAGAACAGCAGCGCAGTGATAAACAAGATCGCACTGAAGACTTTCGGCACCAGCTGCCAGCTGCCGGCGGCGATCAGCGCCGGGGCCAGGAACTTGGTCACCGCCGACCCGGCGTTACCGGCACCGAAGATGCCCATGGCGAAGCCCTGGTTCTCCTTGTCGAACCATTTGGCGACGTAGGCAATCCCCACGGAAAACGAGCCACCGGCCAGGCCGACGAACAAACCCAGTACCAGGAACTGCCAGTAGGCGGTGGCGTGACTGATCAAGTACAGCGGCGTGACGCAAGTCAGCATCAGCAGGAAAAACACGCTGCGCCCGCCAAATCGGTCGGTCAGCAACCCCAGCGGCAAACGCACCAGCGAGCCGGTCAGCACCGGGGTCGCGGCCAGCAGGCCGAATTGGGTTTCGTTGAGCTGGAGCAATTCCTTGATCGGCACGCCGAGCACGGCAAACATCATCCAGACCATGAAGCACACAGTGAAGGCCAGCGTGCTCATGCCCAGCACCAAGCCTTGTCGTACACGCGGTTGGGTCACAATGCTCTCCCGTCAATTAGCCATGGCGGCAGACTAGAGAGGCAAACCCCGCAAAAACTTGACCCAGGTCAACGATGCCCATGTGGGCCTAAGCCTATGCTTAGCCCGCCTACCTCCAAGGAGGTAGTGCTAGAAAACCTTGAAAACCTTTATTTATCAGCTTGTTAAGGGTTTCAACCCACGCTTTTGCCGACAAGGAACTGTCGACAACTCTTTAGAGGTAGCTCGCCCAGGAACGGCGGCAAAACCCCACGCTGGAACGTGCATGCTCTGTTTTCTTATCGCTTTCCCGGACCTGCGCCGATGATCCGCTGGTTGCGCAGCTCCCTGCCCGCTCGCGCCGGGCTGGCGGTGATCCTGATCGCCGTGCTGGCGCTCGCCAGTTCATTGAGCGCCGGGCTGATCGCCTGGTTCAGCCAGGGCGATGCCGCTGCCATCAACACCGCAGGCTCGGTGCGCATGGAGACCTATCACCTGAGCTGGAAACTCGCCGCTGGCGTCGCCGACGAAGAAATCACCACCATCATCGACAGCCTGCAAAACCGCTTGGACAGCCACTCTCTCAAAGCGGTACTGGAAGATGGCCCGACCACCGCATTGCAACTCAGTTATGGGCAAATCCAGCAACACTGGAATGAGGATTTGCGTCCGGCACTGGAGCGCGGCGATGCGGCGGCCTTTCAGGCCCAGGCGCAGTCCTTCGTTGAGCAACTGAACCAGTTCGTCGATCTGTTGCAACGCCAAAGCGAACAAAAGCAAGGCTGGCAACAGGCGATCCAGGGCCTGGCCCTGTTCACCACCATGATCGTCCTGCTGCTCGGGCTCTACGAACTGCAGTACGGCGTCGTTACCCCTTTGAAGGAGTTGGTGGATGCAACCCAGCGCTTTCGTCGCGGCGACTTCAAGGTGCGGGTCAACCATCAGTCCGAGGATGAGCTGGGCCAGTTGGCCATGAGTTTCAACACCATGGCCGAGACGATCGAAGAGTCGCATCGCACCCTGGAAAGTCAGGTCCGGCAAAAAACCCTGAACCTGCAACAAGCCAATGCCGCCCTGGAGCTTCTGTATCAAAGCAGCCGAAGCCTGGCCACACGCCTGGCCAATGCCGAAGGCCTGGATGAGTTGATTCGGCGCTTCCAGCAACGCCTGCCCGGCTTGCGCCTGTCGCTGTGCCTGCAGGGACAAATGCAGGCACCGGCCCAGCAGTTGCTCGCCCTGCATGGCGCAAACATCCGGGAAGTCTGCGCCAGTAGCGACTGCGCCACGTGCCAGAGACACCCTAAAACCAACCCGCAAATCTTCAGCATCAGCAACCAGGGCAGTGAACTGGGGGAGCTCAAGGCGCACTTTGTCGACGGGCACCCCATGCAAGCCTGGGAAACCCAACTGATCCAGGCCCTGGCCAATCTGATCGGCACCTCGCTCTCGCTCAAGCGTCAACGGGAACAGGATCATCGCCTGCTGCTGCTCGAAGAACGCACGATCATCGCCCGCGAGCTGCACGATTCACTGGCCCAGGCCCTGTCCTACATGAAGCTGCAAGTCAGCCGCATGCAAACCCTGATGCGCCGGGGCGAACCGGTCCAGACCCTGGAAACCGTCACCAGCGAATTGCGCGAGGGACTGAACAATGCCTATCGCCAGTTGCGCGAGTTGCTGACCACGTTTCGCTTGCAGATTCACGACGCGGGACTGGTACAGGAACTCAAGGACACGGCCGAGGAGTTTTCCCGTCGCGGAGAATTCCAGGTGCACCTGCACGTCGACACGCTGGCCTTTCAACTATCGGCCAGCGAACAAATCCACATTTTGCAGATCACCCGCGAGGCGCTCTCCAACTGCCTGCGCCACGCCCATGCGCAAAACGCCTGGCTGCAACTGCGCCAGGACGGCGAGACTGTCAGGTTGTCGGTCGAAGACGACGGGCGTGGGTTCAGCGGCAACGTCGACCAGCGCGAACACCACGGCCTGAACATCATGGATGAGCGGGCTCGCAGCTTGCGCGGCCAACTGCAGATATTTTCCAGGGAGCCCCAAGGCACCCGTGTCCAACTGGAATTCCACCCGGAGTTTCTCGGGCAGCAAACAGAAGGTAGCGCCACATGACCCCGTCCCCACAACACAAAATCCTGCTGGTAGACGATCACCCGATGATGCGTCACGGCATTCGCCAGATGCTCGAACTCGAAGATGATTTTCTGATCGTCGGCGAAGCCAGCCAGGGTGAAGAAGCACTCAGTCTCATTGAGCCGCTTCAACCGGATCTGGTTTTGCTCGACAACAACATGCCGCAAATGAATGGCATCGAAACCCTGCGCCGACTACGAGCCATGCACTACACCGGCAAAGTCCTGCTGTTTACGGTATCGGACGCCGAAGACGATATTCGCGATGCGCTGCGCCTGGATGCCGACGGCTATCTGCTCAAGGACATGGAGCCCGAATTGTTGATTCAGTACATCCGCGATGCCCTGAACGGCGCGCTGGTGATCAGCCCGGGACTGACCCAAGTCATGGCGCAAGCGCTGCGTGCTCCTGCGCGTCAGGCCGTGGTGGAACTGACCGAGCGTGAGCGTCAGGTGCTGAAAACCATCGCCAGCGGCTTCAGCAACAAGGTCATCGGGCACAAGCTGGGCATCACCGAAGGCACGGTCAAGGTTCACGTCAAGAATCTGTTGCACAAACTCGGCTTGCGTTCGCGAGTCGAGGCTGCGGTGTGGGCCATGGAACATCTGCGCAACGCCGGCTGACGGGTATTCCTCTTTGGAGGTAGGCCTGCAGAGGCATAGGTCATCGAGCCTGCGCTCTCTACTATGGTCGTCAGCGGAGGTACGCCATGCTGACTCACCCTTCCATCGTTTTAACGTTGCGCCGTCATCATCTGTTCAGCCAACTGCCGGAGAAAGTCTTCGAGGAAGTCTGCGGCCTGGCCATGCTCAAGCGCCTGAGTTGTCACAGTACGCTCATGCATCAAGGGGATCCGGCCAGGCGTTTTTTCCTGCTGGTCAACGGCCAGGTCAAGTTGTACCGGCTCACCGGCGAAGGCCAGGAGAACCTGGTGGAGATCATTCAGCCCGGCCAGACTTTTGCCGAAGCCTTGCTGTTCAGCCAGGCTCGTCTGTATCCGGTGAGCGCCACCGCGCTGAAGGACAGCGTGCTGGTGAGCATCGACGGCAACCATTACCGCAATGCCCTGGAGGACCAGCCGAAAGTCTGCCTGGCCATCCTGGCGAGCATGAGCGCTCACCTGCACCTGCGTCTGCGCGATATCGATACCTTGACCATGGCCAGTGCGAGCCGTCGGGTGATCAATTTCCTGTTCCAGGAACGCCACCCGGTGACCGGCCAGATTGTCTTGCAGATGTCCAAACGCCTGGTGGCGTCGAAGCTGGGAATTCAGCCGGAAACCTTTTCGCGGATACTGCATCGCCTGGTGGAAAGCGGCCTGATTGCCATGGAACGACGCCACATCAGCATCCTCGCCGAAGAGGAACTGGCCGCTTTCCAATAGTCGGAATTGACCGTCATCAAGGCGTCCTGCCATGCCTCTTGCACACTGACAGAGCCCATCCACGGAGAGTGCAAATGCCCCATTCAACCCTGCCTTTGGTTTACTCCTGCTCAGGCTGCTCCAATGTCGCCCAACTGGCCAACACCCTGGCCGTGCGTCTGGATCGCAGTGGTCTCGCTGAAATGTCCTGCATCGTTGGTGTCGGCGGGCATGTGACAGCGCTGGTCAACAAAGCGCGCTCGGGGCGCCGGATCTTCGCGCTGGACGGCTGCCCGCTGCAATGCGTCGAGAACTGCCTCAAGCAACATGGCCTGCACGCCGACGTGCACCTGATTCTCAGCCATTACGGGCTGCGCAAACGCCATGGCGAGGACTGCACGCAGGCGCAGAGTGATGAGTTGTTTGAAGGGATCAGGCGGTTGATTGCCAGTGATGCCCGGCAGCATGAAAACCGTCAGGCAAGGATGGTCTGATGATCAACGCAATTTAACGCTTGCGCGTAATGATCGTTCCCAAGCTCCCGCGTGGGAATGCATCCCGTGACGCTTCGCGTCACCAGTGCGCAGGACTTACGCCTTGCGTCGACAGAGGGACGCGGAGCGTCCCCGGCGGCATTCCCACGCAGAGCGTGGGAACGATCAGTGTGGGAACGGCTGCTGTTGCTTTGGCATTTGATCTTGATCTGCCCCGTTGGAAGGCCCACAGAGCAGGACCGAACGATGTCGATTACCCCGCCGCCAAGCCCTTCCCCGCCCGCTCCAGATTGCGCCACAACCACACAGGCAGAACATCGGGATCAAGGCTGTCGATCAGGTTCTTCAGCGCCAGCCCCAGTTCGGTATCACCCTCGATGACCAGTCGCCGACGAAAGAACAACGTGTCCGGATCTTCCTGACGGCTGGCCAGCAATAAAAATTCGCGCCAGTTACCGCTGATGGTCACGTTCGCCGTAGCATGCTCGGCAATCCGCAAGCCCTGACGACTGAGCGTCAGGTACCAGGACAAACCCAGGTCCGGAATCCGCAAGCACAGCCAACGCCCGCGCAGCACTTCGAACTCGCCCTCGCGCAATGGCTCGGCGAGGCAGCGATTCAGCGCCTGCTGCAACGCCAGGCGCTGCACGGCAAAAGGCACCCGGCGCACCAATGGCAACAACCGGTCGGCACCTTTCAACAGCCACTTCTTTCGATTCAGCACAGGCCAACCTCCTCGACGCGCAGCATGCCGGCCTGACCATGCCAATAGCCATTGCAACCTTCGACGAACAGCGGCGGCGTTTCGCCCAGACGAACCCGTTGATAGGCCGCGATCACTTCGTCCATGCCCTGAGCACGAGGGCTTAAGCGCAACAGATCGGCACCGCAGGCCACCAGTCCGGCGTAATCGGCCAGCAGATTGGTCACCTCGGCCGACATCGTTTGAATACCGTTAAGGGTAAACAGTGGTTGCCCCTCCTGGCTGGTCAGCGCCAGGCCATCGGGGTAGTTGATGCAGCAGAACCGGCAGTCGTCCTTGGGCCGGTTTTCTGCACGGGCAGTGAAACAGCGGGCGGAATAGGCCAACGGCAGATGCCCATAGGCGAAGATTTCAACTTCCGGCACTGCACGGCCCAGTTCACGCACCTGCCCGATCACGTCGCTGATAAGGGCCGCCGAACACTCCACGGGCGGCACCCAGCGAGTCATTCCGCTGTCGAGCAATTGCGTCAATGAGTGGCCGTTGTACAGGTTGAGCGCCGGGCCGCCCACGAAAGGTAACTTGCGCTCGGCCAAGAACTGCACCGCACCCATGTCGTTGGCCTCCACCAGCAACTGGCCGTTGTCGCACAGCCGGCGCAGGCTGGAGAGTTCGGAGGCCGCCTCGATCAGCGTCAGGCTGGAAAGCACCAACTGTGCCTGGCTGCATTCCTGTAACTCGCGCCCCAGCCCCAGCCATTGATCCAGGGAAAAGGCCCGGCGTTTGGAGCACACGGTTTCCCCCAGATAAATCACGTCCAGGGGCAAGGTCGACATGTCGGCGTAAAAGTTGCTGAGTTGCTCTTTGTCCCAATAAAACAGGACCGGTCCCAGGCTGAGCTTCATGTCGCGTCCCTCATTGCCATGATCGATGATAAGCGCCCAGGGTGGTCTGGCTGCCTTCGGACAAACCGGCCAGCACCTGACGCCATTCTTCCTTGACCCGAAAACTGCCTGGCGCGCCACGGTGAGCGTCCAATGCCGCGCGCCAGACCCGGGTGACTTGTTCGACATACGCCGGGCTGCGTTGGCGGCCCTCGATTTTCACCGCTTCGACGCCGATGGCTGTCAGTTCCGGCAGCAAGTCCAGGGTGTCGAGGCTGGTGGGCTCCTCCAGCGCATGAAAGCGCTTGCCATCGACCAGAAAACGGCCTTTGCACAAGGTCGGGTAACCGGCCGATTCGTCTGGGGTGTAGCGATCGATCAGCACTTCGCTGAGGCGCGCGCTCAAGCCTTCGGCGTCCTCGCTCCAACGCACGGCTTTGGCTGGCGAACAGACACCGCACAGGTTCGGCGACTCACCGGTAATGTAGGAAGACAGGTGGCAACGCCCTTCGGCCATGATGCACAAGCTGCCGAAGCCAAAGACTTCGATGGGCACCGGGCTGCTGGCGGCGACTTGACGCACCTGCGCCAACGACAACACCCGTGGCAATACCGCGCGACGAATGCCGTAGCGCTGCGCATAAAATTCCAGCGCCGCGGCATGGGTTGCCGAACCCTGAACCGACAGATGCAGGGCCAATTGCGGGTGACGCTGACTGGCATAGTCGAGCACCCCGGGGTCGGCGGCGATCAGCGCATCCACGCCAAAATCGGCGGCACGATCCACCGCCCGCTGCCAGCGCTCCCAACCTTTGGGTTGCGGGTACGTGTTGACCGCGACGTAGAGTTTGCGTTGATGCTGGCGAATGTGAGCGACGGCGGCGTCGAACTGCTTGTCGTCCATGTTCAGCCCCGCGAAATGCCGGGCGTTGGTGTCATCGCGAAAGCCGACATAGACGGCATCGGCACCTTGGCGCACCGCCGCTTTAAGCGCAGGCAGGTTCCCTGCCGGGCAGACCAGTTGCATGGGTAATCCTCATGAAAAAACGCGTCTCGACCATCGCCCGGCGCTTGTGGCGCGCCGTTCGAAAAAAGCGCTGCCAGTCTAGCCAGACCGGCAGGCACAGCCTTGACGGCAATCAATTGCCATCACTGCATCAGGTCGGCGAAGGACAGGAACATCACGTTGTCGTGCTTGAGCACTTGCTGCTCACACTCGATCACCGCCAGCCCGTCGGCCCAGCACGCGGCGGTCAACATGGCCGAGCTTTGCTGAGGGTGCAGTTCCACACTCAACTGGCCATCGGCGCCGGGCGTCAATCGGGCCCGCAGGTACTGCCGACGCTTGTTACGCTGCAACCAGTCGAACCCGGCGGGTACAGCCAACGGCACTGGCAGCACGTCAGTCACACCCTGGGCCCGGAGCAGGAACGGACGCACCACCACCAACGCGGTAATCAGCGCCCCTGACGGGTTTCCCGGCATGCCGATCCAGGGTTTGCCGGCCACTTTACCAAAGGCCAGTGGCTTGCCCGGCTGGATGGCCAGCCGCCAGAAATCCACGCTGCCCAGCTCCTCGATGGCCTGCTTGAGATGGTCCTCCTCGCCCACCGACACGCCACCGGAACTCAACAGTAAGTCGCACTCCGAAGACGCCAGGCTCAAGGCATGCCGGCTGGCCGCCAACTCATCGACCATGACGCCATAGTCGTGCACCTCGACGCCCCAGCCGCGCAACAACGCGGCGAGGCAATACCGATTGCTGTTGTAAATCTGCCCCGACGCCAAGGGATCGCCCGGCTCACGCAGTTCGTTACCGCTGCTGAGCAGGCACACCTGCAACGGCCGATAGACCTCGACCCGGGCGATCCCGGCGCCGGCCAGCAACCCCAGCTCTTGTGCGCGCAGGCGCTTGCCGGCCTTGAGCAACAGGCTCCCGCGGCGAACTTCCTCACCCTCCTTGCGTACGTGATCGCCAACGGCTATGGGCGGGAACCAGACCCGCTCGCCTTCGACCCGGCAGCGCTCTTGCGGCACGACGGTATCGGCACCCGGTGGTAATGGCGCGCCGGTAAAGATCTGTACCGTTTGTTGCGCGAGCAAGGGCGAGCACGCCTGATCCCCCGCCGCAATTCGGCCGCCAATCGTCAAACAGCCACCTTCCGCCGGCAGGTCGGCAGCCCTGAGGGCATAACCATCCATGGCACTGTTGTCCCAGGCAGGGAGATTCACCGGGCAATGAATGTCCACCGCCAGCACCCGCCCCAAGGCTTGATCCAGACGAACCATTTGCGCCAGGGGTGGTGGCGGCGCCTGGTCGAGCAGACGGCTGATGGCCTCGTCCACCGGCATCAGGTTGCCGAGGTCGCACACCCGGCCGCTCATGAGCGTGTCTCGCAGGCGTCGATGACCCGCTGTGCTTGCGCTTTCAAATGCGGGGCGAAGTTACACGGGCCGGTGCGACTGTCCAGTTGCTCGAGCAGAATCTTGTTCCAGGCAGTCCGGCAGGCACCCGGCGAGCCAGGAACGCAGCACACCAGTACACCGTTACTCATCCCGGCCAGTGCCCGGGACTGCAGACTGGACATGCCAATCTCCTCCAGCGACACCTGGCGGAACAATTCGCCGAAGCCTTCCACATGTTTGTCCAGCAGTGGCAGCACCGCTTGCGGTGTGTTGTCACGAGCGGTGAAACCGGTGCCGCCAGTCATCAATATGACTTGCACCCGGGGGTCGGCGATCCACTGGGAGACCGTTGCGCGGATCTGATAAATGTCGTCCTTGACCAGGCCACGATCGATCAGCACATGCCCGGCCGTTTGCAGCAAATCCGCCAGGGTCTGTCCTGAAGTGTCGGTGTCAAAGGTGCGCGTATCGCTGATGGTCAGCACGGCAATGTTCAGGGGTTCGAAACTGCGTTGCGTCAGATGGGCCATATCCAGGCTTTCCCGTAGATGAGGGTATGGCCCAAAGCCTGAACCGGAATAGCGAACGAGCCTATTCCTCCAAGGAGGTACCTCGTCGGGGTCTATGGATTAATGGGGGACTCAAGCCCGTAGCAGCTGCCGCAGGCTGCTACGGGGGAACTTACTCGTCGCTCAAGGCGCCAAGCGGCGCCGTTGCCATGCACCATCTCGCAACCGGTAATCGAGACGGTCATGCAAGCGGTCGGCACGGCCCTGCCAGAACTCCAGACGTTCAGGGTGCAGGCAATAACCGCCCCAATGTTCGGGGCGCGAGACGGTCTGGCCAACGAAGCGCTTGATGGTCTGCGCCAGCATCGACTCCAGCGCGGCACGACTGGCCAACGGACGGCTTTGCGGTGAAGCCCAGGCGCCCAGGCGACTGGCCATCGAGCGGGAATCGAAGTATGCATCCGAGAGTTGCGGGTCGAGCCTGGACACCCGGCCTTCGATGCGCACTTGACGCTCCAGCCCCGGCCAGAAAAACGTCATGGCGGCATAGGGATTGGCGGCCAGTTGCCGCCCCTTGTCGCTCTGATAATTGCCGAAAAAAGTAAAACCTTCATCGCTCAAGCCTTTGAGCAACAGCACACGGCAGTGCGGCCGCCCTTCATCATCGACCGTCGCCAGCACCATGCTATTGGCCTCGACAGGTGCGCACTCGGTGTCGCGGGCCTGTTGCAGCCATTGCCGGAACATCGCCAGTGGATCGTCCAGCGCTGCCTCATCTTGCAGGCCATTAAGGGTGTAGTTACGGCGCATTTGGGCCAGGGACAGGGGCATGACGGTGATCTCCGGAAGGTTTTGCGCAGTGTGCGAGGCACTGCGCGATACCACCTTGACCGCCATCAACACCGAGCGTCGACACGGCAGCGCCCTGACCTACTTCAGACGCAGGCGTCGCGCCAGTTTGTGCAAATTGCTGGGGTCGACTTCCAGCATCCGCGCGGCGCTGGCCCAGTTGTCTCCGGACAGGCTCAGGGCCTCGAGGATCTTCTTGCGCTGGCAATCATCGACGGCTTCGCCCAGGGGCTGGAACGGCAGATCAACCGTAATGTCCCGGGATGGCTCGACCTCTGCCCCCGATGCTGCCACCGGGCTGTCGAGATCGAGAACCTCTGGCTCCAGCGTCATGATCGATGTGCGACTCGTCCCGCGACTGAGCTGCTTCAATGCGGCCCGACTGATGACGTGCTCCAGTTCGCGCACATTGCCCGGCCAGGTGTATGCCAGCAAAGCTCGCTCCGCCGCCGGCGACAAACGCAAACCTCGCAGGCCGAGCCGCGCCCGATTGAGCTCCAGAAAATGCCCGGCCAGCATCAACACATCGTGACCACGCTCGCGCAGCGCTGGAATCGGCACCGGGTACACCGAGAGGCGGTGATACAGATCGGCGCGAAACAAGCCATCGCGGATGCTGTCCGGCAGGTGCCGATTGGTGGCGGCGATGATGCGCACATCGACGTGCAACGGCTTGTCGGCGCCCAGGCGCTGGATCTCGCCGTTTTGCAGGGTGCGCAGCAATTTCGCTTGCACACTCAAGGGCAACTCCCCGACTTCATCGAGAAACAGCGTGCCACCGTTGGCGGCGTCGAAGCGTCCGGCACGGTCACTCGTAGCACCGGAAAAGGCGCCTTTGACATGCCCGAACAACTCACTCTCTGCCAGCGACTCCGGCAAGGCTGCGCAGTTAACCTGTATCAGCGGTTTGTGGTGGCGCCTTGAAAGACGATGCAAGCGCCGTGCGAACAGCTCTTTGCCGACGCCGGTCTCGCCCAGCAGCAATACCGGCAGATCGGAATCGGCCAGTACATCCAGCTCATTGAGCAACTGATGCAACACCTCACTTTGCCCAAGGATCTCGCCTTCTCCGACGGGCACGCGCAAGTCCTGAGGATCGCTGCGGGACAGGCGCAAGCTGCGGTTTTCCTGCTCCAGGCGGGTGACCCGCACGGCGGCTTCGATCTGCAAAGTGCAACGCTTGAGTTCTTCCCGCGCCCGGTTGTCAAAGGTCCCGGCGTGCAGCGCATCGAGGGTGATCGCGCCCCAGATCCGCCCCTCGACATAGAGGCTCACGCCCATGCAGTCATGCACCGGCAGCGGTTCGCCGACATGGTTGTCGAGCAAGCCGTCGTAGGGGTCCGGCAGGCGGCTGTCGGGCTCGAACCAGGTCGGCTCGCGCGACGCCATGATTGCCGCCAGCCGAGGATGCTGGGCAATGACGAACCGGCGCCCCAACGCTTCATGAACCAGCCCCACCGTTGCAACGGGCCTGAGGCTGTCGTCATCCAGACGCAGCAAGCCCACGGCGCCACTGTTGAAGTATTCGCGCAGGGTCTGGACCAGTCGTTGCAACCGCACGGCATTGGGCAACTCGACGATCAGGTCGGCCGCCAGGCTTTCTCGCAGCATGGTAGTCATCACCCTCTATGGTTGTATTTACCCTGAAGCATCAGGGTGAATATCACCACAACTAAAAATTAATCCATGTTTTTCAATACGTTAAAAATGGCATGCCGAGTGCAACGAGCCTGGGGAACCGTTGAAACCCAAACAAGGAACCCTGATGAGCCAGCCCCTATTGGAACAAAGCCTCGGCCAACTGGCCTGCGACATTCCCGGTGCCACCCGGATCTTTCACACCTTCAAACTGGACTTCTGTTGCGGCGGGCATAAAAGCCTGCGTGAAGCGGCCCTTGGCAAAAACCTCGATCCGGTCCTCATTGCCGACGCCCTGCAGATTCTGCAAGACGCCGGCGAAACCCAGCACGACTGGCGCAACGAACCGTCGGAACTGCTGATCGCCCACCTTCTGACGCGCTACCACGCCCGCCACCGCGAGCAACTGCCGGAGCTGATCCGACTGGCTCGCCGCGTCGAGCAGGTCCATGGCGCGCGCAGCAGTTGCCCCAACGGCCTGGCCGATCTGCTGACAGACATGCAGCAGGAACTCGAAGGCCACATGCTCAAGGAAGAACAAGTGCTCTTCCCGATGTTGCAACAAGGCGTTGGCCCTCAGGCCGCACCGCCGATCCAGGTGCTGCGTTTCGAACACGATCAACATGGTGAAGCGCTGGAGAAGATGCTCGCCCTGACCAATCACATCATCCCGCCCGCCGATGCCTGTAACACCTGGCGTGCGCTCTACCGTGGGCTGCTGGAGTTCAAAGACGACCTGATGCAACACATCCACCTGGAAAACAACGTGCTGTTCATTAATGCCCTGAACCCCCGCCATTGATCGATTACCGGCCACCCCCAACCCGCGCCATCCAACCGGATGACGCGGGTTTTGTTTATGAGGGACGTATTGCGATCAGCCGTGCCAATAGAACATGGCCTTGGCCAGGATCACGATCAACACCATGTGCCCGAGAATGCTGCGGCGAATCCAGCTTGCGCGGGTCGCGGTCAGGCGCCCGTGGGTCAGCCAATAGGCCAGCAGCAAGTAATGACCAATGATGCTCAAGGCCAACAGGATTTTCAGGCTCAGCAACGTACCAAAACTGCTGGCCAGCGGCTGACTCAATGCGCCACGGTACTGCCACGCCAAACCGATGCCGGCGCCATACAACAGCAACACCACGCCGTGCAGAACCTTACGCGAACGCAGGGCAATCGCCTGATCCGCCGTCACTTGCGCAATCTCCGTCAACGGCTGGCGGGCGCGATGCCAGATGACCACCTCGAAAAACAGCGTGCCAATGAAGGCGATTGCCGCCAGCAGGTGTGCGACCAGAAAAAACGGATACATCAGTGGTAGCCTCTGTCAGTGTGCGTGCTCATCCCGGATGACCGTCAACCCGGGCCCGCAGCAGCATCGGCCCGTAGCGCCAGGCATACAGCGCAAACGCCAGCGCCCAGCACAGACCGGCCAGCCACAATGCGGCCAACGGGAAGAACAGGATCAACACCACCCGGCTCAGACACGCCAGGTTGAGCAGAATGAAGGCCAGGGTCATGCCCGATGGCGGTTCCAGGGGGCGACCGGTGTGGCCGAGGCTGACCCGCGCGATCATCGCCAGCACCAGGCCAGCCATGGCCCCGATGGTCAGGCAATGCACCGCCAGACTCGGGTTAACCGGCACACCGAAATGCCACAGCGCCATCCCGAGACACGCCACCGCCAGCCAGCCATAGGCCAGATGCAGCGACCACAACAACGGCACGCGCCAGAGTGCCCGGTCATGCCAGCGCACCAGGCGCACCAGATGCCCTGCCGCCAGCACCGCGAACAGCAGGCCCACCCAGACATTGGGGTTGAGCGCCGGTCCTGCGGCATACAACAACGCCACCAGCGGCGAACCGACCAACAGCAGGCGATCCAGCCAGGGCCAGGCGGCAACGCCTTCAACCCGACCAAGGCCGCGCTGGGTGAAGAACGGAATGACCCGCCCGCCGATCAACCCCATCATCGCCGCCACCAGCCAGAGGCCGCTCAGCACGCCCTGGCGTTGCCAGCCTTCATGCCCCTCGACCAAGCCATACAGGGACAACCCGTCGGCCCCGGCCAACAACAGCAGAACCACCACAATCGGGTAGTTACGTTTCTGCCGCACTTTCCACAAGGTGAAGCCCATGAGTACCGCCACCGCCAACGGGAACGCCAGTTCCAGCACGGCGAGCAACGGCCATGGCGCATTGGCCAGCCAGACCACCCGCGCCAACAACCACAGCAACGCCAGCGCGGCCAACGGTTTGCTGCTGAGGCCGGGGCGACCGGTCCAGGTCTGCACCGCCGTCAACAGAAAGCCCGCGATAATCGCCAACCCGAACCCGAACAGCAATTCATGCCGATGCCAGCCCAGCCAACCGCCCGCCGGCTGCCAGTTGGAAATCGAACCACTGAAGGCCGCCAGCCAGAGTGGAATGACCAGCACTGCCAAAAGGCAACCGGCGAGGAAAAATGGCCGAAAGGCCAGCCGAAACAGCGGCGTGATTGCCATCGCTTTACGGCGGTCAAGCACTTGCATAAAACCACTCCTCTACCTTGTTGCCGACCTGACACCAACCCGCAGGCGCCGAGGTAAATCCAGGGGCAATCATCGGGTATTACCGATCCATTGCCGTTGTCGCAGATCAAGTGTGCAAGGGGCGTGCCCTGATGCTTTCTCGTATTCCTGTGGCGAGGGAGCTTGCTCCCGCTCGGGTGCGCAGCAGCCGTAAAACCGGCGAATGCGTTCTATCAGACATACCGCGTAGATCGATGTTGGGAGTGCTTCGCACTCCAGCGGGAGCAAGCTCCCTCGCCACAGGGCATTCCGGATCAGGGTACAAATGACCATTAAAGGGTTATTTTAACCCTAATCCTCAGGGTCTTTTTTACCCTCACGCCTGAGAACCCCGCTAAATAAAGGCCTCCAAGCCTGGCCCATGTCTTGCTCAAGCTTGTGGAAATCAAACAAACCGATCCCAGGAGTCGTCATGAAAAAAGTCATCCAGCCACTGGCCTGGTTCGTGGTGTTGACCTCAATCCTGGCCGTGGCCAGTGGCGTTTCCCTGGGCCTCGTCTGACTTGATCACCAGCCCCCCTTCTCAATCTTCAGGATGAATTCTCATGGTGCTTCACCGCGTCCATCACCAGATTCTGCGCAGTCATCATCTGTTCGAGCCGTTGAACGAAGAACAGCTGGACGAATTGATGAGTACCAGCCAATTGCTGAGCATCGACAAAGGCGAGCCGTTGTTCCGTCAGGGCGAGCCGGCCGATGCGTTCTACTTCGTGATTGCCGGCGCGGTAAAAATCTACCGGCTGACACCGGATGGGCAGGAGAAAGTGTTCGAGGTCATCAGCGAGCGGCAAACCTTCGCCGAGGCGATGATGCTGATGGACACCCCAAACTATGTGGCCTCGGCCGAAGCGATCTGCCCCACCCAGCTCTATCGTTTATCCAACAGCACCTACATGCGCCTGCTGCAGAGCAATAGTCGGTTGACCTTCGCACTACTGGGCAAACTCTGCGTTCGCTTACATCAACGGGTCAACGAAATCGAAACCCTGTCGCTGAAAAACGCCACCCACCGGGTCGTGCGTTATCTGCTGACGCAACTGGTGCGCCAGCAAACCGTTGACTGCCAATTCGAACTGCCGATGGCCAAGCAACTGATTGCCGGGCATCTGTCGATCCAGCCAGAAACCTTTTCGCGAATCATCCGCCGCTTGATCGATGAAAACATCATCACTCAGGACGGCCGTCAGATCGCCATTCTTGATCGTCTGCGCCTGGAACAGTTCGAGTGAGTGCCATGCCCGTCTGCCTGTATTGCCAACATGCCAACCCTTCACAAGAAACCGAGTGCCACCAATGCGGCATGCCCCTGCCGGCACTGGCTGAACACGCCGGGGAACGTCGGCAGCGCCGATTCATGTGGTTCTGCGTTGGCCTGACGGTCTTTTGCGTGGTGATGTTTTTCTGGCTGCCGCGCAGCTGAAGATCGCACATATCCCTGTAGCAGCTGGCGCAGCCTGCGTTCGGCTGCGCAGCAGTCGTAAATCCTGAGCCCACGGTACGACTGAAACACCGCGTTGTATGGTTTTGCGACTGCTGCGCAGCCGAACGCAGCCTTCGGCAGCTGCTACAGGGACGCAGGTGGTCAAGGACATCACAGTTGGGTCAGCTGGCGGTACAACTGCGGCAAGCGCAGGGGCAGTTGTTCGGGCTGGCGGATCAAGGTGTAGCCATTGGCGCCGAACATGTACGGCAGGTAATCCCCGGCCTCGCGATCGATCGTGATACAGAACGGCGTCAGCCCCTGACGCCGTGCCTCCAGCACCGCCTCGCGAGTATCTTCAACACCGTAGCGCCCTTCATACAGATCCAGATCATTCGGTTTGCCATCCGTCAGCAGCAGCAACAGTTTGCTGCGCCGCTTGCTCGTGCCCAATAGTTGCGTGGCCTGGCGAATGGCAGCCCCCATGCGTGTGTAATACCCCGGTTTGAGACCTTGAATACGACCTCGGGTGGTGTCGTCATAACGCTGGATGAACGACTTGAGTTCCTGCATGCGCACTTGCTGACGACGCAACGAGGAAAACCCGTACAGGGCGAAATCATCACCCAGCACCGACAAGGTTTCGCCGAACAGCAGCAGGCTGTCGCGGATCACGTCGATGACACGATGCTGATCGTTCAGGTGGGCGTCAGTGGACATCGACACGTCGGCCAGCAACAGGCACGCCAGGTCGCGGCGAGTCTGCCGCTGCTCCATGAACAAACCGCGTTCGGCGCACTGGCCATGCTCGCGCTCAACGTGAAAATCCAGCCAGGCCTGCATGTCCAGCTCTGCCCCCTGAGGTTGTTGGCGTAACCATTGACGATCATTGCGCAGGTGCTCGAACTGACGCCGCAAACGGTGCGCCGAGGCCTTCAAGCGTAGCGGCAGCGGTTGCGCCTCACAGTCGCGGGGCACCAGCATTTGCAGGTTGACGAAGCTGTCCTGCATCCGTTGTTTGCGATAGTCCCACTCCGGCAACTTGATGCCCTCGCCGAGGGGAATATCGTCGACATCGGCCGGTGGTAAATCCAGATGCAGCTTGAGACCGCCACCCTTGCGCAGGCGTGTGCGCGACAGCGTCAACTCATCCAGGTCGTCGGCGACTCGGGCAGCGTCCGGGTCTTCGCTGTCATCCGACCAGCGATCCAGGTCCACGTGCTCGGTCCAGCTGAACAGGTTCTCCAGACGCACCACCAGCAACCCGCCTTCACGGGTGCTTTCATCGATCCGCGTCGCGCGCTTACGCCCGCCTTTCTGCTCGCCGGGTGGCGTGGTCAAAGACTCTTCGGACTCATCGCCCAGATCGGCAGCCTGGGGACTAGCGAGATTTTGCGGCGGGTACAACCACAGCGGCAACGGCCACGCGGCCCGTTCGCTGCGAGGAAAATGCTCGACACTCCCGGGCTCGCGCAACGCCTGGCATAACGCCCGTTCCAGTGCCGCTTCGCTGGCGTTCAACGAGGCCGGATCGGGGCGCAATTGCAGATGGGCATCGACCAGTCGTTGGTAACGAACACGTAGCGCTGGATAGCGTCGCAGCAGCTGTTGCGTCCAGCGTTGATTGTCCTGGCCCCAGTGGCGCATCGGCCCGGCCTGCGCCGCCAGCAACGCGAGCCAGCGATAGAGTTCCTCGTTCAACGCCACTTCAGGAAACACCGCCAAGCTCGACGGCAGCCGCAAATTGCTCGCGTCGCACCACGCCAACGGCACTTGTTTGCAGGTGCCGGCGATCTGCTGCAACACGTTGCGGCGCAGCAGCAGGTCGCGGTCGCTGGCCGCTTCCACACCGACACCATTGGCACCGCCCATGGCGCGGAACAACAGCGCCAGCGGGCGTTGCTGGCTGGCCAGTTCAACCCGTGCTTCAGGGAAGTCCGGGCTGGCGCGCCGGGTGATGAAACGATGCCAGACACTGCCTACCCACTCTTCCAGTTCGACGGTAAACGCCATGATGCTTGCCCTTGCTGGAAACCAAAAAAACGGCCCGCTGTATCAGCCGGGCCGACCTTTTCTAGCTATTGCACTCGTTCATGAAGGCACAACCGCAGCCGGGGCGCGCAAGGCTGCGCGGCCACGTTGCTTGAAGCTGAACAGGTAACAGATCAGCCCGGCGAAGAAGCCGAGACCGGCACCCAGACGCGCCCAGAACAGCACTTGCAGATGCTCGACCGTGGACATGAATGGCAAGGCACTGCCATCGACAGCCCAGCGCTGCAACATCACCTGTACGACACCGGCCGCGGTGAGGAACAACGTGATCATCACCATCGACAGGGTCATCAACCAGAAGCCCCAGATTTCGAGGGTCTGCGAACGCTCGTCACCGGCTTCACCCAGCCCGCGCAAGCGTGGCATGGCGTAGCTGATCAAGGTCATCACGATCATCGCGTAAGCACCGTAGAAAGCCAGGTGACCGTGCGCTGCCGTCAGTTGCGAACCATGGGTGTAGAAGTTGACCGGCGCCAGGGTATGCAGAAAGCCCCAGACACCCGCACCGAAGAACGCCGTGACCGTAGTCCCCTTGGCCCACAGCGTGGCGGCGCGGTTCGGGTGTTGCCGACGACGGTTCTTCACCATGCTGAAGGCAAAGATCACCATGGCCAGGAACGGCAGCGGTTCGAATGCGGAGAAGATCGAGCCGACCCACAGCCAGACCTCGGGCGCACCGATCCAGAAGAAGTGGTGACCGGTGCCGATGATCCCGGTAATCAGCGCCATGGCGATGATCACGTAGAGCCATTTCTCCACGACTTCCCGGTCGACACCGGTGATCTTGATCAGCACGAAGGCGAGCATCGAGCCCATGATCAGCTCCCACACGCCTTCCACCCAAAGATGCACCACCCACCACCAGTAGAACTTGTCGCGGGCCAGATTACCGGGGTTGTAGAAGGAGAACAGGAAGAACACCGCAAGGCCGATCAACCCGGTCATCATCACCATGCTGACGGTGGTCTTGCGACCTTTGAGCAAGGTCATGCCGATGTTGTAGAGAAAGCCCAGGCACACCACCACAATGCCCATCTTGGTGATGGTCGGCTGCTCCAGGAACTCCCGGCCCATGGTCGGCAGCAGCTCGTTATGCGTCAGTTTGGCCAGGCCCGCATAAGGCACCAGCAGATAGCCGAGAATCGTCAACACACCAGCAGCGGCGAATACCCAAAACAGAATGATCGCCAGCTTCGGGCTGTGCAGTTCGCGGTCGGCCTCTTCCGGAATCAGGTAATAGGCGGCGCCCATGAAGCCGAACAGCAACCAGACGATCAGCAGATTGGTGTGCACCATCCGCGCCACGTTGAAGGGAATGATCGGGAACAGAAAGTCTCCGATCACGTATTGCACCCCCATGATCAAACCGAACAGCACCTGACCGAGAAACAGCATCAGGGCAAACACGAAGTACGGTTTGGCCACGGCTTGCGAGGCGAATTTCAGATGCGGATTAGCGATGCTCATCTCTTAGCCCTCCTTGTTTGGCGGCCAGCCATTGGTGTTGATGTTCGAGCTCCATTTGAGGAACTCGGCGATGTCATCCACCTCTTGCTCGCTCAACTTGAACTGCGGCATCGCTCGTCGGCCCGGTACGCCCAGCGGCTGCATTTTCATCCAGGCATGTAGAAAAGGTTTAAAGCCCTCCTCCCCGCCGCGCCGCTGGAATACGTTGCCCAGCTCTGGCGCAAAGTAGGCGCCCTCGCCCAGCAACGTGTGGCAGCCGACGCAGTTGTTTTGCTCCCAGACCGTCTTGCCGCGAATCACTGATTCGGTTAACTGCGCTTCGTTGCTGCGCACTGGAAAGGTCTGTTCCGTGTGATAGGTCAAGGCCAGGAATATCAGGAAGAAAAAGACGCTTCCCCCGAAGTAGATATTCCTGGCCATGCCTTTGGTGAAGGTCTCTGACATGGTCGCTTCCTCTTTGCTTGGCGTGCTCATGATAGAAAGCGAGGGGGTAAAACCTGCTTGATGGCGATCAAGAAAGGCAGATGGTTTTGGTCGGGTATCAGGGCCAACCTGTAGCAGCTGCCGAAGGCTGCGTTCGGCTGCGCAGCAGTCGTAAACCCTGCCTCCTCAATCATCCTGAAACACCGCGGCGTCTGACTTTGCGACTGCTTCGCAGCCGAACGCAGCCTTCGGCAGCTGCTACAGGGTTCGCATAACGACTTAGCGGAACGACACCAGCGTCAGCCCCACTACTGCCGCCAACACCAGCGCCCAGCTCACCATCAACCGGCGCCACAATCGCGGCGCATGGCGCATCTCCATGAAGCCATCGGTGATCAGCCAGGCCTTGCCAACCGCCACCAGCAAAATGGCAATGGACAACAGCCACGTCGCGCCGACTTGTGACAACACAACGGTGCACACGCTTAATGTGGCCAACGCTGCCCAGCAGACGAGCAACAACCTGGAAGCCGACATCAGAACCTCCGTCAATTCAGCACGTACACCAGCGGAAACAGCACGACCCAGATCAGATCGACCATGTGCCAATACAGCACGCCCGATTCAAACCCGCTGCGGTTGGCGGCGTTGTACAGGCCTCGACGGCAGCGCTCGGCCAGCCATCCGAGAATGACCATGCCGAGCAATACATGGAGAAAATGAAAACCGGTGAGGATCCAGTAGAGGGTGAAAAACGTGTTGTGCTCCATGCCCAGCCCCGAGGCCAGCAAGTGCCGGTATTCGGTAAGTTTCAACACCACGTAGACGCTGCCGGCAAGCAACGCGGCCAGCAGAAGTACGGCGCCGTGGCGGGACCGGGAACGCCTGACCTGCTCCTGAGCCAGCGCGGCGAACAGCCCGGCGGTGAGCAGGCTCAGGGTCATTGCCAGGCCGGTAGAGGTGTTGAGCAATTGACGGCTTTCACCGAACAACTGCGGCTTGAGTGCCTGGGTCACGGCGAACGCCAGAATCAGGATGGCGAACACCGACAACTCGGCCAAAATGAAAAACCACATCGCCAGATCGCCCGGCAGGTGGCCACGCGCAACGCCCCTGGACTCAGCCGAAGTGGACATCAACCACGCCCATCAGCGCCGCAACCGTCAGCGGATCATCGCTCAGCGGCTCGGCCAGGCAAGCCATGCACGCTTCACGCGGGCTCATGCCGGAGCGGATCATTCGCGCAGTAAAAATCAGCAGCCGTGTCGAGGCGACTTCCTCAAGATCATGTTGATCCAGCCTTCGCAGGGCCTGCCCCAGCCTGACCACTTGCGCCGCCAGCGCGCTGTCCACCTGCGCTTCCCGGCTGACAATACGCTCTTCGTCGGCCACCGGCGGATAGCCGAAACGCATCGCCACGAAACGTTGTCGGGTGCTGGGTTTCATGCCTTTGAGCAGGTTCTGGTAGCCGGGGTTGTACGACACGACCAGCATGAATGAGGACGGCGCCTGCAACACTTCGCCGGTGCGCTCCAGGAACAACTCGCGACGATCATCGGCCAGTGGGTGCAGTACGACCACCGTGTCCTGCCGCGCCTCGACCACTTCGTCCAGATAACAAATGCCGCCTTCACGCACCGCGCGGGTCAGCGGCCCGTCCTGCCACCAGGTGCCTTGGGCGCCAATCAGATGACGGCCAATCAGGTCGGCGGCACTCAGGTCGTCATGGCACGCCACGGTGTACAGCGGTAGCTTCAGCCGATGGGCCATGTGCTGGACGAAACGGGTCTTGCCGCACCCCGTCGGGCCTTTGATCAGCACCGGCATGCCGTGTCGCCAGGCTTGCTCGAACAGCGCCTCCTCATTATTGAGCGGTTGATAGAAGGGTTCGCAAGACTGGATTCGGTCCATGGGCTGTCTGTTCCAAAAGCGGATTCAAGCCACACGCTACGGGCGCCTGCGACAACCTGGCAAGTGACATGGCCGGCAAACTTGATCGCGGTCAAGCAAGCATTGGCCTGCTCGGGCATAGCCTTGCACGGCACTAAGAACCTGCGTTCTGCGCTGCCGTTCCAGCACATCGCAAAGGTCTTGCCTGAGGAGAAATGGAATGCTGATCAGCAATAGAAAAACGTTTGCTCTGACTGTCGCCACATTGTGGTCGGCGCTGGCCCTTGCGGTGACTCACGCAGCCAGAGCCGAGGAACCCGCCACTGCTGCGGCCAGCCCGCTGATGGTCAAAACCGCCGGAGCGCCCGACATGAGTCAGGCCGAGTTCGACGCGTCCAAGGAAATCTATTTCCAGCGCTGCGCCGGCTGCCACGGCGTGCTGCGCAAAGGCGCCACGGGTAAACCACTGACGCCGGACATCACCCAGTCTCGCGGCCAACCGTATCTGGAGGCGTTGATTACCTTCGGTTCACCAGCGGGCATGCCGAACTGGGGAACATCCAATGCGCTGACCAAGGATCAGATCACGGCCATGGCCAAGTTCATTCAGCACACACCGCCCACGCCACCGGAATGGGGCATGGCCGAGACGCTGAAAACCTGGAAAGTGCTGGTCAAGCCCGAGGATCGTCCGAAGAAGCAACTGAGCAAATTCAATCTGCCGAACCTGTTTTCGGTGACGTTGCGCGATGACGGCAAGATTGCCCTGATCGACGGTGACAGCAAGAAAATCGTCAAGCTGATCGAGACCGGTTACGCGGTGCACATCTCGCGCATTTCTGCCTCCGGTCGCTACCTGCTGGTGATTGGTCGAGACGCCCGGATCGACATGATCGACCTGTGGCCGGTGGAGCCGACCAAGGTCGCCGAAGTCAAAGTGGGCATCGAGGCGCGCTCGGTGGAGACCTCCAAGTTCAAGGGTTACGAAGACAAATACACGGTCGCCGGCTCCTATTGGCCACCACAATTCACCATCATGGATGGCGAAACCCTGGAGCCCAAACAGATCGTCTCGACCCGCGGCATGACTGTCGACAAGCAAGAATATCACCCGGAACCCCGGGTCGCGGCGATCATCGCCTCCCACGAATGGCCGGAGTTCATCGTTAACGTCAAGGAAACCGGCAAGGTCATGCTGGTCAATTACCAGGACATCAAAAACCTCACCATCACCTACATCGATGCCGCCCCTTTCCTGCATGACGGCGGTTGGGACAGCACCCATCGCTACTTCATGACCGCCGCCAACAACTCCAACAAAGTCGCCGTGATCGACTCCAAGGATCGCAAGTTGGCCGCCCTGGTGGACGTCGGCAAAACCCCTCACCCGGGTCGTGGCGCCAACTTTGATCATCCTGTCTACGGCCCGGTCTGGGCCACCAGCCACCTGGGAGACGACGGTATCTCGCTGATCGGTACCGACCCGGCCAAACACCCGCAATACGCCTGGAAACAGGTCGCCTCGCTCAAGGGCCAGGGCGGCGGTTCGTTGTTCATCAAAACCCACCCCAACTCGCGCCACCTGTATGTCGACACCACCCTCAACCCGGACGCCAAGCTGAGCCAGTCGGTGGCGGTGTTCAACCTCGACAAACTCGACGCCGGCTACACCGTGCTGCCCATCGCCGAGTACGCCGGCATCAAGCAAGGCGCCATGCGGGTCGTGCAGCCGGAATACAACAAGGCCGGCGATGAGGTCTGGTTCTCCGTGTGGAGCGGTCAATCAGAGGAGTCGGCACTGGTGGTGATCGACGACAAAACGCTGAAGCTCAAATCGGTGATCAAGGACAAACGCCTGATTACCCCCACCGGGAAATTCAATGTCTACAACACCCAACACGACATTTATTGAGCTCCATCAATGCAAGGAACGACCATGAAAAATACTCTGCTTTCACTGTTCGCCCTGACCGCTGCGCTGAGCGTGCAGCCGGTTGTGGCCCAAGATGCGCAGGAACTGTTCAAGAGCAAACCCTGCGCCGCCTGCCATTCCATCGACACCAAGCTTGTCGGCCCGGCGCTCAAGGATGTCGCGGCCAAGAACGCTGGCGTACCCGAGGCCGTCGACACCCTGGCCAACCACATCAAGAACGGTACGCAAGGCAACTGGGGCCCGATACCAATGCCGGCCAACCCGGTGACGGATGATGAAGCGAAGACACTTGCAACTTGGGTCCTGAGTCTCAAATAGCCAACGGAGGGCGCCATGATGGTTCATCGACACGCAGTGGTTCTGGCGGCCCTCCTCCTTTTTTGCGCGACCTCGGTTGCGGCGCCGAACGCCAAGCGTCAGGCCCAACTCGAGCACCTGCTGGCCCAGGATTGCGGCGCCTGCCATGGACTGCACATGACCGGCGGGCTGGGTCCCGACCTGACGCGCGCAACGCTGGCAGGCAAGTCCCGCGACAGCCTGATTGCCACCGTCACCCAAGGTCGCCCCGGCACCGCGATGCCCGGTTGGGCCCCGTTGCTCAGCCCGGACGACATTCGTTGGCTGGTAGATCTTCTTCTCCAGGGATATCCCGCACCATGATCCGTTCAATCCTGCTGTCAGCGGCGACCGGGCTGTTGTTGTCCGCCTGCGCTCAGTCACCCTTGCGTGGTACCGGCGATCTGGGCGTGGTGGTGGAGCGCGCCACCGGCAGCGTGCAAATCATCGAAAGCGATACCCGCACGGCACTGGCCCGACTCGAAGGCTTCGGCGATCTGTCCCATGCCTCGGTGGTGTTTTCCCGCGACCAGCGTTATGCCTATGTGTTCGGCCGCGACGGCGGGTTGAGCAAAATCGACCTGCTGACCCAACGCATCGACCATCGCGTCATCCAGGGCGGCAACAGCATCGGCGGCGCCATCAGTCAGGACGGCAAGTTGATCGCAGTCTCCAACTACGTGCCCGGCGGCGTGAAGGTGTTCGATGCCGTCACTCTGCAACAGGTGGCCGATATTCCCGCGACACCGCTCGCCGATGGCAGCAAACGCTCACGGGTGGTCGGCCTGGTCGACGCGCCCGGTCAGCGTTTTGTGTTCAGCCTGTTCGATACCGGCGAGATCTGGACCGCCGATTTCAGTCAGGGCAGCACGCCACGGATCAGCCGCTTCACCGGCATCGGCCAGCAACCCTACGACGCGCTGATTACCCCCGATGGTCGCTATTACATGGCTGGGCTGTTCGGCGAAGACGGCATGGCGCAACTCGACCTCTGGCACCCCGAGCGCGGGGTGCAGCGAGTGCTCGGTGATTACGGACGCGGCCAGGCGAAGTTGCCCGTCTACAAGATGCCGCATCTGGAGGGTTGGGCCGTTGCCGACAACCAGGCCTTCGTACCCGCCGTCGGCCGTCATCAGGTGCTGGTGATGGATTCCCGCACGTGGCAGCAGACCGCTGCCATCTCGGTGGCCGGTCAACCGGTGTTCGTCACGTCGCGGCCGGACGGTCGGCAACTGTGGGTCAATTTCGCCTACCCGGACAACGATCGGGTCCAGGTCATCGACACCGAAACCCGTGCCGTAGTCGCCGATCTGCGACCGGGGCCGGCGGTGCTGCACATGGAATTCACCGCGCGCGGCGACCAGTTGTGGCTGTCGTTACGCGATGGCGATCAGGTTCAGGTCTGGGATCCGTACAGCCTGAAGCAGCTGAGCACCCTTCCCGCCACCGCGCCGAGCGGCATCTTCTTCAGCAGTCGCGCGCAGAAAATGGGCTATTGAAATGAACCTCGACCTGCTCAGCCGCCAACTGATCGACCGCTTCCAGCACGGCATGCCGTTGTGCCCGGAACCTTACAAGGAGATGGCCCGGATTCTCGGTTGCCGCGAGGCCCAGGTGATGGATTGTCTGGAAAAAATGGCTCAGGCCGGCCCCCTCTCACGCATCGGCCCGGTGTTCGAACACAGCCGCGCCGGGGCCAGCACCCTCGCCGCCTTCGCCGTGCCCGCCGAACGTCTGCAACAGGTCGCCGAGCGCGTCAGCCAGTATCCCGAGGTCAACCACAACTACGCACGGGAGCATTTCTACAACCTGTGGTTTGTGCTGACCGGGCCTGATCGCCCCCACATCGAACGTGTTCTCGAACAACTTGAGAACGAAACCGGCCTTGTTCCGCTGGATCTGCCGATGTTGACCGCTTACCGCATCGACCTCGGTTTTGCCTTGGGAGAAGGCCCATGAAGCCGGGATTGAGTCCCGAACAGACACAGGCCTTACGAAGGCACCTGGAAGACGGATTACCGCGTGTTTCGCGCCCCTATCAGGCCCTCGCGGAACGGATAAACGCCGACGAAAACCAGGTGCTCGCGCAGATGCACCAGTGGCACGAACAGGGGCTGTTTCGCCGGGTCGGCCTGGTGCTCAACCATCGCGCCCTGGGCTTTACCGCCAACGCCATGCTGGTGCTGGATGTTCCGGACGCGCTGATCGACGAAGTCGGCCAGCGCCTGGGGCGAGCGTCCGGTATCACCCTCTGCTATCAACGGCCACGGCGCCTGCCGCAGTGGCGCTACAACCTGTTCTGCATGGTTCACGGACGCCAACGCGCGCAGGTCGAGGCGCAGATCCAGGCGTTGCTGGGAGAACACTTGCTGAGTGACCTGCCCCATCAACTGCTGTTCAGCACCCATGCCTTCAAACAATGCGGCGGACGCTTTGTCGCCTCCTCAACGGGAACCAAGCCCCATGGATGATCTTGACCGTCGGTTGATCAACCGCTTGCAACTGGGCCTGCCACTGGTGCGTAACCCCTGGCAGGCGCTGGCCAGCGAACTGGACAGCAGCAGCCCTGAATTGCTCCACCGCCTCCACGAACTGCTCTGTGAAGGAATACTCACGCGCTTCGGCCCGATGTTCGACATCGAACGCCTCGGTGGCGCCTTCACCCTCGCGGCGCTGGCCGTGCCGGAAGAACGGTTCGAAGAGGTCGCCGAGCAACTGCATGCCCTGCCTGAAGTGGCGCACAACTATCGACGCGAACACGCCTGGAACATGTGGTTCGTGCTCGCCTGCGCGACCGAACAAGACGTCACCGAAACCTTGCAATACATCGAAACCCTGACCGGTTTGCCGCTGCTCAACTTGCCTAAAGAGGAGACTTACCATGTCGGTCTGTACTTCCCGGTCTGAAGACACCCTGGCGCACCGGCTGATTGAACTGACCCAGGCCGGCTTGCCGCTGCTGGATGACCCATGGGCCTGGCTCGCCGAACAGCTGGACCTGAGCATCGAATCCACCCTGGATCTGCTCAAGCGCCTGCAGGCCGAGGGCGCGATCCGGCGCATCGCCGCTGTCCCCAACCACTATCGCCTGGGCTATCGCTACAACGGCATGACCGTTTGGGATGTGCGCGACACCGACATGCCGCGCCTCGGCGCGCTGATCGGCGCACAGCCTTTTGTCAGCCACTGTTATCGACGCCCGCGACGAACCGCGTGGCGCTACAACCTGTTCGCCATGGTGCACGGTCGCAGCCGCGAGGAAATCGACAGTTACCGCGAACACCTGCGCTACTTGCTGGGCGACGCCTGTGTCGCCGACGAGATGCTGGTGAGCAGTCGCATCCTGAAAAAAACCGGTGTGCGTTTAATGCCGCTCAGTTCAACGCATACCTTGTAGCAGCTGGCGAAGCCTGCGTTCGGCTGCGAAGCAGTCGTGAAATCAGGCGATACGGTGTTTCAGATAAACCTTGCACACAGGTTATACGACTGCTGCCCAGCCGAACGCAGCCTCGCAAGCTCGACAGCTGCTACGGGCATCAGGCTTGCGTTTGCTTATTGCTTCGCGCTGAACACACCCTGACTCAAGGAGAGTTGCATGTTGAGGATCAGCCAATACCTGCGTGCCCTGACCGGCCAGGTGCCCGCCCCCAGAACCAGCCCACCGGGCAGCAACCGGCCGCCGGTGGTGATCTGGAACCTGCTCAGGCGCTGCAACCTGACCTGCAAACACTGCTACGCCACGTCCGCCGACAGCGTCTTTCGCGACGAACTGGATACGCCCGCCGCGCTGACCGTGATCGACGATCTGCACGATGCCGGCGTGAAGGTATTGATTCTTTCCGGCGGTGAACCCCTGCTGCGTGACGATCTGTTTGTGCTCAGCGCCTATGCCCGCACAAAGGGTTTCTTTGTGGCTTTGTCCACCAACGGCACATTGATCGATGAGCAGAACATCGCGCAGATCCGCGCAGCGAATTTCGATTATGTCGGGATCAGCATCGACGGCCTGGAAGCCACCCATGACGCCTTCCGCCAATTGAAGGGCAGCTTCGCCAGTTCCATGCGGGCGATCCGGCTCTGTCGCGAACAGGGCATTCGCGTCGGCCTGCGCACCACCCTGACCCAGGAGAATCATGCGCAGCTGCCGCAATTACTGGCACTGATGCGCGAATACGACGTGCAGAAGTTTTATCTGTCGCACCTCAACTACAGCGGTCGCGGCAAACGCAGCCGCCAACTCGACGCCCGGCAGCAGATGAGCCGCGAGGCGATGACGCTGATCTTCAAACGGGCCTGGGAGGACATCCAGCACGGTCGCGACAGCGATTTTGTCAGCGGCAACAACGATGCCGACGCCATTCTCCTGCTGCAATGGGTAGGCCTGCATCTACCCGAGCATTACCGGCGCCTGGAACACATGCTCCGCGCCTGGGGCGGCAACGCCTCGGGCAGTGGCATCGCCAACATCGACAACACAGGCGAAGTGCACCCCGACACCTATTGGTGGCAGCACTCGGTGGGCAATGTCCGGCACACGCCGTTTCGCACGCTGTGGCTGGACCGCCCGGACGCCTTGTTGCAGCAACTGCGCGCGCATCCTCGCGCCGTGGGTGGCCGTTGTGGCCAATGCCGCTGGCTCAGCATCTGCAACGGCAATACCCGCACCCGCGCCTGGGCCGAGGGTGATCTCTGGGGCCAGGACCCCGGTTGCCACCTCAGCGATGAAGAAATCGGCGTGTCGCCCTTACCGACCATCCCTTGCGTCATGCACTGAAGCACCCGCCTGGCGAGCCATCTGACAAAGGATGGGGCCGGCCCACCTGATGAAGTACCAAGGACGTCCCATGCATCCATCGATTATTTTACCGGCTGCACTTGAGTCCCCGTTCAGACCGGGCGAAGTTGCCCTGGTCGGCGCTGGCCCCGGCGATCCACGCTTGCTGACCCTGCGCGCCTGGAGCCTGTTGATGCAAGCCGACGCCGTGGTTTACGACCGCCTGATCAGCCCCGAGCTGCTGGCATTGATCCCCCTCACCTGCGCCCGGCATTACGTCGGCAAGGCCAGCGGCTGCCACAGCCTGCCTCAGGATCAGATCAACGAACTACTCGCCGACCTCGCCGATCTGGGGCAGCGTGTGGTCCGGCTCAAAGGTGGCGACCCGTTCATCTTCGGCCGTGGCGCCGAGGAACTGGAGTACCTGCTGCAACGCAACATTGACTGCCAGGTCGTCCCCGGCATTACTGCCGCCTCCGGGTGTAGCGCTTACGCTGGCATTCCACTGACCCATCGGGAGCTGGTCAACTCCTGTCGATTCATCACCGGGCACCTGCAACATGATGGTGAGTTGCAATTACCCTGGAGCAGCCTCGTCGACAGCAGCCAGACCCTGGTGTTTTACATGGGGTTATCCAATCTCGGGATTATCGCCCAGCGCTTGATCGAAGCTGGAATGCCCGCCGAGACACCGGCGGCGCTGATCAGCAATGGCACGCGTCCCGACCAGCATGTTGCACGAGGCAGGCTGCACCAATTGCCGACCCTGGCGCGGGAATGCCCACCTGGCATTCCGACGCTTGCGGTGATCGGCAAAGTGGTCGATCTGTTCGCTGCCCAACAACAGGAATTCCCGGCGCGCTTTTACCCCGCAGCGCTGCAACGCCAGCGCAAGGTGGCGATATGAGGCGCATGGTGCTTGGCCCATTGTTATGGATCGGTGCGGCTCACGCCGGTGCAGCGACTCCGCCCTCCGACGTGGCCGCCAACCTCTACCAACAGCATTGCCAGAGCTGCCATGGCGCCAATCGTCTCGGCGGTACGGGACCGGCCTTGCTGCCGGAAAGCCTGAGCCGGATCAAACCCGACGAAATCCGCAGCGTGATCCAGGACGGTCGTCCCGCGAGTCAGATGAGCGGGTATGCCAACGTGTTCAACGCCACGCAGATCGACGCGTTGGTGGACTACCTCCAGCAACCACCCGCCACCCCAACCACCTGGAGCAACGATGACATTCGCGGCAGTCATTCGATTCTCGCCGATATCAACAAACTGCCCGACACACCCCAGCATCGCGCCGATCCCCTGAACCTGTTTGTGGTGGTGGAAGCCGGTGATCATCACATCGACATCCTCGACGGCGACCGCTTTGAAGTGCTGGCTCGGTTCTCTTCGCACTTTGCAGTGCATGGCGGGCCGAAGTTTTCGCCGGACGGACGCTTCGTCTACGTGGCTTCTCGCGATGGCTGGATCAGCCTGTATGACTTGCATAACCTGAAACTGATCGCCGAGGTCCGCGCCGGGCTCAACACCCGCAACCTCGCGGTGAGCAAGGACGGCCGATGGGTGCTGGTGGGCAACTACCTGCCTGGCAACCTGGTGGTGCTCGATGCCCGTGATCTGTCATTGGTCAAAACCATTCCGGCGATCGGCCAGGACGGTACCGCGTCACGGGTCAGCGCGGTCTACACCGCGCCGCCACGGGACAGCTTCATCGTAGCGCTCAAGGACGTGAAGGAAGTCTGGGAACTGCCCTGCACCGGCACACCGGATTTCGAACCGCGACGGATCCACGCCGAAGATATGCTGGACGACTTTTCCTTTTCACCGGACTACAAGCAACTGCTGGCCACGTCGCGCGCGGCCAAGGGCGGTCAGGTGATCGACCTCGACAGTGGCAAGGTGGTCACCGACATTCCACTGCCGGGCATGCCGCACCTGGGGTCCGGGACCTACTGGAAACGTAACGGTGAGTGGGTGTTCGCCACGCCGAACATCAGCAAGGGCCTGATCTCGGTCATCGACTTCAAGACCTGGAAACTGCTCAAGGAAATACCGACCCTGGGGCCGGGCTTCTTCATGCGCAGCCACGTCAACTCGCGGTATGCCTGGACCGACGTGTTCTTCGGCCCCGACAACGATGCGATCCACCTGATCGACAAACAGACCCTGGAAATCGCTCACACCCTGCGCCCGATGCCCGGAAAGACCGCCGCCCACGTCGAATTCACCCGCGACGGTCGCTACCTGCTGCTGAGTATCTGGGCCACTGACGGTGCGCTGATCGTCTACGACAGCAACACCCTCAAGGAGGTCAAACGCCTGCCGATGAACAAGCCGTCGGGTAAGTACAACGTGGGCAATAAAATCGAGTTTGCCGAGGGTACGTCGCACTAGATTTTGTGTCTGAACATCGAAATACACATTGCACTTGTGGCGAGGGAGCTTGCTCCCGCTGGGGCGCGAAGCGGCCCTAAAAGCAGTCACTGCGTACATTCAGATTAAACGCAGGTGCTGATTTTACGACTGCTACGCAGCCGAGCGGGAGCAAGCTCCCTCGCCACAGGGTTTGTGTTCACCTCTTCAGCTCAGGGTATAACCGTTATCGACTTTCCAGTCCTGACCATAAACACCCCGCGCGCCTTGAGACAGCTGAAAAACAATCACGTTGGCCACCGCAGACGCATCGAGGAAATGACCGGGCAGCAGACGTTTGCCGAGGGTGCCGGCAACGTCGTCGAGTTCCCCGTCGCTCAACCCCAGGTTGTCCCACATCGAGGTCGCGGTCGGCCCCGGGGAGACCAGATTGATGCGCACGTCATAACGCGCGAATTCCACCGCCAACGTGCGCGCCTGCGCCGCCAGCGCGGCCTTGCTGGCAATGCAGGCGGCCAGACCGGGAAAACTCGAGCCGGTCAGGAAGCTGCCGACAAACACCACCGAAGCCGGACTCGCCAACTCCCCGCGTAACGCCGCCAGGGTATTCAACGCCCCGGCGCCGTTGACCGCCCACTGACGCTGGAAGGCCGGCATGTCGAGGCTATCGGCCATTTCGGCGATACCCGCGTTGGGCACCAGATAATCCACCTGGCCCAGTGTCGATGCACGTTGGGCCAGCGCCTGCAGGTCATCCTGACAGGTCACGTCACCGGCACACCATTGCAAGCACTCGCCATAGATCTGCTGCAAGGCCGGCAGTTCCCCGATTTTCCGTGACATCGCCAGCACCTTGACCCCGCGCGGCAACAGCGCCGCACACAGGGCCAGGCCTATCCCGGAACTGGCACCCGTGACCACCGCCAAACGATCCTGAAACTCGGTTCTCATCATTTCCTCCTGGCATCGCGGACGCCAGCACTGGGGACTTCAAACGGTACGTGAAAACCGGCCTTTTTGATCAGCGCCCAAATAGGCATCAAACGCCATCGCCGCGCTGCGCATCATCAAATGCCCGTGGGGCAACAACACCAACGCGTCTTTGTGAATCTGCAGCAAGCCATCGCGAACATGCTCGTCCAGTTGCATCAGCGCATCGGCAAAGTAATCGGTAAAGCAGATGTCATGACCCGCTTCAAACTTGCCGAAGTCGATCCGGCCGTGGCACATCAGATCGCTGATCACTTCACGGCGCAGACGATCATCGGCGCTCAACCGGTAACCCCGATGCACAGGCAACAAGCCTTGATCAATGCGGGCGTAGTACTGCGATAGCTCCTTGACGCTCTGGCTGTAGCTGTCGCCGACCTTGCCGATGGAGGACACCCCGAGACCGATCAAATCGCAGTCGGCATGGGTGGAATAACCCTGGAAATTGCGTTGCAACGTGCCATTGGCCCGGGCCAACGCCAACTCATCGTCCGGCAAGGCAAAATTGTCCATGCCGATATAGATATAACCGGCCTCAGTCAGACGACGGACAGTCAGTTCAAGCAATTCCAGTTTGCGCTCCGGTGGCGGCATGTCGGCCGAACGAATCAGCCGTTGTGCGCGCACCAGTTCCGGCAGATGGGCGTAGCTGTAGGCGGCAATCCGGTCCGGACGCAGCGCGATGATTTTGCCGAGGGTGACATCGAAACTCTCCACGGTTTGCAATGGCAGGCCGTAAATCAGATCGACACTGATCGATTTGAATCGCGCCTGGCGTGCCGCAGCGACCAGCGCATAGATTTGCTCTTCACTTTGCTGCCGATTGACCGCTGCCTGCACGTCGGGATCGAAGTCCTGTACGCCAAAGCTCAAACGATTGAACCCCAACTGACGCAACAACTGGATCTGTTGCGTACTGATGGTGCGAGGGTCGACCTCGATGGAAAACTCATGGTCATCGCTGTCATCCATGTCGAATGCCTGGTGCAGGCAGTCCATCAGGTCAGCCAGTTGCTCGCCGGTCAAATAGGTCGGCGTGCCACCTCCCAGGTGCAGTTGCGTGAGTTTGCGAGTGCGGTCGAACAAGGCAGCTTGCATCACGATTTCGCGCTTGAGGTACGTCAGGTACTCGACGGCGCGGTGGGTTTTCCGGGTAATGATTTTGTTGCAGGCGCAGTAGTAACAAAGGCTCTTGCAGAATGGGATGTGGATGTACACCGACAGCGATTTTGGCGTTGTCGCCTGGTTGCTGTCCGAGGCCGCACGCTGATAGTCATCGACGGCGAATGCCTGATGAAACTGCGGCGCGGTCGGGTAAGAGGTATAGCGCGGCCCCGGGAGGTCATACTTTTCGACCAGGGCGCGATTGAAATCAAATGAAGTTGTCATGATCAATCCATTCGTAATGGGGTTCATGCCCCGCACCGTCCGAATCCTTTTCAAACAGGTTGCAGACGGCATCCACGTGCGGCCGACCGGCCGGAAGAATGCTGATGAAGCGGTCAGACAGTTCGATCAACCCGTCACGGCTCAATTGCTCCAGCACAGGCCAGGCGGTGAAAAAGTACTGGCGAAAAATGACTCCATGACGCCTCTCGATTGCCTGGATATCCAGCTCCAGATCACACGCCAGGCGTTCCATGACCATGTGCCTGACCTGATCCCCTTCCTCACAGCGCCAGCCACGACTCGTCGGCAGTTGGTCCATGTCCAGTTGCTGCTGGTACCGTTCCAGTTCGTCGGTGTTTTGCGCATACAAACCGTCGATCTGACTGATAGCGCCCAAACCGAACCCGATATGGTCGCAATGCCCGTGACGGGTAAACCCCTCACAATTGCGACGTAATCGACCGCGCTCCTGAGCAATCGCCAAATCGTCATCGGGTCGGACAAACTGCCCCAGGCCAATGTAGTGATAACCGGCGCCGATCAAATGTTCAAAGCAGATCCGGCGCATGGCGCCTTTATCTTCCTCGCTGCAAAACGCCCCGATTGTGTCTGCAGTCTTTGGCCGATAGCGTTGGGGTGGCCGGGCATAGTCAAACACCAGCAGCCGGTCCGGCTCCAGTTCGATGATGGTCGCCAGTTTCAGCGCAAAACTTTCTGGCGTCTGCCAGGTATGGCCATAACCCAGATCGACATTGATGGATCGATAGCCGAAGGTACGAGCGGCATCGATAAGCGAATGGATCGGTGCCGGATTCTGGTAGCAGGCCACCGACATCGCACGGTCGGCACCGATGTCCGGAACGCCGATGCTGACATGGTTGAACCCCAGGTCACGCAGCATGCCCATGGTCGACCAATCCGTATGGTGAAGGTCCACTTCTATGCTGTAGTCACCGCACTCATGTCCAAGAAAGTTGAATCGGCCACGAAGGTGATTCATCAGCCGTCTCAGTTGGGCGATGGCGGGTGTTCCGCCCCCCAGATGGAACTGCTCGACCCGCTGCCCGGCTCCCAGATGACAACCGACGAGGTCGATCTCATGTTGCAGACGCTGAAGATAGTGTTCGACACCACTGTGCTCGCATGAAGTTTCGCGAGGGGACCACAAGGCACGCTTGAGGTTAGAAGGCAGTTGCACGTTCAGCGACAGCGGACGGCACTTCTGACGGCTGACGCGCAATGCACGATGCAAATCCAGAGAGCCGATGCCGTCGTGAAATTTTTCAGTGTCGACATGGCCGTTGGGGTCGAGCACGCCTTGATCGCACCGGACGTTCAGCTCTCCAGGGCTGTGAAACGAATTGAGCATAACGGGTCTCCGAGACTGGCTGCGGACCGCCAGTGTCGGAGCCTGGCGACCCATGCTCCTTGATTTGCATCAAGCGCGAGCAAAGTGCTTGTCGCGCAACGGACACCAGGCATGCCCAGTCACCACGTCAGGTAAAACATCCACTTGGCCAACAGCACAATGACAACCATGTGGCAGAACAGGCTGCCATGGATGAAATGCAGGTATCGAGCACTCATCCGGCCACTTTTGAACAAAAACATGGCGACCAGGAAATGCAGCAGTACGCTGACGGCCACCACGATTTTCAACATCAGCAACGTGCCAAACGATGAGGCCATTGGTGTGGCAAGGACCGGTAAATAGCGCAGCCAGACCATCCCCAACCCGGCACCGAACAACACCAGCAAGACCCATGGAATCAAGGTGCGTGCACGTCGACCGACACCCTGCTCGACCAGTAACATGACCTTGACCGGCAGTTGTTTGCGGATACTTTCAAGGAACAGGACTTCGAAGAATACCGTGCCGATGAAAATCATCGCGGCAAACAGGTGCAACGTCAGAAACAGCGGATAGAGCATGGGATTCTCGCTCTCAATACAGCTGAACACGTTCCACTCACCGCGAGGGAAACGTCACTCCCATCGTTGCGCCGCCTCGCGATCACTGTGGCGAGCCTCGACCCAATGGGAACTCTCGGCCACCTGTTCTTTCTTCCAGAATGGCGCTCGGGTTTTCAGGTAATCCATTACAAACGCACAGGCATCAAAAGCCGCTTGACGATGACTGCTGCTGACGCCGACAAAGACAATGGGGTCTCCCGGTTGCAGCGCGCCGATTCGATGGATCAGCACCAGTCCGAGCAACGGCCAGCGCTGCCGGGCTTCGTCGGCGATCTTGCCCAGGACCTTTTCGGTCATACCGGGGTAATGTTCAAGAAACATCCCGGCGACTTCTTGTCCGACGTTGGTGTCACGTACATACCCGACAAAACTCACCACGGCACCGACATTCAGGCTCAAAGCCTGCAGGGCATTGATTTCGGTGCCGGGTTCGAAGCGCTCTGTCTGCACTCGAATCATCGAATCACCCTCCCGTTACGGTTGGGAAAAAACCCACTTCATCACCGTCTATCAACGGCTCATCGAGCCCACACATGTCCTGATTGCGGGCACACATGAGGTTCTGTTCGGCCAGCACCTGCCAGACGCCAGAACGATGTATCAGGTGCTGACGCAACTGATCGACAGAAGTGAAATCACCTTCAATCGTTTCATCGTCAAGGCCAAGCGTTTCGCGGTACCGCGAGAAATACAAAACATTCAGCTTCATTGTTGCGGCGCCTGATACCAGCCACTTTTACCACCCTGCTTCTCCAACAGCCGCACCGATTCGATACTCATGCCCCGGTCCACGGCCTTGCACATGTCATACAGGGTCAAGGCCGCCACACTGGCGGCGGTCAGTGCCTCCATCTCGACGCCGGTCTGTCCGGACAGCTTGCACCGAGAAACAATGCGTACGCGTTGGTCACCTTCAAAACTCAACTCAACGTTAACACTGCTCAGAAGCAGCGGATGACAGAGCGGAATCAACTCGCTCGTGCGTTTGGCCGCCTGAATGCCGGCGATCCGCGCTACCGCAAATACATCACCTTTAGGGTGAGCACCACTGGCAATCAGTTGTCGGGTCTCGGCAAGCATATGAACCCATGCCTCAGCCACGGCTTCTCGGGACGTCACGCATTTATCCGTAACATCGACCATTCGCACGCGTCCCAGTGAGTCGAGGTGAGTCAGCATCAATTCAGTCATGAGCAATAAGCCTTGCGCTACCAACAGTCGGTTTCAGCGCAGAATACAGCGCAGGCCGACACAGGCGGTTGACGTCAATCAAGTAATCCAGACAAGGCCATTCCTACAACCTTGCGTAAACCTGGATGTCGAGGACGGACCTGGAAAAAAATCTAAGCGGGACCCGATTTCCAACGAGCAAAATTTATGTAACTCATTGTTGTTAAATATAATTTTAAAAAAATCACTCACATTTTCCTGGCGTCTGCCGATGGCTTTTTTACCGGACCCAGGGAGCTGCAGGAATGAGGAACAACCAACCCGTTACGCAACGTGAGGTCGCGCTTGCACCTCAACAGAAACTCATCTCGACAACAGATGCTCGAGGAGTCATCACTTACTGCAATGACGCCTTCGTAGAAATCAGTGGCTTCGACAGAGCCGACCTGATTGGCGCACCGCAAAATATCGTCCGCCATCCCGATGTGCCTCCTGCCGTATTCGCCCATATGTGGGGCGCTCTTAAGCAAGGCAACCCGTGGATGGGCATTGTCAAAAACCGCTCCAGAAACGGTGACCATTACTGGGTCAATGCCTACGTCACACCGATTTTCGAAGGCAGCCAAGTGGTTGGCTATGAATCAGTCAGGGTCAAACCCACTGCCGAACAAGTTCACCGCGCCGAATCCCTCTACAAGCGCATCAGTCAGGGCAAGGCGGCCATCCCCGCGCGTGACAAGTGGCAACCGGCCCTGCTTGGCTGGCTGCCATTCCTGGCTATGGGCTTGGCGGGGGCTTTGAGTGGTGTCTTACTCAACACCTTCCTGGCCATTGCCATCACCGCAGCAGTCTCTGCACCGCTCGGACTGATCGTCACGCGCTGGCAAAAACAGGGGACATTACGCTTGCTACAGATGGCTGAACCCTCCACCTCCGATCAACTGATCGCGAAAATGTACAGCGACGAGTGTGGCCCTCAGGCACGCCTTGAAACGGCCTTTGTGAGCCAGGCCGCGCGCCTGAAGACCTGTCTTACACGTCTGCAGGACACTGCGGAGCAACTCAGCGGACTAGCCGGGAGGTCCGACGTATTGGCCGCCGACAGCTCACGGGGTCTTGATCGCCAGCGTGTCGAAACCGAACAAGTGTCCGCAGCGGTCAATCAGATGGCGGCGACCACACAAGAAGTCGCCAGCCATGTCCAACGCACCGCTGACGCCTCCCAAGAAGCTAACTTGCTGACCGGACGCGGACGCGATGTGGCCCGAGATACCCGCGAAGCGATCCAGCGACTGTCCGCAGTGGTTGGCGAAACCGGGCAGACGGTCGCGCAGTTGGCCAAGGACAGCAATGAAATCGGAACCGTGGTCGATGTCATCAAAGGCATTGCCGATCAAACCAACCTACTGGCCCTGAATGCCGCGATCGAAGCTGCCCGCGCTGGTGATATGGGTCGAGGCTTCGCCGTGGTGGCGGACGAGGTGCGTCAGTTGGCGCAGCGCACCTCTGAATCCACGACGCAAATCCATGGCCTGATAACCAAGCTCCAGATGTCTTCCGATAACGCCGTGCAAACAATGGAAAGTGGTCGCCGTCAGGCCGAAGAAGGTGTGACGTGGGTGCTTGAGGCAGACAAAGCATTGGTAGGTATCAGTGAAGCGGTCGCCAACATCACTGATATGACAACCCAAATTGCAGCGGCCACTGAAGAGCAAACCGCCGTTGCAGAGGAAATCAGCCGTAATATCACCACCATCGCGCACCTGGCAGATCAGACATCAGAGCAGGCCCATCATTCGGCAGAGTTAAGCAAGGAGTTGACCCGGACGGCCAATACTCAGTACTCATTGGTCGAGCGCTTTAATCGATAACCAGAGGTGTTTGAGCTGACCGAAGAAGCTCGTAGTTGACCGGCGAAAATACGGGAGAGCACCGACCTCAAGTGGTTTGCGCCACAATCGGCATGGGGACGGCCTTCATAGGTCGTTCCCCTGCCACACTACCCGGCTCATCGAGATTGGCACCATGGTTCATGCCAGATGCAAGTTTTCTCTCTTGCTGAATGCCGAGCGTGCCATGCCACAGTCCATCAAAAATGCTGAAGCGAAATTCCGTCGTCCGGTGCTGGCCATTCTGGTGGTTTCTCTGGTCACCAGTTGGGTGAGCAGCAGAAAGTCGCCGATGCCTTTTTTGCCGCAGGTCGACACAGCAGCGTTTTACCGTACGCCAAGTCATTAATGCCCGGGCATTGGACTGCGTGGACGTTTTACATCGCGTTTTCGCCTTACCGCGTCAGGGCTGATAATGCAGCTCGATTGAGGCAATCGGGGCGTACGCAGTAATAGACTGATTTCCTCTGCGCTGACCGCTCTGCTGAAAAAGTGGCCCTGAATTTCATCGCAGCCGTTTTCACGCAGGAAGGTTTGCTGCTCTTCGGTTTCGACACCTTCGGCTATGACCTTGAGGTTCAGTTGGTGCCCCAACGAAATCACTGCGGTAGCGATGGCTTTGTCGTTCTCGTTGTCGGGCAGATCGTGCACGAAAGACTGGTCGATCTTGAGTCTTGCGATGGGGAAGCTTTTCAATGCCGCGAGGCTGGAGTAGCCGGTGCCGAAGTCGTCGATCGACAGACTGATCCCCATTGATTGCAGTTCCTTCATTTTGCTGATGGCTTGCTGAAGGTCTTGCATGATCAGACTTTCGGTCAGCTCCAGCTCAAGGTACATCGGGTCCAGTCCGGTCTCTTGCAAGGCATGCCTCACCCGGTCGATCAGGTCCCTTTCGATGAACTGGCGTGCTGAAATATTCACCGACATGGTGATCGGCGGCCAGCCCGCATCCTGCCAGTCCTTGTTCTGTCTACACGCGGTATGAATCACCCAATCGCCTATGGGCACGATCAACCCGGTCTCTTCGGCCTGCGGAATGAATTTGACTGGAGACACCATGCCGAGTTCGGGATGCTGCCAGCGGATCAGTGCTTCTACGCCGATAATCTGACCTGACTGCAAATCCACCTGTGGCTGGTACAGCAGCAGGAACTCGTCATGGTTGAGTGCGTTTCGTAGCCCGTCTTGCATGGCGAGCTTGCCCTGATCCTTGTTATTCATCTCGCTCGTATAGAACTGGTAACTGTTGCGACCCAGTTCCTTGGCCCGGTACATGGCGGCGTCCGCATTGCTGAGCAACGTGTCGGTATCGCTGCCGTCGGCTGGGTAGGTGGCCAACCCCATGCTGCAGGTGACGTGGAGTGTATGCCCGCTGAGCTGAATCGGCTGCAGGATGGCTTCCTGGATCTTGTGCAGGGCTGGAGTAACGCCGTCGAGGTCTGAGGGCTGGTCGAACAGGATGATCACAAACTCGTCGCCACCCAGTCGCACGACGGTGTCGGTGCGGCGCACACACTCCTGCATGCGCTGGGCGACGGTTTTCAGCAGTACGTCTCCAGCGCTGTGCCCAAGGCTGTCATTCACCAGTTTGAATTTGTCCAGATCGAGAAACACCACCGTCACCAGCCGGCTGTAGCGCTGGGCATAAAGTATTGCCTGCTTGAGACGGTCTTCGAGCAGTGTGCGATTCGGCAGCCCGGTCAGTGCGTCATGGTCGCCCATATAGCGAATGCGCTTTTCGGTCAGTTGGCGTTCTATCGCAATACCGGCAAGAGGTGTCGCCATGTCGATCAGTCGCGTCTCGGTCGAGCTAGGGCTGCGGACGGTGTTGGAATACAAGGCAAACGTACCCAATACCTTTCGCTCATGGGACAGAATCGGCGTCGACCAGCAGGCGCGAAATCCATAGGGCGCAGCGGCTGATCGGTACTCCTCCCACAGCGGGTCCAGCTCGATATCCGTGACGATGACCGGTTCTCGTCGATACACCGCGGTGCCGCAAGAGCCGACGTTTGGACCGATCGCAATCCCGTCAATGAGCTGGTTATAGGCTTTCGGCAAACTGGGGGCAGCCCCGTGCAGCAGGTGTTTGCCATCCTCATCCAGCACCAGGATGGACACCATCATCCCCTCCAGTTGGGACTCGACCAGGTGAGCCAGACTCTCGAGGACTTCTGCAAGCTCGGTGCTCCTGGCGATCAGCTCCAGGACATGACCTTGTCCGGCACGGATGATGGCTTCTTGCTCTAATCGGTTGTTTTGCAGGGCGAGCCGCTCTGTGGCGATACTCAATTGGACCGTCTTTTTTTCCAGCTGAAGACGGTCTTTGAGGAATTGATTCACCGCGCGAGCCATGTTGCCGATCTCGTCTTTCCCATGTTCCACCATCATCAAATGCGTTTTGTCAGTGCGTTCCTGACGCAATTGCCGGCTTATTTCATTCAGGCGCACAAGCACATGACGGCCCATGAAGACCCGGGTCACGAACCAGGCGAACACCAGACTGGCGCCCAACATGATCAGCACCCATTGCTGGCTACGATTTGAGGCCTCGACCAGGCGCTGCACGGCTTCGCGATAGTCTTCGGTGTAAGCACTGGATTGCGCACGGGCCACCGCGACCAGAACCCCGGCCTCATTCTTCAACTCCTCATTGAAGCGCTGGATGACGCTGTGCTGATTGATGAGTCTCAGGCGCAGGGAGAAGAGATCGGGCGTTTCCCCATCAGCGTCGGGTAACTTGCCAGCGGCGCGTGACAGGCGCTCATATCGGATCCGCAGCCGTTGCACGGCATCACTGTCATTAGCCTGCGGCAGATCGAAAAGTAACACCGCCAGTTCCAGGCTGGACCGGGACTTGGTCGCGGTTAACCGGGCAGCGTGATCCTCCAGGGCTTGCTCGAAGGTGACCTCGGTCTGCAACAGGCTTTCTCGCAGTTGCGCAACGATGTTGGCGGTATTGCGGAACATCTGACTCGACTGATGCATGTCGAGTATCGCCTCGCCACTGTTCGCGGCAGTCAGCTCCTGCACCAGTTGATCAAGGGCTTCAAGCTGTTCGACGGTCGCCGCATAGCTTGAACGCAGGGCGTCGGGGGAACGGGTTGTCAGAAGCTGATCGGTCTGGCGTTCGATCAGCAAGGTCCGCTGCACCATGTCTTGCCCATTTTGCATGCGCACCAGTCGTTCATCCGTCAGCTGGCGGGTGGCGCTGTTTGACGTGCGCAACGCGTAGACCGCTGTGGCACCACCCGCCAGGATCAGCAGCGCCAGCGTCAGGAACGCCAGTGTGAACTGTGCGCGCAACGACTGCGGCAATAGCCGGCGTCCGAGCCGGGAAATAACGTCCAATGTCAGGGATTCCATTGGTGGCGATAAATGTCTCGATAACCATTGTCAGGGTCGTACTGGAATTTCTTCCCGCCGTCGAAAGCAATATTGTCGGCATTGACCAAGTGAATCGGTGCTACGAAGCCGCTCACCGGCTGCCCTGCAAACAACCGGTTCAATTCATCCATCACTTGCCAGCCATGCAGGTTGAGCGGCTCGGCCACGGTGACGGTCTGGTAGGTTTTTGCCTGTATGCGCAAGAAAGCCGAAGCGCTGCCATCACCGGCAGATAACAGACTGATGCCGTCACTGGGCATTGCGGCGTTGGTCAATGAGGCAATCGAGTAGTCGAAATAGATATCGTTGATGGCCAGCGTGTGGGTCCAGCGCTTGCCATAGCGCTGAAGCAGCTCCTTGGTGAGCGCCGGCATCTTCTCGCCACTTTCGGAGATCGCCACATCGCGCACTTCCAGCAACGTACATTCTCGACAGGCCCGAATGACGTTTTCCATGGCCTTGGCTTTCGCCATGGCGATGCTGTACTTGGAGTCGGTCAGGATGACCACGCCGGCGTGTCCGTTTGACTGTGCCACTGCCGCCATGGCCGTGAGGCGAGCCACTTCGAGCGGGTCGGTCGTGACGTTCATGGCCACCGGCGTGCCGTCAATCGGCCCGGGGCGTGCCCCGGCGTGCCAGCCAACCACCGGCACATCCCTGTTGGCGAAGAGGATCAGCGCCGCATTGTTCTCAAGGGCATCGGAACCGCACAGAATGAGGCCGTCGGGTTTCTCTGCCAGCGCATCGGAGAAAGCCTTTGCGCGCCCGGCCGATGATCCAGCGCCATCGAATATCTTCAGCGTCCAGCCCATCGCCTTGGCTGCCTCGCGAGCGCCCTGCGCGACACCGACGATGCCTCCGTTACGCAAATCCTCTGCGACAAGGGCGATGCTCTTGCCCCGCTGGGCTTTCGGGCCGGATTCTGGGCCGCTCCAGCGAACGGCTTCAAGGGTGGCCCTGGAAACGATTTCCTGCGCTTGAATCACCGTTACCGTGGCGTTTTCGACACCTGCCGCGGTTGGCAGGTTCTGGCCGTATCCGGGCGTTGCCGTGAAAAGACAGAAAACCGTAATTGAAGCCATCCGGAGTAGCCAGGGCCTGAGTAACCAGGGCCCGATCAGACAGGTTCGATCACCGTATGTAATGCCGGGTGTGGAGCCGATGGCGCGATCATAGTCTGGCATGGCGTCCCTTCTTGCCAAGAGTGCAGCGTTCACTATCCGAAAGGATAGTCGGTTCTGCTGTCATCAGGTCTTCGGTGGTTAAAAGTGCGCGAACTTTAGTTTTACAGTACTCATCCTTTACGCAACTTTGAAAGATGCTCTTCATAAGCACGACTGAATTCGCGCCTGAATAAATTGCGCGGGTACTCACTTTTTAGAATAAAGCCTATAACCAAAGATACTAAATAATGACCTCCGATCACCGATCTTGAAACGCCTCGGTGTTCACCCCACTGGTCGGAGAGTTTCTTGACAAGAATTGAACAGCGCTAACACTTCCTTGAATTGTAAGGATTAGAGATAACGCCAAAGAGGCGTTGGGCAAAAGGTTAATCCGCTGGAAACGGATTCAGTCGTACGTTGCGTTATGTATTCGAGACGGCCGACTGACGCCCAAACACGAGGCAGAGGAAGCCGTGCATGGCAATCACGCAAAACAACCGTTTGGTGCAGGTCAACTGCCCCCTCGGCGGCGATGTCCTGCTGCTGCGGAGCATGGAAGGCAACGAAGAATTGGGGCGGTTGTTCCACTACGAATTGAACCTCACCTCCGAAGACCGGGCGATCACGTTCGACCATTTGCTGGGCAAGCCGATGGGCCTGACCCTGGAACTGCACGACGGCGGCAAACGCTACTTCCACGGCATTGCCTGCAGCTGTCGACAACTGACCGGCCATGGCCAGTTCGCCGGCTACCACGTCAGCCTGCGGCCCTGGTTCTGGCTGCTCACGCGCACCTCGGATTGCCGGATTTTCCAGAACAATACGGTGCCGGACATCATCAAGCAGGTGTTCCGCGACCTCGGTTTTTCCGATTTCGAAGACAGCCTGAGCGGCAGCTACCGCCAGTGGGAATATTGCGTGCAGTACCGCGAAACCAGCTTCGATTTCGTCAGCCGCTTGATGGAACAGGAAGGGATCTATTACTACTTCCGCCATGAGCAAGCGCGTCATGTACTGGTGTTGGCCGACGCCTATGGCGCCCACTCCACGGTGGCAGATTACGACTCAGTGCCGTTCTACCCACCCGATCGGCAAATGCGCGAGCGCGATCATTTCTACGATTGGCAACTGACGCGGGAAGTCCAACCCGGTTCGCTGGAGCTCAACGATTACGACTTCCAGCGCCCCCGCGCCAACCTTGAGGTGCGCTCCAGTGTGTCGCGCAGCCACAGCAACGGCGACTACCCGCTCTACGACTACCCCGGTGAATACGCACAGAGCAACGACGGCGAGCACTATGCGCGTACCCGCATCGAAGCCATCCACAGCCAGTTCGAGCGCGTACAACTGCGCGGCCGTGCCCGCGGACTGGGCTCCGGCCACCTGTTCTCGCTGACCGGCTATGAGCGCGAAGACCAGAACCGCGAATACCTGGTGGTCAGCGCGCGCTACCACATCCACCAGGAGCCCTATGAAAGTGGCACCCAGGATCTCTCCGAGCAGTTCGTGGGCGAACTCGCTTGCATGGATGCCAGCCAGGTTTTCCACCCCCTCCCCCTGACCCCCATGCCGATTGTCCGAGGGCCACAGACCGCGGTGGTGGTCGGCCCCAATGGCGAGGAGATTTGGACCGACCAGTATGGCCGGGTCAAAGTGCACTTCTACTGGGATCGCCACGACCAATCCAACGAGAACAGCTCCTGCTGGATGCGCGTCTCCCAGGCCTGGGCCGGCAAGAACTGGGGGGCGATGCAGATCCCGCGAATCGGTCAGGAAGTGATTGTCAGTTTTCTCGAAGGCGACCCGGATCGGCCGATCATCACCGGCCGCGTCTACAACGCCGAACAGACCGTGCCCTACACGCTGCCGGCCAATGCCACCCAGAGCGGCGTGAAGAGCCGTTCAAGCAAGGGCGGCTCACCGGCCAACTTCAATGAAATCCGCATGGAAGACAAGAAAGGCGCGGAGCAACTGTTTATCCACGCCGAGAAGAACCAGGACATCGAGGTCGAGAACGACGAGACCCACTGGGTCGGCCACGACCGCAGCAAGAGCATCGACAACGACGAAACCGTGCACGTCAAACACGACCGCACCGAAACCGTCGATAACAACGAGACCATCACCATTGGCGTCAACCGTACGGAACGCGTCGGCAGCAACGAGACCATCAACATTGGCAGCAACCGCACGATCAGCGTCGGCGCCAACGAAACCGCGACCGTGACCCTGCAGCGCACCCATGCGGTAGGTATCAACGAGACGATCGCCATCGGCGCAGCGCAGGAAGTTGTCATCGGTGCCTTTCAAACGGTGAATGTCGGGGCCTACCAAAACGTCAATGTGGGCCTCTACCAGTCGACCAATGTGGGCGCCAACCGCTCGGTGGACGTGGGTGCCAATCTTTCAACCACGGTAAAGGCAAACGAATCGCGCAAGGTCGGTGCAGGACGCACGACCGATATCGACAACAACGATGCGCTGACGGTGGGCAAGGACCTTGTCATCGATGCCGGTGACTCGGTGACCATCACCACCGGCAAAGCCAGCATCGTCATGAAGAAGGACGGCACCATCAGCATCCGCGGCAAGGACATCACCATAGACGGCTCTGGCGCGATCAACATCAAGGCCAACAAGAACGTGGTGATCAAGGGACGCAAGATCCTGCAAAACTAGGAGTCACGCGTATGACGGTTCAATACCCACTACCCACCCAGGCCCGCATCGATGGCGTGGTCATCGGCGTCCTGCTCGACCTGCCGCAAGCCAGTGCGCCCCTGGTGACCTACCCCGGTTGCCCCGAGGAACAGAGCATCGCCGCCCGCAGCACCACCCTGCTCGCCCCTGCAGACATCGGCACCCAGGTGGCGCTGATGTTCGAAGATGGCGACCCTTTCCGCCCGCTAGTGATCGGCCGCCTGCTTGGCCAGGCCGCGGCGCCCGCACCGGTTGCCTGCGTGCAACTGGACGACCAGCGCCTGGAATTGAGTGCCGAACGCGAGATCGTGCTGCGTTGCGGCAAGGCCAGTATCACCCTGACCCGCGCGGGCAAAGTGATTATCCAGGGCGCCTACCTGTCCAGCCGCTCCAGCGGGGTCAACCGCATCAAGGGTGGTTCGGTGCAGATCAACTAGACAGGTATTCGGCCCATGGAACTGCTCAACGCCAGCAAACTGCTTGCTGCCTATACCCAGGGCATGGAGCCCGATGGCCGCGAATCCCTGGTGGTGGTGGCCAAAGGCACTTTCAATCTGCCGCTGGACGGCCGCGCGGCGACCCTCGCCGACAGCCAGCAACCGCTGCTGATGGCCGATACCTTCCTCGGCGAGCCTGGTCTCAGCGCCCCGCTGCAGGAAATGGACTTCGCCCCGGTCAAGCCATTCTGCGATGTGCTGGTGCGCGGCAAGGCCTATACCCCAGGCGGGCGGCCCGTGAGGCAACTGGCTGCGGGCATTCGCGTCGGTCAGATGAGCAAAGCCTTTTCCGTCCTCGGCCCTCGGCAGTGGCAACCGGGGCTATTGGGCGTTTCTCCCGGCTTACCGCAACCCTTCACCGAGCAGCACATCTCTTATGCCCAGGCCTTTGGCGGCAGTCATCCGATGGCCAAAGACTCCGAAATGCGTCACTGCTACCTGGACAATCCGACCGGTTGTGGCTGGTTCCCACGCCGCATGGGTAGTGCTGACATCATTGGCATGCCGATGCCGAACACCGAGGAATTGGGCAAGGCGATCGACAGTCCCTCTGGCGACTACCGCCCGATGGCCCTCGGCCCCATCGGCCGCAGCTGGCCGCAACGGGCCCGCTTCGCCGGTACTTATGACGAGACCTGGTTGGCCGACTGCTTTCCGTTTCTGCCGGGTGATTTCGACCGCCGCTACTTTCAGGCGGCCCCTGACGATCAGCAGATCCAGTATCTGCGAGGCGGCGAGGACGTGCTGCTGCTCAACCTCACGCCCCAGGAGCGCGCGGGCTTTCGCATCCCCGAAATCGACGTGCCGGTGACCTTCTTCCTGAAAAAAGGCGGTCATGAGACTGTGCAGGCGGTGATCGATACCCTGCTGATCGACACCGATGCGCTCCAGGTGCAGCTGACCTGGCGTGTCGCCCGTCCGCTACGGCGCAACATGTTCGAGATCGCTCAGGTGCTGGTCGGCACGATGTCCACGGGCTGGTGGCGCGCCCGTGAACTGGGCAAGGATTACTACCCGTCGCTCTCCTCCCTGGTAAAAAACAAGCACGCACCCGAGGAGACGGACTGATGACCGCGCTTTGCATCATCGGCTCCGGCATGGTCAGTGCTGTCGGCCTCAGCGCACCCGCGAGCTGCGCGGCGATCCGCTGCGCCATCGACAATTTCCAGGAAACCCGCTTTATCGACCAAGGCGGCGAATGGCTGATTGCCGCCAGCGTGCCTTTGGAACAGCCCTGGCGCGGCCGCACCAAGCTGATCAAGATGGCCGCCCGGGCCATCGCCGAGGCGCTGCAAAGCACCCCCAACGTCGACCCGGAAAAGACCCCGCTGCTGCTGGGGGTGGCGGAAGTCGAGCGCCCCGGCCGCCTCGATGGTCTCGATAAGGGGCTGCTGCACGCCATCGAAGCCGAACTGGGCCTGCGCTTTCATCCCGGTTCCAACGTCATTGCCCGTGGTCGGGTCAGCGCTGCCGTGGCCCTGCTGAATGCACGCACGCTGATCTACCAGGGCGGCCATCGCCATGTGCTGATTGCCGGCGTCGACTCCTTCCTCAGCGGGCCGACGCTGGCCGCTTTCGAAGCACGCGAACGCCTGCTCACCAGCCAGAACTCCAACGGATTTATCCCCGGCGAAGGTGCCGCCGCCGTGGTGCTGGCCGCCCCTGTTGCCAGCAAAGAGCCGCAATTGGCCTGCATCGGCCTGGGGTTCGGTATGGAGAAGGCCACGGTGGAGGCCGAAGACATTCCCCTGCGCGCCGACGGCCTTACTCAAGCCGTACGCGCCGCCCTGAGCGAAGTCGGCTGTGGGTTGGAGCAAATGGATTATCGGCTCACCGACATCTCCGGCGAGCAGTACTACTTCAAGGAAGCGTCCCTGGCCCTGAGCCGCACCCTGCGCGTGCGCAAGGAGTTCTTCCACCTCTGGCACCCCGCCGACTGCATCGGCGAAGTCGGCGCCGCCATCGGCCCGGCGATGCTCGCCGTGGCCCTGGCCGCCAGCCGCAAGGGCTATGGCGAAGGCCCGAATATCTTCTGCCACTTGGGCAACGACGCCGGCGAACGCGCCGCCGCGATGCTCAGTTACCAGACTGTGAGGGCTGCGTGATGGCGAATGAGGTCTTTGCCAACAATATGGAGATCTCCTGCAAGGCGGCGGATGGCAAGTCGGTGGCCTGCTTTCCGGATGTCTGCTTCACCCCGCCCCAGGCGCCACCCACGCCAACAGGAGTGCCCATCCCCTATCCGAATACCGGTATGGCCAAGGACACGACCAAGGGCAGTCGTACGGTGAAGATCAGTGGTAAGGAAGTGATGCTCAAGAACAAGAGTTACTTCAAGACCAGCTATGGGGATGAAGCAGGCTGTGCGCCGAAGAAGGGTGTGATCACCAGCAAGATCAAAGGCAAGGTCTACTTCACTTCCTGGTCGATGGATGTGAAGTTCGAGGGGGAGAATGTGGTTCGACATATGGATATGACGACCCATAACCACGCTTCCGATCCGGGTAATACTGTACCTTGGACATACTTGGACCGCATGGCGCTCGGCATGAAGACGGGCCAGTGCAACAACGAGATCGACGCTGCAAAGAAGGCCTGCGGGGACGATCTGAACCGGAAGGCGACCTGCCCGCCTGAGGGCCAGCAGGTGGCCGATGAGCGCAAGAAATTTGACAGGGAGCGCAGGGGTGGGGCGAACAAACAGACGCTGGATAATATCCGTAAAGACATTAGGCAATTAGAAAGGCGGCTGGGCGGCGCCTCGCAGAGACCCTGCCAGCGGGCAATGCGTTGCTTTCTCACCCCCTACGACAGCGGCCATTGCTGTCCCGGCCAGACGCCCGACCACCTCATCGAAGTGAAATGCATCGTCGAGGCCGGAGCGGACCGTCAGAGTGGTGGAAAAAGACCGGGCTGGGACAATTACGACTCCAACAAGGCACCCTGTCTGTGCGCCGAAGGCGAAGCGGCCACGGTTAGCACTCACGGGGTGCTCTCGGCAAGACGCAAGGTGGCGATGAAGGCCCGTGGATCTAGCGAGATGAGCCTAGATGAAGCCGCAACCATAGGTGCGAAATCAGCCTCCACCACTTTCAAGGGCTGCTCGGAAGCATGCCTCAAGGCACAACTCATGGACTACCATCAGGAGGCGCGGACCGACCCGAACGCGACCTTACGCCCTTCCTCTTACGGGATGGGGAAAACAGGCAGGGCGAAGAAAGGCGTGCTGGCGCGGTCCACCGCGTTAATGAACGGTTAGATAGGGAGATCGCCCCCCATGCCATTACAGATTCCAAGACAGATTCCTGGCATGACGCTTGTCGATGCACGGCTCGTCGCGCCCGGCAGTGGCGCCTTGATCGTCTCCGTCGATGAGCTGTTTCAACAGGACGAACCCAATGCAGTGCTCAGCTGGCTGGAGGCCGGTAAGCTAACCTCCATTCCTGTCGAGTGGAACGCCTGTTCGGTCGATATCCGCCAGATCCGTCCCTATCCACAAGCCATCTATCTGGGAGAGGCTGGGCAGCTCGTTCGGTTCGACGGCCAGAGCTTCCATGAGCTTCCGTCCATCGAGGGGGTGGAGCCGCAGGGCCCGCTACGCTCAATCAGGACCATAGGCGCGGATTTTACACTGGTGGTGGGTACGGTCCTACAGGTGTACTGCAGCCGCGACTGGACCCTCTGGGAAGCGGAAACGATTCCCTTACTACCAGGCGAACAAGCCTTGGATCTGGCCGTGGAAGCGGTGGCGGCCTTTTCCAGCGATGAGCTGTATGCCGTCGGCTGGCAAGGATTGCTCTGCCGACGAACAGCAGCCGGCTGGGAACGCCTGGACGCCCCGACCAACCTGGACCTTTTCGATCTAGTCTGCGCCGAGGATGGCTCGGTATATGCTGTGGGCGACGAGGGCGTCATTCTCAAGGGACGCGGTGATGTCTGGACCCTGATCGAGCAGGACGAAACGTGCGAGAAGCTGTGGGGTGTCGCCTCTTTCGCCGGGCGCGTGTTCGTATCCGATATGCGTCGGCTCTATGAAATCGTCGGCAATGAACTGATTCCCCTCGCGCCACCCGATGATGAGGTATTCCCCTCCTCCACTTACCGCCTGAGAACCACTGAAGAGGGGCTCTGGTCGGTCGGAGGCAAGGAATTGTTCGAGTTCGACGGCCAGCGCTGGAAACCACTGCTGAGCTTCTTCGACCAGTGAAGGAGACTTAGGGGGGAGGGACTCCCACGGTAGGCGCTCGGCAATTTTCCGCTCCTCTTCCTAAACACCTAGTGGAAATTGGAAAGGTCGTTGAAACCTAGCAACAAGGTGGTTTCAGGCAGTGGCAGTTGCCGAGGTGCACGAGAGAGTCGCTTCGCTTTGCTTTTCCGCCTGTGTTAGACCTGAAGAGATCACGTTTCTGGTGAAATACGCCGACTCCGCTATCCCAGTTTAGCCATGAAGCAGATGACCTTCGTCGGTGCTGAGTGCGCCGCCAAGCGCAAGCAGACCCGCAAGGAGTTGTTCCTGATCGAGCCGCACTACTCGACAGGTGAAGGCGGTCATCCGGGTTATCCGCTGATGGCAATGTTGCACATGCATCTTGGGCGCAGGTTATATATCCAGATAACATTTAAACGCTTTCAATTTTAAAATACGCCACTCCATAACTGAGAAGTCCCTATTGAAAATAGTCTCCTTGGTGATCGATCAACACGCCGACGAAGCCGGTTTTCTCGTCGATCTTCGTGACCATGCCGTGTGTGCCCCGCACTACAGCCTGAACGACCTGCACACCCTTGAACGGCGTATCGAGGCCCATCTCGATGGCCTAAGGGTCGCCGGTTCAGCCGGTCTGGAGACTCTGCTGCAGTTCCGGCCGAATACCCGCGCAGAAGTCTTTGCCGCCGTCGTGCTAGCCTTCGAGTCCGGCAATAGCGTCGCACTCTACAAGCTCAGTGTACATCTGCACGAATACCCCGAAGCCGAGCGCTTTTTCTCGGCCGCACTCGGTTGGCTGGAGTGGGAACTGATCTCGCCCTGGATCGACCGCATGCTCGCCTCCCCTGAACCCCTGTTCCACCGCCTCGGCCTGGCCGCCTGCGGCATGCACCGCTACGACCCTGGCCCTGCCCTGCTTACCGGACTTTCCCACGCCGACCCAAGCGTGCTGGCACGTGCCGCCCGCACTGCCGGCGAGCTGCGTCGTCGTGACCTGATGCCGACAATTCGTGCCCACCGTCTACACCCGGATCCAGCCACGCGCTTCTGGGCCAATTGGGCCACCGCACAGATGGGCGATGAGCACGCCCTGGAACCGCTGCGCCAGTTCGCCGAGCAACCGGGCGAGTTCCAGTACCGCGCGCTCTGCGTATTGCTGGCCTGGCAAAAGCGTGAAAACAGCATCGCCTGGATACGCCAATTGATAGAGAACCCTGAGCAACAGCGCATCGGCATCCAGGCCATCGGGCTGCTGGGCGATCCGTTCAGTGTGCCCTGGTTGATCCAGCAGATGAGCGACCTGTCTCATGCCCGCGTCGCCGGCGAAGCCTTCAGTCTGATCACTGGCGCTGACCTGGGGCTGCTCGACCTGGAATTGCAGGACATGCCGGATTTCGATGCCGGCCCGAACGACGATCCTGAGGACGCTAATGTCGCCATGGACCCCGATGAAAACCTGCCCTGGCCCGACCCGCAATTGATTGCCGCCTGGTGGCGGGCCCATGGAGGCGATTTCCAGGCGGGCATGGGCTATGTGCTGGGGCTACAGCAGAGCGAGAGCAGTTACCGGCGCGCCCTTGTCCAGGGCCAGCAACGCCAGCGTATTGCGGCCGCCTTCGGCGTTGCTCGCTGGCGACCAAACGAAGTGCTGTTCCCCACCAGCGCACCCGCCTGGCGGCAAAAGATGTTGTTGGGGGAGCCGGCGTCGCCCGTTCGGCCCCTCTGAGATTTTGCCAAAATAGAATGCAGCCCCTAAGCCAGACAGTTTGGAAATACTTAAATGGTTGGGCCTTTTCGTGCTGGCATTCATTCCGCAGTTTGTCGACCCGCACCGCGGCTCAGTGAGTATCCAGATGCTCGTGTACGGCGTTTGGTTTGCTGTACTTACGGCAGCTGGATTCGCGCTCATGGACGCTTTCGCCACTACACTTTCCGGTTTTCTACGCCATCGGCCACGACTTGTGAATGGTCTGAACGTGGGGGCAGGACTGACGTTTGTGGCATCGGGGGTATCGATCGCGGCGCTCAGCCAAAAATAGAGCAAGGGACTCGCCCCGCCGAGCACCCTACGCGCGCCCACCTCGTATGGCTTTAATCACCCACGCCGATCGGTCGTGGCGTTTCATAATTCTTAAGGTTTGATTAAGGACTTTAAAGGTCGCCGGCGGACAGACTTTCCCTAACGATCAGGAGAGCCGCCATGAACCCGCAATCGGTGAATTCAGACCATCCATGTGAACTTGCGAGACCGCTGGGCGCCCTGTCCAGCTGGCAAGAGCGCCGCGCCAAGGAACTGATGCTGCGTGATATGGGCAGTTGCGTTCGCATCAGCGAGATTGCCGAACACTGCAACCTTTCGCGCAGCCATTTTTCCCGGGCGTTCAAAAAAAGTACCGGACACTCACCCCAAGGTTGGCTGGTGAGGATGAAAATCGAAAAAGCCAAAAGCCTGCTGATCACCTCGATGCCGATCACCGACGTCGTCTATGAATGCGGTTTCGCGGACCACTCGCATTTCACCCACACCTTTAGCCGGCTGGAAGGGATGACACCCAAGGCCTGGCGGCGGGCCGTTGATCACGTGATCACAAACCGACGTCCCAACACACCAATGATTGATCGAGACATATCCGACAGGAGAATCCCCGATAGCGTGGTCGACGGCTTGCGACAACTTCGCGCGCAGGCGCTGCACGCGTGAACTGATCGAGGCCAACAGAACGAACTCCTCCCCTTTGGCCGCTCATGCGGCCTTTTTTTATCCGACGCTGGCCGCCGCGATCGGCAGATTGAAACAGATCCTGGCGCCCTGCTCGCTGTCCTGGACCACCAGCGTCCCGCCGTGCGCACCGATCACTGACCTGCAGATGGCCAGCCCCATCCCCATGCCGCTGCCTTTGGTGGTGTAGAACGCATCGAAGATTTGCTCGCGCTGTGGTGCGTCAATTCCCGGCCCATTGTCCTGGAAGCAGACTTGAACATGATCGTCCTTGACCGCTGAGCCGATGATGATGCGTCCATCTGGCAACCCGGCTCCGGCGATGGCTTCCTGCGCATTGGTGATCAGGTTGAACACCACTTGCTGGATCTGCACCGCATCGACCCAAACCGGGCATTGCGCATCAAGCCGGGTTTGCAGTTGCACGTTGCGGTTCGCCAGATCGGTGGCGGTCAGGCGCACGACCTCACCGATCAACTCGTCGATCTGCACCGGTAGCCGTTGCAACGGCGCCTGTTTGGCGAGCGCGCGAAGTGCCTGGACAATATCGGCGGCGCGGGCGCTGTCTGAGCGAATGTCTTCCAACCCCTGAATCGCCTCTTCCAGATCGGGCTGATCGCGCTTAAGCCAGCGCAGGCTCGCCGAGGCGTTAGACAAGATGCCCAGCAGCGGCTGGCTGATTTCATGGGCAATCGAAGCAGACAACTCGCCCATGACTTTAAGGTGCGAGCTACGCGCCAGTTCTGCCCGGGAACTGCGCAAGTCCGCTTCCATTTGCGCACGCAGTCGGGTGTCTTCGACCAGCTGCGCATACAGCCTGGCGGTATGCAGTGACACGGCGGCCTGGGAGGCGAGTATTTCCAGCATGGTCAGGCGCTCGGCGCTGAACAGCTTGGGGACCAGGCTGTTTTCGAGATAGACCAGACCGATCAATGTGCCTTGTCTGAGCAACGGCAGGCACAACATGGAACGCGTCTGGCGCTGTAGGAGGTCGGCGCTGTAGGCCTCGGGACAATCTGCCCGGGCATCGTCGAGCACCAGAGTGTTGCGGGTGCGCTTGCTGGCGTTGAGCACCGAGGCAGGCGCCATCTGTTCGAGCGGCTGCCCGGTGTCCAGCGCGACCCGCACGTTGCCGGCCTCGACAGAAGCGGTTGCCGCGAGTTGCAGCTCGGCGCCGCTGACAATCATCAGAACGCCATGATCGGCACCCGCCTGAATCATCAGGTGGTTCATCAGGGTTTCGACCAGTCGTTCCAGCAATACCTCTTGCGAAAGTGCGCGCGCCGCCTCGATTCCCACTTCAAGATCGAGGCGGACCTGGGTCACAGGCCGGACAGGTTCGAACGACGACTCTGCGCTCAGAAACGGGTGCAAGGCTTCCAGCTGGCGGGCCTTGCTGTTGGCCCCCCAGAGGTTGTAACAGTCGCGCGCGACGCGCAGGTGGTGATTGGCACCCGACACCAGCCCGTTAGGTAAGCAGATATCGGCTAGCTGTTCATGCGCCAGCGCCTGCTCGTGGATGAAACCGGCCGCTGCAGCAGCGATCTGGGACTGATCAAAACAGCGGATGGCAACCAGCTCCTGACCGCGTAAACGGGCGATGACCCCTTCGATCAGCAGCAATTTGTTGCGAAAGGTTGCCGGGTTGAGCTCGACCCATGACAGAAACCGCAGACGTTGCCGTTCGAGTTGTTCCAGTTTATCGGCCACCTCCCCCGGTGCCTGCGCACTGCCCAGCGCCAGGCTGTAGAACAGGTAGTAATCGGCGAGATTGATGTGCGCCGGAATGGACCAGGTCAGCGCGGCCGCCTCTTCGAAACGCCGCAATGCGTAAGGGATATCGCCGTAGTAAAACGCGGACATGCCTGAATACAGCCACGTCCAGAACAGAGTCGGCTGTGACACGCTGGTGCGGTCGATGGGGCCGAAACGGTCATGTTCAGTGCCGTCCAGTTCGGTCAGCGGCCGGTGCTGACGCCCATCGCGCAGATCGCTGGCGTACGCCTGTTGCGCCAGCAGGATGCGTTCGATGTCGATATAGTGAAACTGACGCACCCAGGCCAGGCCATGCTCCAGTTCGCTCAACACTCGTTGTAAGGGTTCGCCCATGAACAACAGATCGGAGCCGATGTGGTTGCAGGCATAACAGGACATACCCAGGTCACCGCCGGCCTGACCGCACTCGAATGCTGCGAACGCCTTCTGTCGGGCGTACGCCATCGGTCGGGTCCACGGGCTGACTTGATCAAGCGCCACCAGCGTACCTGTGCGTCCGGCTTCGTAGCCGTGTTTGTCAGTGAGTTCAAGGGCCACTTCAGCGAAGGACTGCCCGTCCACATACTCGCCATAGCGCTCGGCAATCATCACGCCAAACCAGGCAAACCCATAACCGCTGCTCGGCGTGGTGCCATGCATCAACGTAAGTTCGACCATTTTCGCCAAATGCAGAAAACGAATGTCGTCGTTGACGAAGAACGAGGAAATCAACGTGCTGAGCAACTCCATGGCCACTTCGACAAGCGGGTCTTCGGCCTTGGGCAAATGCACCAGATCGGCGATGCGGCGCGCGCCCACGAGTGCGCGTACCTGGGCAAACACGAGGTTCAGCTGATCGTGCGAGGGCTTGCGCTGCAGGGGAATATCCAGCAGGGCCAACCCGGTCAACGCCTCGGTTATCGCACCCTCGTAATCGGAGTGCAACGTGCGCAAGGTGGCCCGTAACCGATAGGTTTTCGCGCGGTCGAGCGCTGTGGTGGCGTGATTCAGGCAGTCGTCGAGGCGGTGTTGGGCGCTGGCCAGATCGGCCAGCAGCATGTCACATTCGGCAGTCAGCCATTGGGTGGCAAACGCCTGAGTGTAAAGGCTCGACCAACCGGTCTGCCCGAGCAGACGCTCGGCCGTGCGCAGATAGCCCACGGCCTGCTCGACAGCCGCGGTGTCCCTGGCACGTTCGGCAGCTTCGACCAACAGCTCGACGAACGCGGCACGGCGATGCGCCTCCAGTTTATCCACGTCAATACGCTGAACCTGGCTGGCGACTTCAAATACACGCTCATGGATCTGCTCACCCCACTGATCAAGCATGGCGACGGCGATACGGGCATGCTCGGCGGCGCGTCCCGCTGGCGCAGCAAGCCGACAGGCTGCCTCAAGTACACGGTCGTGGGGAAACACCAGTTGCTCGCGCTCACGCAACAGAAAACCGGCATCGACCAGACTTTGCACTTCACGGTTGATCTGTTGCTGATCACACGGTAACAACCGGTGCAGCAGCGATTCATCACAGCGCCCGCCGACATATCCGGCCGTGCGCAACACTTCGCGTTCCATCGGTGCCAGCCGTTCGAATCGCTGCACCATCAAGTCCGCGACGTTATCGGCATAACGGTAACCATCCACCTCCTCCTGGTTCCAGACCCAGCGGCGACCGTGCACGTCGAAGCACACCAGACGTTCATCGATCAACGCGCGCAACACCTGGCTGATGAAAAGAGGGTTGCCGGCCGTCTTGTAGTGCACGACTGGTGCGAGCGACTCGATAGCCTCGGGGTCGGTGTCCAGTTCAGCGGCGATCAGTTCCGCGACTGCTGGCACCGATAGTGGACCCAGCATGACGCTTGTACAGGGTAACGATTGCCCATGCTCCAACACCTGCAGCAATCCACCCTCACGCTGGAGGGACTGCGATTCGGCCTCACGGTACGCCAGAATGAGCGCCAGATGCCGGGGCGGCCGGGCGATGAAGGCTTGCAAGAACGACAGCGTCGAGTCGTCGGCCCACTGCACATCATCTACGAATAGCACCAGGGGTCGTCCCGGCTGAGCGAAGACTTCCAAAACATCGAGCAGCGTTTGATTGGCGCGATCAAGCGCATGCCGGGCCGGCATGTTCGGCAGTTCAGGCGCGACACCGATGACCAGCTCGGCCTCGGGCGCCAGCTCCGCCAGGAGTTTACCCCGTCCCTTGAGGCGTTCGATCAGTTGCTCGCCCAGCGTCTCCAGTTCCAGAGCCGGCTTGCCCAGCAGTTGGGTCATCAGCGACTTGAGGATCTCTGCCAATGGCGCAAAGGGAATTTCCTGCTGCAGCAGATTGCTCTTTCCGCTGGCCCAGTAGCCGGGCGCCAAGGGCCGGACACCCTGGTGGATCAGCGTCGACTTGCCGGCACCCGGCGCGCCACCGACCAGCAGGACCCGGGCGATGCCATCGCTGCGCACCTGACTTATCTGCTCGATCAACTGCATGCGTTCGGCCTCGCGGCCGAACAGAACATCACCGCGGGCCGCAGAAGGCAACGCATCGAAGGCGCCCAGCCGAAACCCATCGATGCGCTCGTGCTCCAGCCACTGCTGTTGGCACCAGGCCAGATCCGCGGCCATCGACTCTGCGCGCTGATAGCGGGCACCCGGTTCCTTCGCCAAGCCTTTGAGCAGCACTTGGCAGATGCCTTCCGGCAGATCGGCAACATGGATTGCCGGTGATTGCGGTTGCACGGCGGCGTGCACGTGCAGCCATTGCGAGGGGTCGCGGGCGGTGAGCGGCAGTCGGCCGGTCAGCGCTTGATAGAGGATTACGGTCAGGGCGTAGATATCGCTGCGCGCGTCAAAACTGGCGGCATCGCGCCGTACCTGTTCGGGCGCCAGGTACGGCCATTGTTCCAGACCGGGCAACTCAGCGGTGGGCGCCTCTGCGGCATGACTGTGAAAACCCAGGAGTCTGACCGAATCGGCGGTTTCCACCATCAAGTGGTGGGGCAGCAGGCTGGCATGGCGCACACCCGCGTTCTGCGCGCTGGCCAGCGCGTTGGCCGCCGCCACGGCAATGGCCAACAAGCGCCCCAGCGGCAGCCCGGCGTCACCGATCAGATCCATCAGCGGCGTCCCCGACGCGGGATAGATCAACAAGGGCCCCTCGGCCGAGCGGATAAACGCGACAGGTGCAATCGCCCATGCCGGATCCAGGCGCAGATGAAAATCGCGCTCCAGCCGCTGGCACGTGGCGGGCAGCTGAATCGGTGCCCGGGCGGCAAGCCAGTGTGTGCCCGACGGCCGGTCCTGAAGCGTGAACCAGGTCAGGTCATTTTCCCGGCGCAGCATGGAGAAGGTGCAGCGTTCCAGCCAGGCTTCATCGTGGACGACCTCAAGACTGCGGGAACCGGATGATGAGAGAGGACGGCTGGACATGAACAATCACCGCTGAAGATTCGTTTCGGGCTGAGCCCTGGAGTATACGCAAGGCTCTGGCCCAACGGCTGCATGCCGGTAATCCTGTCCGTAATCGGCACCATGATGGCTGTCTTGCTGCCCCGTTGCCGATGGTTTTTGCGCACTGAAATCACGGTGTGTTATCCCTCGGGATAATTGCATTATGCGGGGCCGTCCCCTAGCGTGTACCTCTGATGAATCGATGCTCCGGCGTCACTCTCCATCCACGCAGTGCAGAGGAACGCATGATCCGACTCGGCCAAGCCACTATTTCCCTGGAGCGGCGCGAAGCCTTTCTTGATGGACGGCCGCTGCGTGTCGGGGGCCGGGCGTTCGAAATCCTCTCGGTGCTGATGCACGCCGATGGCCGGATTGTCAGCAAAGATGAATTGATCACACAGGTCTGGCCCGACACCGTCGTCGAGGAAAACAATCTGCAGGTGCAGATTTCCTCGCTGCGCAAGCTGCTCGGGGAAAAAGAACTTATCCAGACGGTCCCGCGCCGAGGTTACCGATTATTGAAAAAACGTGAACCGCCCCTGCCCCTGTTCCATCCGGTGGCACCGGGCCCTTTGGCGCCAGAGGATCAGGAGACGATCGATCCTGACAGCGTGCCGGTGTTCATCGTCGACGATGAAGCGAGCGTGCGTACAGCTCTCAGCCGACTGCTGCGGGCTGAAGGCATCGCGCACCGGATATTCGCCTCGGCCGAAGAATTGCTCAACGCTGACCTCGACACCGGCCCCGCTTGCCTGTTGCTTGACGTCAGTCTGCCCGAAACGACAGGCCTGGAACTTCAATCGGCGCTCGGACAGCGCGGGCATCCGTGGCCGGTCATTTTCATGACCGGTTTCGGCACCATCTCGATGTCGGTGCAGGCCATGAAAGCAGGTGCGGTCGAATTCCTGACCAAACCATTCAACGACGACCAGTTGTTGGACACCCTGCGCGCCACCCGTCAGCGTGCAGCGACGGCGTTCGAGCAATGGCAACGCATACAAAGCGCCCGTCAAAGGGCTGCCCTGTTGACCCCCCGTGAGCGCGAAGTGCTGCCGCTGATCGTCGCGGGTCTGTCCAACAAGCACATCGCCAACCAGCTGGGCACCAGTGAAGTCACCGCCAAGGTCCATCGCAAACACATCATGGAGAAAATGCAGACACGCTCGCTGGTCAATCTGGTCAAGCTGTATGGTTTGATCAGCACGGAGCCAGCGTTTGGCATGCAGGGTTCTTCATGACTACGGAGACTGGCTGCGCCCCCGAATCATCCCGTAGCGCCATGATCATCGTCTGCATCGTGGACGACGATGCGTCCGTACGCAAAAGCCTGGCCAATCTGCTCCGGTCGGCCGGATACCGTTCTCGGGTGTTCGCCTCGGGCGAGGAATTCCTGGCCCTCGAAAACTTCGATGACGTTGCCTGCCTGCTGTTGGATCTGAAAATGAACGGCCTGTCAGGGCTGGACGTCATGCGCGCGCTGACGCTCAAGGGCAGAAAGTTTCCAGTGATTTGCATGTCGGCACACTGGGATGAAGCCACACTGGCCGAATCCAGCCGCTATGAGCCCATCGAATGCTTGCGTAAACCCTTCAACGGCGATGCCTTGCTAAGCGCCGTCGAGTTTGCGCTGCAACGTGAGCGATGAACAATCACGTGTTGGACGGTGATTGCGGCGTATCAGGATTGAGTTGCTGACGCCTGAATTGCCCTGGAGGCTGGCCGTGGATCTGGCGGAAGCGTCGCGAAAAATAAGCCTCGTCAGCGAAACCGCACAACCTTGCCACCTCCCCCACTGGTCGTGTCCCATTGAGCAAATAATTGCGTGCCGCGTGCATCCTGCGCTCGAGCACCAGCTCAGTGAAGGTCTTGCCGATTTCCTTGCGCAACCAGTGCGTCAGGTATGTCGGTGACAGGTAAGTCGCAGCAGCCACCTTGATCAGGTTGAGGTCGGGATCGGCAATGTTCTTGCGCAAGTATTCGGACATCCTGCTCAGCGCATCGCGTCGGCTGACTTCGGCGGCATTCTCTTCGGCCAACCGTTTGAGCGGCTCGGCATACAAGGCACAAACGCTCCCCACCAGTTGCAGCAACAACCCCTTGAGCATCTCGCGAGTGCCGAACTGACGGTTTTCATCGAGCACGCGCATCTGTTCGATCAGGGCACAGACTTTGCTGAAATCTTCATCGGACAGAATGAAATCCAGATGCTCCTGAAAGCGGAACGGCGACAACTCGGGTGCCAGCAGAATCGAGACTTCCTCCAGGTCCATCGGGTCGCACTGCAAATGCGGCAACAGGAAGGTCTGGGAAAAGTTGATCACCATGAAATTGCTGTCGGCCGGATGCGGAATCACGTGCACGCGATGCGGCAGGATGAAGGCCAGCGTGTTGCGCGGAAACGGCCGCTCGACGTTGCCGATGTGCTGCACGGTATCGCCACCGAGGTTGACCTGGATCTGGAAATACTCATGGCGATGCGGGCTGGTTTCGGCGCGCCGGCCCTTTTTGTCGCGGATGTAAAAGTCCGTCAATTCGCTGCGTTGCTGCATGACGTAAGTGGGTACTCGACTCGGTGACGACATCGCCTGAGGATCCTCGACAGGTACATGGACAGGTTGTCGTCGCGCCGCGACGCAGGCGGCGACCGCAGTGATTGTGAAGGCAGACACCGCTGGCTTCAACATGTCATAGGATGACAATGAAACACAGAGAACTAATTGTATCCGTGTGTGATGTGTCGCCTGTCCAAAAAAATAAGAGCACACAAAAATATTTAATCCTTTAAAAACATCAACTTATTAAGTGAATAAAGCATAACGAAGGAAATGAGCCGATTTGATTTCTCTTGGACACCTGCATGAATAACCTTTTACAGGAGAAAAAACGATCTAACGCCTCCGTTGATTTTGAGAGGTTGTACGACCACTGTAATAACCAATGCAGCCCGACCCTTCCAAAAACAATCAAAAGGTGCGCTCGTGATGAACCTGCTTTTTTCCCTCGCCAACCCTCCCCCGACCGAGCCAGTCCGAAGGCGTATCTGAGCGCCTGACAGTAGCTGTCCGCGCCCTCATTCAAGTAGCGATTGCCCTGCCCCGGCACTGGGGGCATCGGCTTCGGCTGCGCGCGAACATCTCGATTCTCCTAACAATAAGAAGGTCTACCCATGTCGAATTCGCAAACCTCCCCGTCCACCGCGCCGTCGGTGAGCGCCGGCGCCCGGGACGCCCTGTTGCCTCAGCGACTACCGACGCGTCGGCGCTGGTTCATGCTGTCATTGCTGCTGATTGCGACCATCATCAACTACATCGACCGCGTAAATATCTCGATTGCCGCACCGTTCATGGCCAAGGACCTGGGCCTGGACAAGATCGAAATGGGCCTGATTTTTTCCGCGTTTGCCTGGACCTACGCACTCGCTCTGGTCCCCGCCGGGTTCATCGCCGATCGCTTCGGTTCCCGGTTCACCTACGGGGTGTCGCTGATCAGTTGGTCGACGGTCACCGTGTGCCAAGGCTTTGCCACTGGGTTCGCTTCGCTGTTCGGGCTGCGCCTGGCTGTCGGTGCCATGGAGGCTCCAGCGTTTCCGGCCAACAGCCGTGCGGTGACGGTATGGTTCCCGGCCCGTGAACGGGGCCTGGCCAGTAGCATTTACGTGTGCGGCCAGTATCTGGGCACGGCATTGTTTACCGGCATGCTGTTATGGCTGGCCACGACCTATGACTGGCGCCATGTTTTCTACAGCACCGGGATACTCGGCATTGTGTTTGGTGTGATCTGGCTCTACGTGTACCGCGATCCGCTGAGCTGCAAGAACGTCAGCCAGGAAGAACTGAAGTACATCGAAGCCGGCGGTGGACTGGTCAAGAGCAGTCAGGAGCGCACCCGGTTCAACTGGCGGCAGATCGCCGAGCTGTTCAGCTATCGGCAGATCTGGGCGATTTGCATCGGCAAGTTCGCCAGCACCTCGGCGTTGTACTTCTTCCTGACCTGGTTCCCGACGTACCTGATCGAAGAACGCAAGCTGACCATGATCAAGGCCGGGGTCTTCGCCGTGCTGCCGTTCGTAGGTGCAACGGTCGGCATTCTGCTGGCAGGCATCGTCTCCGACTTGCTGATCCGTCGTGGTTACTCAATGTCCTTCGCTCGCAAGTTGCCATTGGTGGTCGGCTCGATGCTGGGGATGTCGATTGTGCTGGTGAATTTCACCGACTCGAACGTGATCTGCATTGCCGTTCTGACCATGGCCTTCTTCGCCCAGGGAATTGCCTCCTCGTCGTGGGCGGCGGTGTCGGAAGTCGCGCCGAAGGAGTTGATCGGATTGACCGGGGGGGTCACCAGCCTGGCTGCCAACATCGGCGGGATCGTCACCCCGATTGTGATTGGCGGAATCGTCCACGCAACAGGCTCGTTTGCCTACGCCTTCTGGTTCATTGGCGGCGTGGCACTGATGGGCACCTTGTCCTATTCGTTGCTGCTCGGTCGCTTGTATCGCATCGAACTCAAGGCGCGCTGAGCCAAGAAACCGTTTTTCTCCAACACGAGGCGGCTTTCGTCCAACTTTGCAAAAGATTGCCGCCGTACGCTGACGCTTCAAACAGGACGACTACAAAAATGACGATGACCGAGTACGTGTTTACCCCGGACCTGCCCGTGACCTTGCCGGTTGCCGCCAGCCAGCAACGCTTTCCCGTTGGCCGAGTATTTTGCGTCGGCCGCAACTACCCTTGGCCAGACACCCAAGGCCAGTCCCGCCAGCCGCCGGTGTTCTTCATGAAACCGGCGAGCAACGTGGTGGACGCGACGGGCGAAGTGACTTTCCCGCCATTGACCGAAGAGTTTGTCCACGAAATCGAATTGGTCGTGGCTATCGGCGAAGGCGGCGCCAATATTCCGGAGAGTCAGGCGCTGGCCTATGTCTGGGGCTATGCCGCCGGTCTCGATCTGACCCGTCGTGATGTCCAGCGCGCGGCCAAAAGCAATGGTTTGCCGTGGGAAGGCGCCAAGGTGTTCGACGGCGCCGCGCCGATGACCGCCATCGTGCCGGTGACTCGCGCCGGACACCCGGACGGCGAATTGTGGCTGAACGTCAACGGCGAAGAGCGCCAACGCGACAGCCTCGACAGCCAGATCTGGTCGGTCAGTGAAATCATCAGCCGCATCTCGCAATCGGTAGCGCTCCGGGCCGGTGACTTGATCATGACCGGCAGCCCGGCGGGCGTTGATGCGCTGCAACCGGGCGACATCATCAATGCCGGGATCGACGGCATCGGCCAACTGGAAATGCGCGTCGGTCAGCGACCTTGAACCCGACGTACGCTCTCGTGAATTGAAAAAAGGAGATAACAACATGTCCAGTCCTTTGAAAGTGGCCCTGGTCACCGGCGCCGGCAGCGGAATCGGCCGCGCCGTGGCGCTGGCTCTGATGGCAGACGGATTCACCCTGGTGTTGGCCGGTCGCCGAGCGGAGCCTTTGCAGGCCTTGGTCGAATTGGCGCTCAGCGAAGGACACGAAGCGTTGGCGGTGCCCACTGATGTGCGCGACCCGGTCAGTGTCGATGCGCTGTTTGCCACCATCACCGAGGTATACGGACGCCTCGACGTGGTGTTCAACAACGCCGGGGTCAACGCCCCTGCAGTGCCGCTCGATGAGCTGACGTTCGAGCAGTGGCGAAACGTGATCGACACCAACCTCAACGGCGTTTTCCTCTGCGCCCGTGGTGCCTTCGCACTGATGCGCCGGCAACAGCCACAGGGCGGACGCATCATCAATAACGGCTCGATCTCGGCGCATACCCCACGCCCCTTCAGCAGCGCCTACACCGCCAGCAAACATGCGGTGCTGGGGCTGACCAAATCCCTGGCCCTGGACGGGCGTGAATTCAACATCGCCTGCAGCCAGATCGACATCGGCAACGCCTTGACCGAAATGTCGGTGCGCATGACCAAAGGCGTACGCCAGGCCAACGGCACCATCGCCGTGGAGCCGATGGTGGACGTCAAACATGTGGCCGATGCCGTGCGCTACATCGCCGACCTGCCGCTGGAAGCGAACGTCCTGAACATGACCGTCATGGCCAGTGCCATGCCGTTTGCCGGTCGCGGTTAAACCGGCCTTTTTTATTCCGCTACACGAGGTTTACATGAAGCCAGAAGTCTTGCAGCTCAGCCCGATCCTGATCCCTGAAATCAACGCGCGGCTCGATGAGCTGTTTACCGTCAGACGTTACTTCCAGCAGGCCGACAAGCAGGCTTATTTGCAGGAACACAGTGCGAACATTCGCGGGGTGATCACCGGCGGGCATACCGGAATCAGCCAGGCGCTGATGGCGCAACTACCGAAACTGGAAGTGGTGGCGGTCAATGGCGTCGGCACCGATGCGGTGGATCTGGCTTACGCCCGGGATCGCGGAATCCGCGTAACTGCAACCATCGGAGCGCTGACCGAAGACGTCGCCGACCTGGCCATCGGATTGTTGATTGCCGTGTGCCGGAGTCTGTGCACCAGTGATCGTTATGTGCGTTCGGGCCAATGGCCCCATAGCCCGACACCGTTGGCCCCGTTGCCGTTGGCGCGTCAGGTGTCGGGCATGCGCATCGGGATCGTCGGCATGGGCCGGGTCGGCCGTGCAGTAGCGACCCGGGCCGCAGCGTTTGGCTGCCCGATCAGTTACACCGATCTGCAGCCGATGAGCGACGTGAACCACACGTTCATCGCCGATCTGAAGCAGCTGGCCAGCAACAGTGATGCACTGATTCTCGCGGCCGCTGCCGACAAGGCTGAAGCCATCATCAATGCCGAGGTGCTGCAGGCACTGGGCAAGGACGGGTATCTGATCAACGTGGCGCGCGGCAAGTTGGTCAACGAGGTCGATCTGGTGACGGCGCTGGCCGCTGGCGAGATCGCGGGTGCGGCACTGGATGTGTTTGTCGATGAACCGAACGTCCCCGAGGCACTGTTTAGTAACGAGAACGTGGTGCTGCAGCCCCATCGCGCGAGTGCGACGCTGCAGACTCGCACGCGAATGGGAGAGATGGTGGTGGCGAGCCTGGTGGACAGTTTCGCCGGGAGAATACCGCAGGGGTCTGTGACTGACTGAACGTTGACCGCCGAGGAGACGTTGCGTCCCCTCGGCGGTTCGGTGTCAGGTAAACAGCCACGTCGACGCCCACTAAAGCAGCACGCTATGGCCTACGGCTAAAGCTCTGTGGTTTGGTGAACATCGAGAGGACGAGGTGGCGTCCTATCCACCAGGCTTGTTTGCTTATTGGCTGGTTCAGTTTTCCCCGCATGGTCAGGACGGATCTTGAACCAGATGGAGTACATCGCTGGCAGGAACACCAGCGTCATGATGGTTCCGACGAACGTGCCTCCGATCAACGTGTAGGCCAGCGTCCCCCAGAAGACGGAGTGTGTCAGGGGAATGAATGCCAGGATCGCCGCCAGCGCTGTCAGCAGTACCGGGCGGGCACGCTGGACCGTGGCTTCGACCACCGCGTGAAACGGATCCAGCCCTTCTTGGGCGTTGTGATGGATTTGCCCAATCAGAATCAGCGTATTGCGCATCAAAATGCCTGAAAGGGCGATTAGACCTACCAGAGCGTTGATACCAAACGGCTGCTGGAAGATAAGCAGTGTCGGCACCACACCAATCAACCCCAGTGGCGAGGTGAGGAACACCATGACCATCGCCGAGATCGAACGTACCTGCAGAATAATGATCAGCAGCGTCATGGCAATCATGATCGGGAACAGCGGCAACATCGCTTTACCGGCTTTGCCCGACTCCTCGATTGCACCCGCCTGCTCGATCCGGTACCCGTCAGGCAGCTGGTCGATGACCGGCTGCAGCTCTTTCATGATCACGCTCGAGACGTCCGGTGGCTGCAGGCCTTCGGCAATGTCACCGCGCACGGTAATGGTCGGCGTGCGGTCACGACGTCGGAGGATCGGATCCTCCATACGAACATCGACCTCTCCCACCTGAGACAGCGGAATCCGCTGACCCGCCGTGCCCACCAGCGTAAAGCCTTCTATCCTGGCGGGATCGAGCCGGATATCACCCGCTGCGCGACCGACCACCTGCACCGAGCGAATGTCCTCACGAACTGCGGTGATCGGTACTCCGGTCAACAGGAATTGCAGTTGCTGCGCGACTGAGTTTGACGTCAACCCCACCGCCTCCAAGCGATCCTGATCCAGGGCGAAATGCAGCGTCGGCGTCAGTGGCCCCCAGTCAGTGTTGACGGTTCTCATCATCGGGCTCGACTGCATCACGTCCAGCACCTGGCCCGCGATCTCGCGCAATTTTGACGGATCAGGCCCCATCACCCGATAGGCAACAGGGAACGGCGAATATGGACCAAACACAAGCTGAGTCACCCTGACACGCGCTTCTGGGGCAAGTCCCTCAGCAGCGGCCTCGCGGAGACGGAACTTGAGGGCCTCGCGCTCCTCCTGGCTGTCCGTCAGCACCACAATCTTCGCAAACGATGGATCAGGGAGTTCCGGCGCCATCGCCAGATAGAAACGCGGCGCGCCTTGCCCGATATAGGCCGTGACGATTTTTGCCTCACCCTGCTTTTGCAGCCAGGCCTCTATCTTGGCGGTGGTGGCGCTGGTCTGCTCAATGGAGGTTCCATAAGGCATTTGCACTTCAATCAATACCTCTGGACGGTCCGAGGTAGGGAAGAACTGTTTCTTGACCAGGCTCATGCCGAGAATCGCCACGCCAAACATTGCGATAACAGTACCGGCTACCAGCCATTTGCGAGCGATGACACGCGTCAACACCTGGCGGAAGCGGTTGTAATTTCGGGTGTTGTAGATGGCCGCATGACCACCCTCCACCTTCTTGATGTTCGGCAACATCTTCACACCCAGGTACGGGGTAAAAGCTACCGCAACCACCCAGGAGGCAATCAGGGCAATGCCCACGATCCAGAACATGTTGCTGGTGTACTCGCCGGCTGTCGACTGCGCGAAACCGTTGGGCATAAAGCCGATAGCCGTCACCAGCGTACCGGAAAGCATCGGCGCGGCTGTATGACTCCAGGCGTACGCGGAAGCTTTGATGCGGTCGTAGCCCTCTTCCATTTTCACCACCATCATTTCGATAGCAATGATGGCGTCGTCCACCAACAGTCCGAGCGCCAGAATCAACGAGCCAAGGGTGATACGGTCAAAGTTCTTTCCAGTGGCCGCCATCACCACAAACACCACAGCCAACGTCAACGGCACAGCCGCAGCGACCACAACGCCTACACGCCAGCCCATGCTGAGAAAGCAGACAAGCATCACCACAAGCAGCGCGACGAAAAACTTGACCATGAACTCGCCGACGGCCGAACTGATATTTACAGATTGATCGGTGACCTTGGAGAGCGTCATGCCCAACGGCATGCCTTCATTGATCTTGACCGTCTCCGCGTCCAGCGCCTTGCCCAGGTCAAGACCGTTCCAACCCTCACGCATCACGATCCCCAGCAACAAGGCCTCTTCACCGTTATTACGCACGAGAAAGGTTGCCGGATCTTCATAACCACGTTCGATCGTCGCCACGTCCGAGAGCTTCAGCGTCCGCCCCTGAACCGCAATGGGTGTGTCACGAATCTTCTGCACCTTATCGAAGGCGCCATCCAGCCGAAGAAAAACCTGCGGCCCGTCGCTTTCGATCGAACCGGCAGGCGTGAGCACGTTCTGATTATTCAGCGCGGCAAAGATGTCCTGAGGTGATACGCCCAAGGTGGCCAGCCGATCATGGGAAAAGGAAACAAAGATGCGCTCGGGTTGCTCCCCAATGATGTTGACCTTCTTCACGCCCGGCACATGCAACAGTTGTTGGCGCAACGACTCTGCATCACGTACCAACAGTCGCTGCGGTTCGCCTTTGGCTTTCAGGGCGAACAGTGCAAATGTCACGTCCGAAAACTCGTCGTTGACCATTGGCCCAATGACACCCGCCGGCAGCTTCCTGGCCTCATCGTCGAGCTTTTTACGCGCCTGATAGAACTCCTCCTGCACTTGCGAGGGCGGCGTGCTATCGCGCAGTGACACCATGGTGAAGGCGAGGCCAGGACGGGTGTAGGTTTCCGTGCGGTCGTACCATTTCAGTTCTTGCAGGCGCTTTTCAAGTGGCTCTGCTACCTGATCCTGCATCTCCTGCGCCGTGGCGCCCGGCCACGCGGTAATGACCGTCAACTGCTTGACCGTAAACGGAGGATCTTCCGCACGCCCCAGCTGGAAGAACGACAGGATGCCCGCAACAGCGATCAGGAAGATCAGAAACACCGTGATGGAGCGCTCGCGAACGGCGATCGCGGAGAGATTGAAGCGCCCCTCGCTCATGGATGACTCCCTGCGACCTTGACGCCATCCGGTTGAGCCAGCCTCACCTCCTCACCATCGCGCAGCAGATGCGCGCCTAACGCTACAATCTGCTCGCCGACCTTGAGATCGCCTGCGACTCGCGCTGCGTCGTCGCTCAAGCCCAAGATTTGAACAGGTCGCCAGGCCACCTTCGCAGGTGTACCGGCAATGACCCACACGCCAGTGCCTTGGCCTGGGTCATAAACGGCAGCGATCGGCACTTGTAGCCCCTGCCCTTGCGTGGCGCCTTCAGCGATCCGAAGCGTGACGGTCGAACCTAGCGGTGCATTGGCCAGCGCGCCCTCAAGCACATACCGCGCCTCGAAGGTGCGTGTCATTCGGTCGGCCGAGTCAGAAAGCAACCTCAGCTTCGCTGTAACAGCACCCGTGGTATTGCCATAAAGCGTCGCCTGCGCGGTGGATCCTGCTGCGGGGCGTAGCGTCTCGGGCAGATGCACGATGGCTTCGCGCTGCCCCGCCCGCGCCAGTCGAACCACGGGCTGCCCCGGGCTGACGACTTGCCCGGGCTCGGCGAGCGTCTCCACCACTACGCCGTCGGAATCCGCAAACAGCACCGCATAACCAGAAGCATTGCGGGCTACATCAGCCTGCGCTTCAGCGGCGCTGAGCTGCGCCTTTGCGGTATCCGCTGCGGCTTTGATCTGGTCGTAAGCCGATGCGGAAATAGCGCCTGCGGCGACCAGGTCGCGATATCGCGCCTCGTCATCTGCAGTCTGCTTGGCTCGGGCCCGAGCGGCGATGACCGACTCTTGCTGTGCTCGCGCCTGCAACCCCAGGTCGATTGGGTCGAGACGCATGAGTGGCTGACCGCGCTTAACGGTCTGACCGGTGTCAACCAGACGCTCAAGCACCTTGCCTGATACCCGAAAACCCAGATCGCCCTGGACGCGGGCAGCCACGACGCCCGTGAAAGAACGTGAGACGTCGGACGAACCCTGAACCGCAGAGGACCTCACCAGAGGGGCATGCGTACGTGGATCTTCAACGGTGGATGAGTCGCCACACGCCGTCAGGACGAGAGGCAACAAGCAAGCGGCAATGGGGACAGGTCGAAGCCGGCGCATAGGTTCCCTTACTTAAACAAATAGGACTGGCGCTTCATTCTCAGTCTAGTGACTATATCTGTCAATGGTCACGAATCATGAAGTACTGCCCCCCATGATCCCAGCACTAGCGTTGCCGAATACTGCTGGCCAACCTCGAGCTCAGTCCAAAGAGCGTCGATTGACAGATAGTGACCATAACGTAATATGGTCACAAACATCCTCAATTGAAGGTACCTCAATGCCTCCCCTCCGCCCCATTGCTCTCTTGGTGAGTGCCAGCTTGATGACAGGTTGCGCGGTCGGTCCGGACTATCACCGTCCGGACGCCCCACTGTCGGACCATTACTTGGGGCAGTCTTCTGTCGAACAGAGGCCTGGGGCGACGCCGGCCAGTCTTGTCGCCTGGTGGGAAGGCTTTGGTGATCCGCTGTTAGCCGACTTCGTCTCCAAGGCACTTGAGCAGAACCTGGATCTGGCGCAGGCGTCGGCGCGAGTCACGCAGGCGCGGGCCGGACTGGGCGCCGCAAATGCCGCTTTACTGCCCTCGGGGAACATCAGCGGACAGGCCGCGCGCTCCTACCAGTCAATCGAGACGCCGCTCGGCCAGGTGTTGAACTCAACGCCTGGCTATGATCGGTACGGAAGTTCCTACGAGGCCAACCTAGATGCCAGCTGGGAGGTAGATGTCTTTGGCGGATTGCGCCGCGGACGCGAGGCTGCTCTGGCCGAGTACCAGGCTTCCCAGGCGGGCGTCGCTGCCACACGATTGGCCGTCGCCGCGCAGACCGCCGATATCTACATCACTATCCGCGGACTGCAGACCCGGCTGGACATTGCGAACCGACAAGTCAAAACACAGCAGGAGCTACTAGAGAAAGTCCAATTGCTCTACAGCAAGGGGCTCGCCGCCAACTATCAGGTTCGCCAGGCCGAGGGGGCGCTATCGCAGGTCCAGGCGACAGTGCCGGTCCTGCAGACCGGTCTCGATGCTGCCATGAATGCGCTGGATGTCATGCTCGGCACGCCGCCAGGCACTCACCGCACACAACTGGCCAGTGCGGGGAGCATTCCTGTAGCGCCGCAGTTAAAGACGATGGGAACGCCGGCCGATTTGCTGCGCCGCAGGCCAGACCTCATTGTGGCTGAGCGCCGTCTTGCGGCTTCAAACGCACGCATCGGGGAGGCGATTGCTGAGTACTACCCGAAATTCTCCCTCAGCGCATTGCTGGGTAGTGCTACGGCTGTATCCGCAGGCAATCTTTTCACCAGCGGCGCCAGCCAGTCAGCGGGCGTACTGGGCCTGCGCTGGAGACTCTTCGACTTCGGTCGCATAAACGCCCAAATCGACCAAGCCAAGGGACAGGAAGCCGAAACCCTGGCCGCTTACCGTCAGTCTGTGCTGCGCGCCACCGAGGATGTGGAGAACGCGCTCTCCTCACTGGTGAATCGGGAAGCTCAAGCAACCACCCTCACCGGGGGAGAGGCGTCTCTGACACAGGCTCGCCAATCGTCGTTCATTGCCTATGAGAAAGGCACAGCCAGCCTGATCGATGTCCTGCACGCCGACGAGACGATGCTGCAGGCTTCCGATGCTCGGGCACAAGCACGAACGGAATCGGCACGGGCGGCGGTCGCGGCATTCAAGGCCCTCGGTGGTGGCTGGCAGCCTCCTGAAACTCAGCCTGTTGCGACACGATGATTTAACCAGGTGACGTAGCACTTGATGCACGCACCTCCCCCCTCTTTCAGCTACTACCCAATCCGAGAGTGGGTTCGCTCACCGACTGACGCGGTCAGCAGCCAATTGCTCAATAGAAACCAACCGGAGTAAAGCGAAATGAAGTCGAACGAAAATTCCTGGGTACTCATCACCGGCGCATCAAGCGGATTTGGCGAGGAGTTTGCCCGGCAATATGCAGCGCAGGGAAAATCGCTCGTTCTGGTAGCAAGAAGGCTGAGCAAGCTCGAAGCGCTATCGGCGCAGTTGCGCGAACGCTTCGGCGTTGATGTGATCGTCGAACAAGTAGACCTGTCCTCGATCCCGGCGATCATCGGACTGCATGAGCGACTCAGCGAACGCAATATAGTGATCGATGTGCTCATCAACAATGCGGGTCATGGATTGCAGGGGCCTTTCCTGGATCAACCTCTGGATGAGTCCCTGACCATGATTGATTTGGATATCGCCAGCCTGACAGCCCTGACACGCCTTTTCGCGGCCGACATGCGAGCCCGCAAACGTGGGCACATCCTGATGGTCGCCAGCTTGCTGTCCTTCCAGGGCGTGAAGAATTTCGCCGTTTACTCTGCCGCGAAAGCCTATGTTCTTCGCTTCTCTGATGCGCTTCATCGCGAACTGAAAAATGACGGCGTCGTCGTTACCGCACTGTGCCCAGGAATGTCGGATACCGGATTTGCAGAAAGCGCCAAGCAAAAGATCACGCCGGTCTTGAAAAGGGTGATGATGCAGCCCCAACCCGTCGTACGTGCAGGAATCCGTGCGCTGCAAGCCGGACGCATGAGTGTGGTGCCCGGTTTTGGCAACAAGGCCATTACTGTCTTGACTTGGGCCACACCTCGTCGGCTTCATCAGGGCCTTATGGCGCAGGTGATGGGAGTCTGAGGGGGCGACAAAGAGGCCTTTTACCTCAGGGGAAAGGCCCGAGATGTGTTCCTAAAGGTCGGGAGGCAACGCGTGCTCCCGACAGGACATTCATCGTGTAACAGCACTCAATTAGAAGCGGTAACTCACAGACGTACCGAGCCCGTTCGCACTGTTCTTAAATTTGGCACTGTATGCACCTCTATTCGCAGAGGCGTCGTTGATCTGCACGCTCTCCTCCCATAGGTAGGAATAAGCAACATCGATCGTGACATTGTCCGCCGGAGTCCAGCCAGCACCGAAGCTGATAACCTTCCGGTCACCCGTAGGAATACGTGGTCCACGGTTGGTGTTGTTGGTGGGAGACTGGTCGACCGAGAAGCCTGCGCGAAGTACCCATTGGCTGTTCAATTTGTACGCCGTGCCGATAGCGTGAGCCCACGTATCATGCCAGTTCTGTTCTTCGGTAATCGTGCCCAGCGAGCCGCTCAACAAAGGGGGTAAACCCGTGTTCTCGATGGTTAATTCTTTAAAGCGACTCCAACGTGTCCAGGTACTCCCCAAATATAGAGTCCAGTCATTATTGAGCTGATGAGTCACCGAGAAATCCACTGACTCTGGGGTATCCACATCCAGTGAAGCGTCATAACTCCGACCGCTGACCCCCAACACGCTAAAGATGCCGTCGGTGACCTTGGTCTTGGCGTCCAAGTGGTAACTGACCTTGGAATGGTAAGTCATGCCCAAGCGAGTTTGGTCTGTAGCCTGCACCAGGATACCGGCGTTGAAACCGAGGGCCGTGTCATCGCCCGTGCTTTTGAGTTTTCCGTCATTGCGACCTGGGCTAAGTGGATTGGGCACCATCCCGGACAGCTCACCGGTGATGCGGTTGATGGTCGGACCGAACCCGATCGAAACTTTGTCGTTGAAGGCATAGCTGATGGTGGGCTGGAACGTAAGGGTCGTGACCTCACTTTTGTTGGCGTAGTAACGCCCGGCAAAACCGCTGCCATAGTCAGTCATCAGACCGAAAGGTACATAAAAACCTACACCGAACGCCCAATGCTCATCGATGGGTTTGACGTAGTAACCCATAGGCACTGTGGTGGTTGGCACCATGTCGCCGTCTTCCTGACCTCCGAATGTACTGCGGGTTTGGCTTATGTCGGTCTTCGCGAATAGAGTCGCCGCGCCCACGCTGACCTGCTCTCTTTTCAATCGAGACATACCCGCCGGATTACCGAAGACCGTGCTCGCATCTTCAGCGGATGAGGAGCGCCCGGCAAACCCGGACCCCATCCCACTGACGCTTTGTTCATTGAGAGCGAAACCGCTTGCAAACACATTTGAAGATGCGAGCACGACAGCGAGGCCAAATGGGCTCTTGAGCAACATTTTTTTCATTGTTTGAACTCTATGGGATCACTGAGATGAAGCAGTAGAAGTAACGGCTCACCATATTTATTCATGTGACCAATTCAGTCAATGGTCACAACGCGAATAAATGAAATGCCCTTCGACGACTGGAAGAAGGGCAAAGTGAAAAGCCGTTTTGGTGATGTGTCGCTTACACAGGCATGACGTAAAACCGTTAGCCGAAGGTCAAGGCATGAGGCTACGCAAAATGAGGTTGGCGGTGAGCGTGGGCGCCTCCTCGACATAATCGAGGTTGTACTGCAGGAGTAAAGGATTGACGAAAGGCCGCAAAGCCAGATGTATCGCTTCTACTGTTTCGTCCAGGGGAGTCTTGCGTTCAAATTCGCCGATCTCTCGCCCCTCCCGCACGATTTGCAACACGAAGCGTTTGATCTGTGCGTCATAAGCCTGCGTACTGGGCCAGCTTTCCGACGCCGCAAATGCTGCTATGTCATAGAGTTTTCGGTCGTTAAAGAACAGATTCACGCCTGTGGCGACCACAGTTTTGACCAATCGTCGAAAGCGTTCCGTCGGCGACAGGTCTTCTACATTGATCGCCTGCTCCACAGCCGCGACGATTTCTGCCAGACAATTTGCACAGATGGCTTCACCGATCGCCTGCTTGGAATCAAAAAATTTGTAGATGTAGGCCTTGGAAAACCCAATGGCCCTAGCCAGGTCGGAAACCGTGGTTTTGCCGTAGCCGTACTGACTGAAGTGTTCGTTGGCCGCCGCAACAATCTGGTCTCGAATGTCGTGATCGGCTGGGCCACGGGGGCTGGGCGAAGCTGAAGATATTGATGGCTGATTCATGGGAACAGCTTACTCACCCAATCGCCGACTGACAACTTGTGACCGATAAGATATCTAGTCACGAATCGGCCATTTTGAACGACTTTTTCGAGCGCCCACAAACTTCATCACTTGAGCCGGTCGACAGTGGCTGCCTCGAGGAGTTGTTGCAGCGCGACACACGACTGATTTATTGGAGAACATTATCTGATAGTCCTTCAGTGGTGAGCGCTGCCGCCGAGACTGGTTCGGGGAACGGAACTGCGAACGAAGGTGTCATCTGTATTAGGCACCATGGTGTCGCAATCCTGTTGGGATAGAGAGGTGGTTTTCATGAACAATATTATCTACATCGTCGGGGCAGTTGTGATTGTCCTGGTTATTCTGTCGTTTGTCGGCCTTGTATAGCCTTAGCTGCCAGCTGAGAACCGTCCTGATGGCGCCTGCCTGACAGGGTGTATTTATGTTGCTACCCCCTGCCCTCGCAACATCGCAATATCCCGCTTAGGGGGTACGCCAAACAGACGGCTGTATTCGCGGCTGAACTGCGATGGGCTTTCATAGCCGACCTGGTAGGCTGCGCTTGATACTTCCTGATGCTCGTTGAGCATCAATCGCCTCGCCTCGTTCAATCGCAACCACTTCTGGTACTGCAACGGGCTCATCGAGGTGAGCTGGCGGAAATGGTGATGAAAGGTGGGTGTACTCATCTGCACTCGCGCCGCAAGTTCTTCGACGCGAAGCGCCGAGGCGTAATTCAACTTCAGCCAGTCGATGGCTTTTGCGATGCGATAACCCTGGCCATCGACCGAGGTAATCTGCCGCAACCTGGCAGCCTGATCACTCTTCAAGAGACGATAGTGAATTTCGCGCTGAATCAGGGGCGCAAGCACAGGGATGGCTTCAGGCTCATCGAGTAGCGCCAGCAAGCGCTCGAACGACGCCAACATGGCAGGCGTTACTGAACCAATCCCGACACCTTTCACCACTGATCGATCACGGGTTGGCGGCAAGTCACCCTGCACTATCAGCTCAGCCAACATGCGTAGATCGAGCTTCAAAGTCAGCCCCAGGCATGGCTGCTCCGAGCTTGCCACCAGCACCTCAGAATTGGCGGGCAAGTCCAATGAGGTGATCAGAAATCGCGACGTGTCATACGGGTAGCCCTCGCCACCTACCCACAACTGTTTCTCACCTTGGACAACGAGGATGATGCTTGGCTCGACCATGCAGACGACGGGCGGCGACGGATGTTCGCGCCTGAAAAAGCCCAGGCCCGCAATGGGCGTTCCGTAGTCACCTGGTTTCGGGATCTGCTCGCCAATGATCCGCACGAGCGTTTCTTGTGGCGACAGGTGTTGAGCAGCAGTGTCGTGTTTGATCGTCATGTTCGCCTTGTACCTCTTCGCTGAACTCTAACTCGCCCGCTCGTGACCGTCCTGCAAAAAAACAGAGACTCATAGAATCAGGCAAGTAATCCAGTGCAATGCACTACAGGGAGTCTGGGCAGAGCCGGAAAATGTTCATCCGACAAAGCCATTGAGGACTCTCCCATGCTTGTACAAGCCTATGGTGCTCATGCGGGCGACAAGCCCCTTGAACCGTTGCAAATCATTCGCCGCACACCCGCCACCCATGACGTTCAGATCGATATTGCCTTTTGCGGCATCTGCCATTCGGACTTGCACCAGGTGCGCGCCGAGTGGGCGGGCACGCAATTTTCGGGCAAGAAAATCGGCGTGGTCGGCATTGGTGGCCTGGGCCACATGGGCATCAAGCTGGCCCACGCGATGGGCGCCCACGTTGTGGCGTTCACTACATCCGAATCCAAGCGCGAAGCGGCGAAGGAGATGGCCGCGCATGCCAAGAGCTTCGACTTCATCCTCAACACCGTCGCAGCCCCCCCCCCACGATCTCGATGCCTTCCTGGTTCTACTCAAGCGCGATGGTGCGCTGACCCTGGTCGGTGCGCCCGCCTCGCCGCATCCATCGCCCAATGTGTTCAACCTGATCATGAAACGACGAACGATTGCCGGCTCGATGATCGGCGGTATCCCCGAGACACAGGAGATGCTGGATTTCTGCGCCGAGCACGGCATCGTCGCCGACATCGAGTTGGTCCGGGTCGATCAGATCAACGAATCCTATGAGCGGATGCTCAAGGGCGACGTCAAGTATCGCTTCGTGATCGACAACGCCACATTGGCTGGCTAAGCGAAAGGCGCCAGCGAACAACCACTCATCAAAAGGACTATCCAGTGAAAGGCATTTTGCTTGCCCTAGGGCTGCTTGTTACCTCTTTTTCTTCAACGGGAGCCGATCTGTCGAACGGCGCGGACAACTTCTACAAAAGCGAAAAAGTGACGGTAGAAAAGGTCACCTTCAAGAATCAATACGGCATGAAGGTGGTGGGCAATCTGTTCATCCTGAAGAACCTCAATCCTCAATCGAAGAATGCCGCGATCATTGTCGGTCATCCAATGGGGGCAGTGAAGGAGCAGAGTGCAAACCTCTACGCCACAAAAATGGCCGAGCAGGGATTTATCACACTGTCGCTGGACTTGTCCTTCTGGGGTGAAAGTGAGGGCACGCCTCGCCAGGCCGTTTCGCCTGATATCTACGCCGAAGACTTCAGTGCCGCCGTGGACTTTCTCGGCTCTCGCCCATTGGTCGATCGTGAACGTATCGGCGTCATCGGTATTTGCGGCAGTGGCAGCTTCGCCATCAGTGCGGCCAAGATCGATCCGCGTCTGAAGGCCATCGCCACCGTCAGCATGTACGACATGGGCGCCGCCAATCGTAATGGCCTCAAGCACAGTGTAACGATCGAACAACGCCAGCAAATCATTCGCGAAGCGGCGCAGCAGCGCAACGCCGAATTCTGGGGTGGCGAAGTCCGCTATACCAGCGGCTCACCACTGAAGCTAACCGGCAACGCCGTGGGTGACGAGTTCTACGATTTCTATCGCACACCACGTGGTGAGGTCACCCCTGCCGGCGCATCGGCGCAGACAACCACCATGCCGACGCTGACCAGCAACGTGAAATTCATGAACTTCTATCCGTTCAACGACATCGAGACGATCTCCCCTCGCCCACTGCTGTTCATTGCTGGCGCCCGGGCACACTCACTCGAGTTCAGTGAGGATGCCTACAAACGCGCGGCAGAACCTAAAGAACTGCTCATCATTCCAGATGCCGGCCATGTGGATCTTTACGACCGGGTCAACCTCATTCCATTCGCCAAGTTGACCACATTCTTCAAAAGCAACCTGAAGTAGCCTGAACAGTGCCCTGGCCGGGCATCCGTTCTCACGCGCGGCCTCGTTCCCGGGGCCGCGACGCTTCGCGCATTACAGGATTCAATCAATGATCCAACACACGCTCTCAGGCCCGCGAAAACCTGAACAATCATGGGGTGCCGTATTCGCCATGTCGCTCGCCGCCTTCGTCCTGGTGGCATCGGAGTTCATGCCCGTCAGCCTGCTGACACTGATTGCCGCCGATCTGCATATCACCGAAGGGCAAGCGGGCCAGGGCATTTCAGTCTCCGGGCTGTTTGCGCTATTCGCCAGCCTCCTGACCGCTTCGGTGGCGGCGCGGGTCGACCGCAAGCCACTGCTGTTGTCCCTGACTCTGCTGATGATCGTTTCGGGAACCGTGGTCGCGTTCGCGCCGAACTACTGGGTGTTCATGGCCGGCCGCGCGCTGATCGGCGTGGCAATTGGTGGCTTCTGGTCATTGTCGGCGGCAACTGCCATACGCCTGGTGCCCGACGACCAGATCGCTCGCGCCATGGCAGTCGTCAATGGCGGCAACGCTCTGGCGACAGTGATTGCAGCACCTCTGGGCAGTTTTCTCGGAGCCTTCATCGGATGGCGCGGTGCATTTTTGTGCGTCATCCCGGTCGCGGTAATCGCCAGTCTCTGGCTTTGGGCGAGCCTTCCTGCGATGAAGTCGCAAAGCGGTTCAGGCACTGGAAATGTTTTCAGGCTGATGAAAAGCACACCGGTCACGTTAGGCATGACGGCGGTCAGTGTCTTTTTCATGGGCCAGTTCATGCTATTTACCTACCTGCGCCCGTTCCTTGAAACGGTCACGCACGTCAGTATTTCCATGCTGTCACTGATGTTGCTCGTCCTCGGCCTGGCAGGCCTCGCGGGAACCTTCCTGATTGAAGCATTCTTGAAAAATGGCCTGCATCGCACCCTCATCGTCATCCCGATATTGATGGCGGCGATCGCACTGGCACTCGTTTCGTTCGGCAGCTCTGCGACTACCACCACCGTCTTGTTGGGCCTCTGGGGGCTGGTTGCGACCGCGGCGCCGGTGGGATGGTGGACATGGCTGGCCAGAACATTGCCAGAGGATACTGAAGCCGGAGGCGGCTTAATGGTGGCGATCATCCAACTGGCCATTGCATCCGGCGCAACCGTTGGCGGGCTGGTATTTGACTCGAACGGCTATCGAGCGACTTTCGAGTTGAGCGCCACGCTGCTGGGCGTGGCGGCAGTTCTTGCCTTCCTGGCGGCACGCGCTGCCTCGCGAGAACCTGTTGCATCGGAGAGCATCGCTTGAAAAAACACAAGACATGCCAAGGCGAGTCTTGTGTTCCCTGTGGGGCAATCGGTTGCAGACTGGACGGTAAAATCAGCGTGCGCTGTCGATGATTTGGCCACCGTCAGGCGTCAGGCTATACCCCGTCAAAAATTGCCCATCCTTGCTGGCGAGAAACAGCACCACCGGTGCGATGTCCTCTACGGGTGATCCATAACGGCCAAGTACGTTAGTGGGTGCAGGCACATCGGCCGCAGTACCCCAAGCGTCTGCGACCGGCATGACATTGTTCACCGTTCCTCAAAGGGCCGTGGACGTTGATTACTAATTCAGGGGCAGATGAATCGCTGCTGGCGCCGTTCCGGGCAAACAAAATGATCACCCTTGAAATAGCTGACAGCCGACTGTTCTATGTACAGGCTCAAGGGACAAGCTTTCTTCTCTCGATGGGGACAGACAAGACAATGCTTGTACGTGTCTCACCGTACGCGTTGATCTTCGCAATGATATTTTCGATATCGGCCATTGACCTGGCATAGATCCTGATCAGGTAGGAGTCGTTACCCGTGACGTGCAGGCACTCAACGACTTCGGGTATGTCGTTGAGCGTCGCTATCAATTTGGATTTCGCAGGCTTGAGGGTGGTCATGCCGACGACAGCAGATATGCCGAACCCTAGTTTGGTTGGATCTAACTGAGCGCTATATCCCTTGATGACCCCAGAATCTTCGAGCTTTCGCAACCGATCAGTGGTGGCGGGAATAGAAAGACCTGCGTGCTTGGACAGCTCCGTGATGGAAATGCGACCAAAGTCCTGCACCTTCCCCAAGATTTTGATGTCTATACGGTCCATGTAAGCTCCCACAGCAAAAAGTATAAATTTTAATGAAAAGCACCCGGTTTTCATTAAAAAATAATGCACCAAAATAAAGCAGAGTGCTAGTCTATTTGCAGCCCGGTAAAGCCTAACAAGAACCCGGGTAATCAATAGCTCTGAATCCTTAGCGTTACGCACTGCATAATAAAATATTCTCCTCCAGGGATGGTGTTCGTATGGAAGATGAAAAAATAAAGTGTGAAAAAAAATCCTATCCATCATTCGCGAATTATATTGGAACGCAAGTCCTAAGTTTTCGTGATTTCAAGATGGATCAGATTTTTATGTATTTGGCTGGCGTCGCCCTTTTCTCGGTGGGGGCCAAGTTTTTCATAGTCAGTCAACTGGGGACTGACCCATTAGATGTCCTGATCATCTCGATAAATAAAATACTCATGCTCGGAATGGGCGTTTGTTCGGGTATCGTTTCTCTATTCTTTCTGCTGTGGTGGATGCTCTGGAACAAGAAATATCCTCCGATAAGCCCATTTGTTACAACCACACTTACAGGTCTGTTGATTGACCTCTGGTCCGTGCTGGGGCTTGGAGAGTATTTGATTGTCAGAGTGAATGAGTACACGATATTGGCGATGGGTCTGGTGCTGTGTGCTTATTCGTCTGCACTGATTATCATGAGCGGTATTGGTATCAGAATCATGGACCTTGTGGTGCTTACCATGGTGTCCAAATGGGCGTGGTCATTCACCAAAGCCAAAATGATAATTGAAATTGGCATCTTTTCAACCGGATGGCTTCTAGGCGGGCCCTTCGGTATGGGAACCATTGCATTCTTGTTGGTCATAGGCCCTCTTATACAGCCATTCATGAATATAAACGCCAGGCGTTTTTCACTTAAGAATTATGGATTGACCAGCGTTTCTTCCGCCTATCAATAACTACTAGGGGATTGCTGCCACTGTGGCGGCGGGATTGTTTCGCCTCGACTATTTAAACCGATGATATTGACAGCAACTTCCGTAAAATGAGGAGTGAGAGATGGACACTACAAAAAATAAAAACTGGACCTTGGAAAGCACGCCTGCAAAGTTGGAAGAAATACTCCCGAACGGCGTTGTAAAGTGTCATCTTTCTCCCCGAAACTGTGTCATTCAGGAGGGTAAAGTAGGTTTTTGCAAGGTGCGCGGAAACAGAGGCGGCCGGTTAGTTACATTGAATTATGGCAAAGGCGTTCACAGCACCGAAGAGACCATCGAAACCGAGGCGGTATTCCACTTTGCTCCCGGAGAGCGAATCCTTTCCCTAGGCAATATCGGCTGCATGCTTAACTGCGGCTACTGCCACAATTGGAAGACCTCTCAGGCCAAGTATGTGACAGACAAAGATGTTTACTACTATACGCCTGAACAGGTTGTAGAAACCGCCTTAAAGCATGGTATACGCGTTATCTCCTGGACGTATAACGACCCTGTTGTCTGGCATGAATTCATCCTCGATACGGCAAAGCTGGCAAAGGAAGCGGGCTTAATCAATTTATATAAATCAGCTTTTTTTATCAGTGAAGAAGCCATTGATGAACTATTGCCCGTCATCGACATATTCTCGATTTCGCTAAAGTCCATCTCCCCCGAATACTATCGAAAAGTCACAACAGGCTGGGTAGAGCCCGTTCTGGCTGGCATCAAGAAAGTATACGATGCTGGTAAATATGTTGAAGTCAGCACCTTGATGGTTACCGATATCAGTGACGATGAGGATACCGCCAGGAAAATCAGCCAGTGGGTACTGGATGAACTGGGCCCGAATGTACCGCTCCACTTTGTAAGGTTTCACCCTGATTATAAAATGAGTAATAGCATCAGGACGCCCGTGGATAGACTCCTGAAGGCCCGGGACATTGCCCGGAGCATGGGGGTTGAGCATGTTTATCTGGGTAACGTAAATGATGTCGAGGGCACCAATACCAACTGCAATAATTGTAACGCTCTACTCGTTACCCGCTACGGTTTGAATGCTGAACTGATCGGATTGGATAGCAACGGTTGCTGCACCCGTTGTGGGCACGACGCACACTTCAAGTTACTGGGCGAACACAAAGCGAACATGCCTGTTGAACTGCGAGAGGCTGCATTGACCTCTTACGAGAAGCGAAAGTTCGAGTGGCATGGGGATATCGTATCGCTGCACGCCCAAGTGCTGAATACTGAAGACTTTGAACAGACCGTCTACCTGCGGCGCAACTATACCGACGGGCTCAACAGTGATTGGAAATCACTGACATTGCGGCCGTATGAAAGCTATCGATTTATTATTGCCAAGGCACGAATTGATGAATCAGGCCCTGAAGTCTGGCTTCCCAAGGGGGTGAACTCAAATCTTCATGAAGTATTCGACAGGGCTCACTTCCCAACCGAGTCGATTGAAGAGATTGGTATTTCGCAAAACGACATCACGCCGACCATTGGGTATGAAGGCAAGCAGAACATGTATGAGCAGGTTATCAAACTGGTGAGCAAATCATGAGCGTGTCTACTGAAATACTCCACATCAGGGTCGATGACCGAGAGGCCCACCCATCCGTGACGCCTATTTATCAGTGCAGCGCTTTTAGCGCTGACTCGGCGTTCTTCTACTCGAGAAAAGCCAATCCCAATGTGACTGAGCTGGAACAGGTTGTCGCTGCACTGGAAGGAAGCGAATACGCCTTGGCCTACAGCACCGGAATGAGTGCCATCTACATGGTGCTGGAGCTGCTGAAACCTGGTGGGTCGCTGGTGATCAACAAATATATCTATGGCTGTTCTTATAAGCTGTTTCAGCGATATGCGGCACGTATCGGTGCGAAACTGACGATTCTGGATCTCACCACGGAAAGTGGATTGAAAGAGTTGCCGTCGGACGTGGACATGGTCATTTTCGAAACACCGACCAATCCCTTTCTGAAAGACATTGATATTCATGCGGTCAGCAAGGCGGTTAAGCAAAACAACCCACACGCTCTGGTGGTCGTTGACAACACGTGGGCCACTCCGATATTTCAAAAGCCTCTGAACTTCGGCGCGGATATTTCTCTGTACAGCGCAACGAAGTATTTCTCCGGGCATAGCGATGTCATGGGTGGCCTGGTACTCGTCAACAATGAAATGATTTATACGCGCCTCCTCGAAGGCCGCTTTTACTCAGGCTCAATATTAGCGCCTAATAGCGCATGGCTGCTTCGCAGAAGCATGCAAACATTTAACCTGCGCATGGAGAAACACAGCAACACAACCTCCAGCATGCTCAACTATCTACGGGAACTGCCCTTCATTGAGCATGTATATTATCCACGAGTCGATGGTAAACAATTGACCGGCTACGGTGGCATTGTGTTTGTTGATATTCGGCCCGATCTGGTCCCCTTTTACAAAACCTTCACCAGCTCCCTCAAATGGTTTGGAACGGGTACGGGCATGGCCTGTGTCACGTCAATGGTTGCGCAACCCTTTAGTGGAAGCCATGCCTCGATGACTGAGCAGGAAAAAGCGGATATGGGGATTGAAAAGGGGTTGGTACGATTGTGTTTTGGTTTAGAGGCCCTTGAGGATCTTAAAGAGGATCTGCTTCAGGCATTTGTGGCCATGGAAAATATGGCCAATCAAAAAAGTGCACTTAAACCTGCGTAACAGATGTTAATCATGAGCAACGAGCCTTCAACGGCTCGTTGCTTTTTATGGAGAAGCGAGATTGCCCAGCGTACTCGAAAAAACGATATTCGAAGACCCTACTCTGAACGTTATCCATCTTCTAAATTCCATTTCCAGTGAAAATCCAGAGGCAATCTCTCTGGCTTCCGGTCGACCTGACGACGAGCAATGCGACCTGTCCCTCATCGATAAAGGGCTGGCCAGCTATGCACGATACGCCGTCAATCCGGAACACTCGCTTGCGACACTACTTTGCCAATATGGAAAAACCACCGGAATTATCAACGGCATAATAGCCGAACACTTGCAGGTGGATGAAGGCATAAAAATTTTCAACCCTGAAAGTATTGTCGTGTGTATGGGGTTTCAGGAAGCTGCGACCTTGACACTGCTATCAATTTTTGAAGGAGGTGGTGTTTTATTAGTGCCTGACCCTGTGTTTTCCGGAATAACGGGGATTGCGAAATTATTAAGAATAAAAATTGTACCCGTTCCCGAGGACACCTTCCTCGATCCATCTGCCCTGCGCAAGGTAGCTGAAGATCTTGAGTCCAGGGGGAAAAGGTAAAAGCGCTGTACGCGATTTCAGATTTTAGTAACCCTACTGCTAACAGCCTTTCCTATGAAAACAGAAAGGCCATGCTCTCCTTGGCCAATGAAATGAATTTTTTTATCCTGGAGGATAATGCCTACAGCTACTTCAGGTACGAGGGAGATAAAATCCCCTTGATGAAGTCAATCGACAGTAGTCGAGTATTCCTTCTTGGCTCTTTTGCAAAGTCAATTTTTCCGGGATTGCGTATGGGCTACGTAGTCGCCCCGGAGAGCGCTGGGGTGATTTCCTTTAGCGCCAGGTTATGTAAAGCCAAAAGCTTGATCACCGTCAATACACCTGCCCTGTGCCAGGCAATTGTCGGAGGTTTGCTGATAGAGAACAATTACTCTTTAAAACAGCTTAATCAACCAAGAGTGTTGTCTTACAGGCAAAAAAGAAACCATATGATTGAATGCCTTGAACGTGAATTCCCGGTCAAGGCTGGTTCTGAAAGAAGTGTCACCTGGAACCATCCAGAGGGAGGTTTTTTCATCAATGTACAGTTGCCCTTCACCTTTGAATATTTTGAAATGTGCGAGTGCGCCAGGAACTTCAAGGTTATTGTATTTCCCACTTCCTTGTTTTCGCTGACGAATCAGGCTGTCACTCAGGTCAGATTGTCGTTTAGCAATGCGACAGAATCAGAAATCAAACAAGCGATAGGTAGCCTCAGGGCGTACATTGAATCCAGAATTCAGTAAAGCATCCTCCCGTCAAACCGTAGGGGATTGATGCCAAGGCTTACTCATCAGCCAATAAGAAATAAGCCTTGCCTCATTTCCCTATTAAGCTGCTGTGGCGAGCATAACGCCAGTGGCTACTTGGTAGGCACCCAGAATGGTGATGGTTGACCCGGAAAAATAGTTGATCAACCTGAGCTTTGATTGGGAGATTCTGGTCTTGAATATGGAGGAGAATCCGCTCAATCCCAGCCACCAGACAGCCGAGCCTAGAAATATACCTGTCACCATAGGCAGCACTGAGTGCTGACCGCTTTGATCATTAGCCATGCCATCGCTCATGGCAGCAAATATCGCAATAAACGACAGGATGGTCATTGGGTTCGACAGTGTCAAAAACAGTGTACTCAAGTAGGCTTTTAACAGGTTGGCTCGTTCACCCGCCAGGGCTGTTGAGCTCGCTTTCGATTTTATTGTTTGATAACCAATGTACGCGAGGAACATCCCCCCCAAAATACACAACCATGGCTTAAAGCTAATGAGTGTCGCTATGATGACTGTGATTCCCAGCGCACCGACAAATCCATAGATCGAATCGGCTGTGGCCGCCCCTAACCCTGTCGCGAAACCTGCTCTCCATCCAAGCGCAAGGCTCCTCTGTATGCACAACAGCCCAATGGGTCCCACAGGGGCTGCGATACAAAGCCCAATGATCATCGACTTAATGAAAATCAACATAAATGCACCTCCGCAATTGATGCTTAAAGGTTAGGAGAAGTACATTTTTTTATGAATTAATTATTAATTCCCATAGAGGCTTTTTCGATAATTTTGTAAGTAGTATTCTTATCTTTCCTTCATTATTAAGGTGCACTCTGTGATGAGCCTTACTAAACACGATCGGGATGCCATTCGCCTTCGACGATGACGCCGGCCAGGACGTTGCAGGCATTCCTGGACGACTTGGGTTTTGAAGGGCTTTGGATAAGAGGTGCGTTGGCGCATGGCGATCCGCTTGTGAGGCCAAAAATGGTGTCCACTGGGTCCATCCATATGACAGGATAGTTCGCGCAACTTGCACCGGGATCTGTTTACCAACGCATTCAAGATCGGCCCGCAATCCCCAGAACCGCTCATGCATTCAGCCTGCGTCGCCTTCGGCATGGAGCGTCTGCTGTTGTCGCTGCTGGCGCAGATTGGAAATCCCGACACACTGCTGGCTCTTTTACGCGATGTGTTGGGCGACCATCGCGGCAGCCGCGAGACAAAGGAATGTGAATATGCGGCACTGGTTTGACGCAGGGGTGGCGAAAAGAATCGCCATCGTCTCGTTTCCATTGATGGGGACGATGGTCGGCAATTTATTGATGATGCTTGTCGACAGGCTATGCCTGGCACACTACTCACAAGATACGCTGGCCGCCTCCGGTCCAGCAGTATTCACGAGCATGGCGATCATCGCTTTCTTCTGTAGCACCGTAGGCGTGTCACGTTCCTTTATTGCACAAGCGAATGGTCGATCGGGGCTCAGCGAGGCTTGGAATGAAGCCGCACTGGGACTGCTCCTTGGTATTGCCTGCGGTGCCCTGCTGTTTGTCGCCGCTCCGTTGATCGCGATGATCCCACAGCTCAGCTCCCGCCCACCGCAGATTGTCAGCCTCGAATCGCAGTACATGCTCTGGGCGGCGATCTTCGGCGGCGTAATGACGATCGACACAGCGCTGTCCTCATACTTCAACGGTGTGGGTCGAACCCGCGAAACGCTCATGGTCGGCATCGTTGGTCAAGTAGTCGACTCAATCTTCACCGTCGGCCTGGTCTTCGGAAAGTTCGGGCTGCCCGAAATGGGAATGGCCGGAGCCGCTATCGGTACGTTGATCGGCACTCTGTCCATGCTGACGTGCTACGCAGTAATGCTGCCTCGAGAAATCTGGCTTGAGTTGATGAACATCTTCATTGCCCGTAGCGAGCGCCTACTGCCTCGGCTGTTTTTCCGGCTGCGTAGAGGTGTTCCCAGTGGCTTATCCGCCGGGGTGGATCAGCTCGGCAACACTGCATTCATCTGGATAGTCGCAGTACTGGGCTCTAGCGCGCTGGCGGCAAACAACGTCAATCTGACGATCAATTACCTGGGCATCATCCCGATCATCGGTTTGGGTATTGGTTGCAGCATTCTGTGCGCCACTGCAGTGGGCAAGGAGCAATACACTGAGTTGGCAACGATCCTACGGGTGACCGTGACCATCGAGCTGTTCTACGTACTGCTGGTTTCCACCGTTCAAATCACTTTGCCACAGGTCTTGCTCAAGGCTTTCGGCGACCTGGGGCACAACCCGGAGATCGTCGCCCTGGCCATCGATACACAACGCGTACTGTGGACATTCTCCGCCGCCTTTGTCTTCTCTATGACGGGTGCAGCCGTCTTGGAGAGTATTGGCATGGCCAGATTTTCGCTGGTCGTGCGCCTGATTCTGATGTGGTTTATAAGCATTCCGTTGATCTATTACGTCGCAATGAGCAATCGCGATGTGCCGTCGTCGCTGATGACATGCTGGGTCATCGGTTCGGTGTTCGAATTTTCGATTGGCGCAATTTATTTCTGGCGAATCGCCAAAGCCATTCGAGGGGCCGAAAACCGTCTTCACGCCGATCCTCATCCGGCGAGCGAGAGCGCCCTATGAACCTGAATGAAGTCATTCGTTTCGCACCTTTAGCGATCAACTGCTTTACAGGAAGTCTGGCACAACTATCCAGACGAGGCGGTGTCCTCATCAATGAAGCACAACTGCTTGAGGCCAGCGACGGCTACCTCTGTACCGCGCAGGCCTCGATGAATGGGGCATGCCCGAATACACCTTCGCGATTGAAAACGTCGGGCTTCGTGCTTGCAAGGCATTAGGCGGCAGAGTTGACCCACACGACTACGCCGGCGTGCTCGAGCAGTAGCGTCTTGAGTTGCGTGACCCAATCTGTACCGATCGCCAATCGCGCCAGTAGCTAAATAGAGGAGCTGCTTGCATACCCAGCAAGGAATCAGGCTTCCTTCAACAACCCTCGCACCATCGACCTCAATTGCAGAAGAACCATTCCTGCTGGTCGATTTCCGGGCTCCCGTTGGCAAGTTCTCAAACCCTGTACTACTGTCATTTCGTGCTGGATGCTCGGGATCGTGGACGTTCGATCTCCCCCAAGGTCATGGAATGAAGACCCCATCGTGAACACACACGTGTTCCAACCGCTGTGCATACGACGTGTACGACGAGCCTAATGTGGCTCCGGTTCACAGGGAGGTGCTTATGGTGGCTTCAGGTCTAAAGCCTCGGCAGCAAATGCTGAGTATTCGCCAATGCATTGATACAAAGCACTCTGCTTTTCTCCCCTACCTCCCCTGGCATCCCCACTCCAGATTTCAGCCCGCTAAGTACCAGTAACTGAGCATGCGCAGCGTGCACTGCCTGAGCATGTGCCTGGTATGACTGGCATTATAGGAATGATTGGTAGTGCAATGGATCCAGGGGCTATGAATGGATTTCGCTCTGCGAGATCAATGCACTGCCAAGGCAAACAAGCAGTGGTCATTATATACATCAGGAGTGATCGCATAGTGAGTAACATAACTGTATTCAAGTTTCGGGGACAGTATTTAATTGCTCTATGGATGTGCGTCACCAGCGGTTTATGCATTTTTTTAGGAGGGATATGGATTAAGCGTGACGGTGCATTAGGAGGCGGGATATTTTTATTAATATCCTTATCTTTAACCATATTAGTTGGAGGATTGATCTTAGCTGGACGCTCAGTTCTATCCATTGATGATCAGTGCTTATCCAGACAAATTTTTGGTAAAACCTGGCAAAAAATAAAATGGGAAAATGTCAGCTTAATTACTGCCTTCCCTGTATCTAGCATGCGCGGACTTAATGCCAGAGGATTTAATATATATCCTACAACAAAACCAACATTCCGGATTACTCCATCAGGGAAGATCACATTCACCGACCAGCTTGAAAACATTTCAGAGCTCATCGCTCTTATAAACGACTACGCCAGCCAGAAAAAAATACCAATTAAAATCAGAAAAACATTGTTCGACGAGCTAAAACCCTCAGACAAATTATGAATAATTTCAATATAACAAGCCGACACTCCTGAGGCTTCTGCTGGAGTGCAAATCGCCCAACAGCCAGCAGTACACTGGGCAGAAAAATGATGGCACGGGTGTCTATTATTATCGGGCACTCTCCGGGATTTGGGCGATTTATCTCGGGAGATTCGATTGGCCTTGCGGGTGGGATTAATACGTACGTCTATGTCAGCGGCAATCCGTTAAGTTACAAAGATCCGCAAGGTAAATGGCTAGTCGGTGCAGTAACCGGTGCAGTTATTGGCGGGATCAGTGGCTATGCTAGCGCGTTTGAAATCGGTGGCGATGAGACTGATGCTACTTGGGCTGCTTTATCGGGGGCGCTAGCTGGCGCTGCAGTCGGCGCGATTGCGCCTGAAAGCCCATGGGCTCCTGCTGCAACCAGTGCTGCAGGCGGAGCTGTAGGTGATTGGGCTGGTCAAAAGTTATCGAATCACGCTAAAAGCAAAGAGAATGCTTGTATCCCTCAAGGTAAGGTAAATTGGGGGAGAGGTAGTAGGCGCGGGTATCGGCAGCGCGATTGCCGGCTTGGCGCAGGGCAAAGGAATCGCCGCTGCCATCCTCAGTGGAGAACTAGGCTTTATGGGCGGCGCTGCAGGAGCCGGCATCTGTAATCAGCTTGGAAAATAATTCCACCATGAATACTTGGCACGATAAGACGTTTGGCAGGACCGGCATATGGATTTGGCTTCCTGGAATAAGCCCTATTGTTCTTTTGGGAGTTTTTATTTTTCTTGCTTCTCCATACTATTACCTACAGGACTTTATAGGAGGTGGGATATTATTAGGCCTGCCTGCTGCTTGGGGTATATTCTACATTTCCCAGGTCCGAACAGTACTGCAAGAAATTTCGCTGGATGATGATCGTATTTTAGGGAGGTTGTATTTCGGTAGACACATAGAGATCAAGGCGCCTGACATTAAGTCAATATCTTATTATCCGATGACGTGGAAAATTCGACAAGTCAACCTATTTGACCGAAATAAGCCCGGCATCAATATTGAGCTTCACAATGGCAGAATACTGCGAATAAATGCAAAAACCGAAGGGTTCGCCAGTTTAGTAGAAACATTAAAGGCGCTTGCTAAAGCATCCGACCAAATTTTTTGCAGCCTATAAAATAACTGTGATTTCTCCTCAGCACCACTCATATGGTGTCGTTCATAAATGTCGCAATTCCAAATCCAATAACGGGTACAGTTTTTGGCTGGTCGGGAACTGCTAGCTTAGATCGACATGGGAGCTGGTACGAGAGTGTATTAGGTGCAGGATTTGGAAAGTCTGCTAATATTATATATTGGAAGTATTACTACATATGGAATTCGTACATAATCTCATAACACCTGCCCCAGCAACATCCATGACTGCTATCATCAACAACGTCAATACTCCTCAGTTTGGTACGCAACAGTAGTGTGGTCGACAGGGTGATAATCATGATGCTCATCAGATTTTTATGCACTCGCTCCCTGACCTTCTTAGTCTTGTTGTTCGGACTTGGATTGGGATGTGTGTCACTCTCTCAGGCTTCGGCATACGGAAACTGCCCTCCCGAAATGAATAGCCAAGCAGGGTCTTTTTTAGTTGATGCGCGCGGAGATTGGCCCTCCCTTTTCAAGCATCAGAGAGTCTTCGTTTCTTGTGATGATGGTGAGCTTGGCGAGGGCTATTCTGAAGCAGTGGCGAACCTCTTCGCCCAAGGATGGAATCAGTTCGATACATTTGTTGCACTTGCAAAAATACACCCTGACTTTCAAAATTGGGCGATACGACATATCGATGCATTGTCTCAGATGACGACCTAAATAGAATCATATTAAATTCCAATACATGCATTAATAATGCAACGGTGGAAAAACTTTGCAGGGTTATTCGACAGAGTGCTGAAAATGCCCTGATGGAATCTGCACGGATGCGACGATAAAATTTGGGGATAGGTTCTACGCCTATGTCAGCGGCATCCTTGCTGTATGACGCCAACGGCAATATGACCAGTGACGCTCCTGGTACGGCGCGCCGACTTTGTATCGTTACAAAGGAAATTAACCGATGAGCATTCCAAACATTAAGATCTTCATGATTGCAATTTCGTGCCTATTGCCGCCATTGACTGCATGGGCCAAATCACCCTGTGATGGTATTGACCGACGTTTAAACTTATCTGAAATACCGAAGCTACGCATAGAGGTGGGACATCAATTAAATGTCGACAACGTAGAGATTTTACAATCTTTTAAAAGCCTTAGCTGGACGATTTTGTATGCAGCCTCAGATGAGACTGACCCTGCATTTTTATTTTATTCAGACAACCCAATCAACCATCACTTTATAACTCTATGGAGTGGCGGAGCGAAGCCTGATGAGGAGCAAGCTATTAGTTCATGGCTTCAGAAAAACGCCAAAGGCATTCCTACCAATCTAGCGCAATGTTTTGTATGGCATGTGACGAAAGATCGAGACATGTAAACAAATCTCCGCTCGAAAAGCTAAAACATCTTTCCCCATGCTGGGGGGGGGGGGAAGATCGATAATTTAGGCCACATCAAACAAGGTCAAGCCCGACTCCCCACATTGCTTTACGGTGAGGGCGGCAGTTGTCAAATATACGCCCCCAAGCGACAATCAGTTGCAATGGCAGCTAATGCACCCGATTAGCCCCGGAACTCCGCATTCCACCGATCGCCTTGGTGACACAACAAACACCATGGATAGAACCAAAAACATTATCAGCCCTGATGGAACTGAAAGAATTACAGCATCTGTTAGTCCATCGAATGACTTGTTTGACGACGAATGAGAACACCCTGCGTACGGGGGTAATTCTCCAGGAAAGATACTTCATTGATCTATTGAAAGGTGGTGCGCCATGATCATAAAAAAGTCGACACTTGAATTTTTGTTTACGCTACTCACACTTACAAGCTTAGGCATGCCAGCTTCGGGGAGTGATAGTTCACCCCATTGCCGAGAGGCAGTCATGATGTTTTTAACCACTCCAGAAAAGCGTACTCTTATTGCATTATCAGAAGCTAGCGAAACTGAATGCTGGTCGGTTATCGAGCAGTCGAACAGCAACCTCAACCAATTGATGCATTTGGTTGAACAAGGAAATGATTGGAGCGCTCAGTATTTAGTTGAGCACTTAAGAGTGCTAGATGGCGGAAATTTAGAAGACTCACTTATAGCGCTGGGGCTATTTTCTGACCACCATATGGAACGCTTATTGATTTTCGCGAAGAAAGGACAGCTCTCAAAGCAGGAACTCAGTGACACCTTAACCATGCTTCCACTTTCATTGAGTGATAATCCAGCGGGCCAATTGGATTATCTAAAAGCAAGAAGAAATCGAGTGATGCGTGTAACGAGAAAAAATCTATCTGAGCAAAAGACTCTAGCACTAAGCGCTATCGATAATTTTGAGTCCGAGATCAGGTCAAAAAACCCGCAACTCATTGAAAATCCTCAGCATTAGATTAGTGCTTTCATCACCCCCAAGCTCTACATCAAACTGGGCCGAGCCTCAATGTAACCACCTTGAAGGTTCGCCAGGCCAGAAAGACTGCTGTAAGAGAATTCTCGCCAGCAGCCAAGGCAGTGAGACGATCCTCTCTTCGAGCGGTTCGAGGATTAATCCCCTTTCGCATTTTCAGTCAAAGGCATATGTACATCTCCTCGTCTCGATCGATTGAGGAGAGATGTACGGGTTCCAGCAATGCGTCATCTATCTGAAAACCGGCATGCCCTGGGACCGGATTTCGACGTACGTTTTAATGTACAAAAAAGCGTGGCTGGGGGTGGTTCTCAGTAGAAATCACTGGAACGAAAAAAAGAGGCAAAAGCCTCTTTTTTCAATGCTGACAACAAAATACCGCGCAAAAAAAACGCCACTCAATGAGTGGCGTTTTTCTGTATTTGGAGCGGGAAACGAGACTCGCATCTAGCGTCCTACCCATTGAAATCTAAGGGTTTTCTTTTATTCCTGCTGCAGGAATGGACTTGATTCTGGACTTGTTTTCAGGGTGTATCAAGAGCAAAAAAGGAGTGAATCCACGCCATGCTATTGGAGCCTACCTATAGCCAACTGACGATTTTTGCGGCTACGAGGCCAGCTTTGAACTTGGTGTCATCGAACTTGTGCCGCCATGGATCAAGCTGCCAATAGGGAGTGCGCTGACCGCGATTCCCCTGGCTCAGAAGCAGTAAGCGTCGAGCCTTGATATCGCGATTGATCTGATCGCGAGATTTACCTGCCAGCCTGGCGAAAACCAGCAGCGGCAAGTTACTCGAAACCTCAAACGTGGCCGACATTTCAGCTCGTTCACGCTGGATGTCAGACACGTGAGATTTGTGAGGTTTTTCTGTCCGTATCGGTGCAGGTACGGCAGGCGATCGGTTGCGCCCAAGGGGGGCTTTCTCGCTACTGACCAGCATCGTCGATGCGACGGTCGCCGGTACAAAGCTTCGGTAGCTGAGCCACAACTGCACTTGCCTTCGGATTTGAACGTCACCTAAATCGTCGAGCATCGAATTCAATAGCAGCTCGTCCTCACAGTCCAGAATCTTACGTGCAGGTTGACCGATTTCCAGATCAAGAGGTCAACAGCGACAGCGCGATCACGGCCTTCCAAGACGTGACTCCAAGCAGCAACAAATCCCGGTGCAATGAACATCCATGTTTTCACTCCAATAGTTCCCGTAGTCGTACACCTCACCGACCATCGACCGCTACAAGATCGATAGCACCAGTCCTGCTGCAGCGATGTACTCCGAGCAACGGGCAATACCTGCCCTCCCTTTTATCGCCTTCCGACCAGAAACCCATAGAGGGGACTTGCGCAACCAGTATTATGGTATACCATCATACGCACAGACACTCTTACCCTTACAACGGAGCAGCTCATGAGTTTCGAAATTCGCAAGATCGTCAGCTATGTCGAAGAAACCTTTATCGAAGGCGGCAAGGCTGCCGACAAGCCCGTGACCATGGTCGGGCTGGCCGTGGTGATGAAAAACCCTTGGCTGGGTCGCGGCTTCGTCGAAGACCTGAAGCCGGAGATCCGTGCCAATTGCTCCGACCTCGGCGCGCTGATGGTTGAACGCCTGGTGGGCATCATCGGCGGCGCCGAGAAGATCGAAGCTTACGGCAAGGCCGCGGTGGTTGGCGCCGATGGCGAAATCGAGCACGCCTCTGCCGTGATCCACACCCTGCGCTTCGGCAACCATTACCGCGAAGCGGTCAAGGCCAAGAGCTACCTGAGCTTCACCAACAAGCGCGGCGGCCCGGGCACTTCGATCCAGATTCCGATGATGCACAAGGACGACGAAGGCCTGCGTTCGCACTACATCACCCTGGAAATGCAGATCGAAGACGCGCCGCGCGCCGATGAAATCGTCGTGGTACTGGGTTGCGCCGATGGCGGCCGCCTGCACCCACGCATCGGCAACCGTTACATCGACCTGGAAGAACTGGCGGCCGAGAACGCCCAGTAATCCGATCAGTCACCACAACAAAAAAGGCATGCAGGAGCGCTCCATGATTCGGCTCACCGCTGAACGCACCCCGGCTGGCACCAGTTACCTGGCGACCGGCCAAGGCCAGCCCGTGGTTTTGATCCACGGCGTGGGCCTGAACAAAGAAATGTGGGGCGGCCAGGTCGTTGGCCTGGCCACAAAGTACCGTGTGATTGCCTACGACATGCTGGGCCATGGCGCCAGCCCGCGCCCGGAAAGCGGCACGCCCCTGCTGGGCTATGCCGACCAGTTACTGGAGTTGCTCGACCATCTGCAATTGCCTCAGGCAACAGTGATCGGTTTTTCCATGGGCGGGCTAGTGGCGCGGGCGTTTGCCTTGCATTACCCGCAACGCTTGCAAGGCCTGGTGGTGCTCAACAGCGTGTTCAACCGCAGCCCCGAACAGCGTGCCGGCGTCATCGCGCGCACCGCTCAAGCGGCCGAGCATGGCCCGGATGCCAACGCCGAAGCTGCGCTGTCGCGCTGGTTCAGCCGTGAATACCAGGCGGCCAACCCGGCGCAGATCGCCGCGCTGCGCCAGACCTTGGCGGGCAACGATCCGCAGGGCTATCTGACCACGTATGAGTTGTTCGCCACCCAGGACATGTACCGCGCGGAAGATCTGGGCAGCATTCAGGTGCCGACACTGGTCGCCACCGGCGAACTGGATCCCGGCTCGACACCGGAAATGGCCAAACAACTGGCCGAGCGAATTCCCGGCGCGACCGTTGCCGTGCTCGCCGAGCAGCGGCATATGATGCCCGTAGAATCGCCGCGCCTGGTCAACCAGCTGTTGCTGGAGTTTCTCGACACGGCAAACGCCCGACAAAACCAAATAAAGGGGATCGTTGCATGACACTCGCACGCTTCCAGATGTGCATCGGCGGTGAATGGGTCGATGCCCTCTCCGGCAAGACTTTTGAAAGCCTGAACCCTGCCCTGGCGCAAGCCTGGGCTGAATTACCCGATGCCGACGAAGCCGATGTCGAACGCGCCGTGCAGGCCGCGCAGACGGCTTTCGACAGCCCGGCCTGGCGCGGCTTGACCGCCACCGCTCGCGGCAAACTGCTGCGACGCCTCGGTGATCTGATCGCTGAGAACAAAGAACAACTGGCGCAGCTGGAAAGCCGCGACAATGGCAAGCTGATTCGCGAAACCCGCGGTCAGGTCAGCTACCTGCCGGAGTTTTTCCACTACACCGCGGGTCTGGCCGACAAACTCGAAGGCGGCACCCTGCCCCTCGATAAGCCCGATCTGTTTGCCTACACCGTGCATGAAGCCATGGGCGTAGTCGCGGCGATCATTCCCTGGAACAGCCCGCTGTACCTGACCGCGATCAAACTGGCGCCAGCTCTTGCGGCAGGCAACACCATCGTGATCAAACCGTCCGAGCACGCCTCGGCGACCATTCTGGAGCTGGCTCGCCTGGCGCTGGAAGCCGGGATTCCGCCGGGGGTAGTCAACGTCGTCACCGGTTACGGCCCAAGCACCGGCGCCGCCCTCACCCGCCATCCGCTGGTGCGCAAGATCGCCTTCACCGGTGGCGCCGCGACCGCACGGCATGTGGTGCGCAGCAGCGCGGAGAACTTCGCCAAGCTGTCGCTGGAGCTGGGCGGCAAATCGCCGAACATCATCTTTGCCGACGCCGACCTCGACAGCGCGATCAACGGTGCGATTGCCGGGATCTATGCGGCGTCCGGCCAGAGCTGCGTTTCCGGCTCGCGACTGCTGGTGCAGGACGACATCTACGACGAATTCGTCTCGCGTCTGGTTGAACGCGCCAAGCGCATCCGCATTGGCAACCCGCAGGAAGACAGCAGCGAAATGGGCCCCATGGCCACCGCGCAGCAATTGGCGGTGGTCGAAGGCCTGGTGGCCGATGCCATCGCCGAAGGTGCGCGCCTGCGCCTGGGCGGCAAGCGTCCAAAGAATCTGGGCGATGGCTGGTTCTATGAGCCGACCCTGTTCGAGTGCGACCGCAACTCGATGAAGATCATGCAGGAAGAAGTCTTCGGCCCGGTGGCCTCGGTCATCCGTTTCAAGGACGAAGCCGAAGCGCTGGCGATTGCCAACGACTCGCAGTTCGGCCTCGCCGCCGGCATCTGGACCCGCGACCTGGGCCGCGCCCATCGCCTGGCCCGGGACGTGCGCTCCGGGATCATCTGGGTCAACACTTACCGTGCGGTATCGGCCATGGCGCCAATCGGCGGCTTCAAGAACAGCGGCTATGGACGCGAAAGCGGCATCGATTCGGTGCTGGCCTACACCGAGCTGAAAACGGTGTGGATCAACCTGTCTCAGGCGCCAATGCCTGATCCCTTCGTGATGCGCTAGGAGACCGCCGACATGATCGAACCCGGCATTTATAAAGACGTCATGAGCTCGTTCCCTTCCGGAGTCACGGTGGTTACCACCCTGGACCCGGACGGCGGCATCGTCGGCATCACCGCCAGCGCCTTCAGTGCGCTGTCGATCGACCCGGCACTGGTGCTGTTCTGCCCCAATTATGCCTCCGACACCTACCCGATCCTGCGCGACAGCAAGCAGTTCGCGATTCATCTGCTGTCCGCCGACCAGACTGCCGAAGCCTATGCGTTTGCCGGTAAAGGCAAGGACAAGGCCAAAGGCATCGACTGGCACCTCAGCGAGCTGGGCAACCCGCTGCTGGGCAAAGCCACCGCGATTATCGAGTGCGAACTATGGCGTGAGTACGACGGCGGCGATCACGCGATCATCGTCGGCGCGGTGAAGAACCTGATTCTGCCCGAGCAACCGGTGACGCCGATGGTCTATCACAAAGGCAAGCTGGGCCCGCTGCCCACCCTGGCCTGACGTCTACATTTGGGCTGCGTCTAACCACCCCCCGGTGCAGCCCTTTTTTACTTCTATTATGGGAGCCGGCATGAGCCCAGCAGCCTTGCAACTGTTCCGCCAGCAGGCCTACATCGACGGCCAATGGCTGGATGCGCCCGATGGCACCTGTCAGGACATTTTCAACCCGGCCACCGGCGAGCTGATCGGCCGAGTGCCGAACCTCGGTGCCGCCCAAGCTCGTCAGGCGATCGACGCCGCCAACAACGCTTGGCCGGCCTGGCGCGCACTGACCGCCAAGGAACGCAGCCAGACGCTCAAGCGCTGGCATTCGCTGATGCTCGAAAACGCCGACGCCCTGGCTCAAATCCTCACCCTGGAACAAGGCAAACCCCTGGCCGAAGCCAAGGGTGAAATTCTCTACGCCGCAAGTTTCATCGAGTGGTTCGCCGAAGAAGCCAAGCGCATCTACGGCGACACCATTCCCAGCCACAAAGCCGATGCGCGCATTGTGGTCAGCAAGGAACCGATCGGCGTGGTCGCGGCCATCACCCCGTGGAACTTCCCGGCGGCGATGATCACCCGCAAGGCCGGCCCGGCGCTGGCGGCCGGTTGCCCGTGCATCGTCAAACCGGACCCGGAGACACCGTTCTCGGCGCTGGCCATGGCCGCGCTGGCGGAACAGGCCGGGATTCCTCCGGGCATTTTCAACGTGATCACCGGCGACGCCGTGGCCATCGGTGGCGAACTGACTGCCAGCCCATTGGTGCGCAAACTGTCATTCACCGGCTCCACTGCAATCGGAAAGTTGTTGATGGCTCAGTGCGCGCCGACGCTGAAAAAAGTCTCGCTGGAACTGGGGGGCAACGCGCCCTTCATCGTGTTCGACGATGCCGACCTGGAGCGTGCCGTGGAAGGCGCGCTGATCGCCAAGTTCCGCAATGCCGGGCAGACCTGCGTCTGCGCCAATCGCTTCCTGGTGCAGAGTGGTATTCATGATGCTTTCGCCACGCGCCTGGCCGAACGCGTGGTGCAACTGAACGTGGGCGACGGTTTTGAGGCAGGCGTCACCCAAGGTCCGCTGATCAACGAACGCGCGGTGGCCAAAGTCGAAGACCACGTGCAGGACGCCCTCGCCCAGGGTGCACAACTGCTTTGCGGTGGCGACCGCCATGCGCTGGGCCACGGTTTCTTCCAGCCAACGGTGCTGGCCGGCGTAACCGGTGAGATGAAAGTCGCTCAGGAAGAAACCTTCGGCCCGCTGGCCGCGGTGTTCCGCTTCGACACCGAAGCCGAGGCCGTGCACCTGGCCAACGACACCGAGTTCGGCCTCGCCGCCTATTGCTACACCCGCGACCTGGGCCGGGCCTGGCGCATGAGCGAAGCGTTGGAGTACGGCATGGTCGGGATCAACGAAGGACTGATTTCCACCGAAGTCGCGCCGTTCGGTGGCATTAAGTCCTCGGGGCTGGGCCGCGAAGGTTCCAAGTACGGCATCGAGGATTATCTGGAACTCAAATACACCCTGATGGGCGGGCTCGACGACTTTGGGAGCACACAACGATGAGCAACGAAAAGTATGAAAAAGGCCTGAAAATCCGCACCCAGGTGCTGGGCGAAGCCTACGTGAACCGCTCCATCGAGAACGCCGACGACTTCACCCGGCCACTGCAGGAAATGGTCACCGAGTATTGCTGGGGCCACGTCTGGGGCCGTGAGGGTTTGTCGCTTAAAGAGCGCAGCATGATAAACTTGGCGATGATTTCGGCCCTCAACCGGCCGCACGAACTCAAGCTGCATGTACGCGGTGCCTTGCGTAACGGGCTGAGTCGTGAACAAATACGCGAAATTCTGCTTCAGGTCGGTATTTATTGCGGTGTCCCCGCTGCCGTAGACAGTTTCCGGCTCGCCCGTGAAGCCTTCGCCGAAGCCGATGCCGAGGCCTCCAGTTAACCCTTGGCTGCTGTGATGACCTGAGCACGATGATCCTCGATCGACGTGCTCTTTTTGCATGGACAGCCACACTCAGAGCGGACCCCATGAAACGCCTGCCACTCGACGACAGCTTCAAGGTCAATCGCAACCCCGTTACCCTGCGCGAAATCGTGCTGGATAAACTGCGTAGCGCCATCATGAACTTCCAGCTCCTGCCGGGAGACCGACTGGTCGAACGCGATCTGTGCGATCGCCTGGGCGTCAGCCGCACTTCCGTACGTGAAGCCTTGCGTCACCTGGAATCCGAAGGCCTGGTGGAGTTCGCCGACGCCAAGGGCCCACGGGTCGCGATCATCACCCTGGCCGATGCCGTCGATATCTATGAGCTGCGTTGCGTGCTCGAAGGCCTGATCGTTCAGCTGTTCACCCTGCGCGCCAAAGCCAAGGACATCAAGGCCCTGGAAAAAGCCCTCGAGGAAAACCGCAAGGCCCTCAAGGAAGGCGAACTGCAACAGGTCATCGATTCGGTGCAGGGTTTCTACGACGTGCTGCTCGAAGGTTCCGGCAACCATGTCGCCGCCACCCAGCTGCGCCAGTTGCAGGCCCGCATCAGCTACCTGCGGGCGACCTCGGTGTCCCAGGAAAACCGTCGCGGCAGCAGCAACCAGGAAATGGAACGCATGGTCGAGGCGATCAAGAGCGGCGATCCGCTAGCCGCTCACCAGGCTTGCGTCGACCACGTGCGCGCCGCCGCTGCTGTGGCTCTCGATTACCTGAAACGCAAACAGGAAGAAACCGGCGCGATCCCAGAGATCACGCTGCCCATCGCCCTTAAAGAACCGCGCATAGGTCGCTAATCATGTTCAGCCCGAGCTTTTGTCCGAAGTGTGGCGGCAGTGACCTGGGTCAGCAGCTACCGCCGGGCGATACGCACGAGCGCCTGATGTGCCGCGGTTGCGGCTACATCCATTACATCAATCCGAAAATCATCGCCGGTTGTATCATCGAACAGGACGGCAAGTACCTGCTCTGCCAGCGCGCGATCCCGCCGCGCCCTGGTACCTGGACGCTGCCGGCCGGCTTCATGGAAGCTGGCGAGACCACCGAGCAGGCAGCGCTGCGTGAAGTCTGGGAAGAAAGCGGTGTGCGCGCGGAAATCCTCTCGCCCTACTCGATCTTCAGCGTGCCGAAGATCAGCGAGGTGTACATCATCTTCCGCGCCATCGCGCTGGAGATCACCGGTCAGTATGGGCCGGAAACCCTGGACTACAAATTCTTCGCGCCCGAGGACATTCCCTGGGACAGCATCTATTATCCGGCGATCCGGCAGATCCTCGAACGCTATATCGAGGAACGCCAGGCCGGGGTCTACGGCATCTACATCGGCAACGACGACAGCGGCAAAATTCACTTCATCCGCTGATATCCCCTAGGGCGCCACGCCTTCGACAATGATCACTTCGGCCCGAGCCACGCCCTCGCGGTGCCGTTTCGCCTCTTGATATTGCTCGCTGTGGTAACAGGCGAGCGCCTGCTCGTAAGAATCGAATTCGATGACCACGCTGCGTTGCGGCGTGCGGCGACCTTCCATCGCTTCGCTGCGCCCGCCCCTGGCAAGCATCCGCCCGCCATATAACGCGAAGGCCGCCGGTGCCCGCTGGGTGTATTGGCTGTATTGATCGGGGTCGGTGACATCCACGTGAGCAATCCAGTACGCCTTCATAGTGACCTCTTGGTTTATTTTGTATTATGGTATACCAATAAATATACCCACCCAACACTGAGAGTTCCAGCATGGCCTTCAACAGCATCGAAGAAATCATCGAAGACTACCGGCAAGGCAAGATGGTGCTGCTGGTCGATGACGAGGACCGGGAAAACGAAGGCGATCTGCTCCTCGCCGCCGATCGCTGTACCGCCGAGGCTATCAGCTTCATGGCCCGCGAAGCACGGGGCCTGATCTGCCTGACCTTGACCGATGAACACTGTCAGCGCCTGGGGCTGGAGCAGATGGTGCCGAGCAATGGCAGCGTGTTCAGCACCGCGTTCACCGTGTCTATTGAAGCCGCCGTCGGTGTGACCACTGGCATCTCCGCCGCCGACCGTGCACGTACCGTCGCCGCGGCGGTTGCCGCCGATGCCGGGCCCGCCGACCTTGTGCAACCGGGTCATATCTTTCCGTTACGCGCCAAAGAAGGTGGCGTACTGACCCGCGCCGGCCACACAGAAGCCGGTTGTGACCTCGCCCGCCTGGCCGGTTTCACCCCGGCGTCGGTGATTGTCGAAGTGATGAACGACGATGGAACCATGGCCCGTCGCCCGGACCTAGAAGTGTTCGCCCGCAAACACGGGATCAAGATTGGCACCATCGCCGACCTGATCCATTACCGCCTGAGCACCGAACACACAGTGGTGCGCATCGGCGAGCGCGAATTGCCGACGGTGCATGGGACTTTCCGGCTAATCACCTTCGAAGACCGCATCGAAGGCGGCGTACACATGGCGATGGTAATGGGCGACATCCGCCGGGACGAGCCGACGCTGGTGCGGGTGCATGTGATTGATCCGCTGCGTGATCTGGTTGGCGCCGAATACAACGGCCCGTCCAACTGGACACTATGGGCGGCCCTGCAGCGAGTGGCTGAAGAAGGTCGCGGCGTAGTGGTCGTGCTGGCCAATCATGAGTCGTCGCAAGCGCTGTTGGAACGCGTGCCTCAACTCACCCAGCCGCCGCGACAGTTCAGCCGCTCGCAATCGCGCATCTATTCTGAAGTAGGGACCGGAGCGCAGATTCTCCAGGATCTCGGGGTGGGCAAGTTGCGTCATCTCGGCCCACCACTGAAATACGCAGGCTTGACCGGTTACGACCTGGAAGTGGTAGAGAGCATCCCTTTCACCGAATGAGTCCGGGGCTGGCCCCTTTACCCGCGCAGTTCACTATTGGGTGGCCTGACGGCAAAAAAACCGCTTTTGGCTGATAACCGGTAAGGCAAAATGCTTGCACAAAGCTTGGAATACCATAATATGATATTCCATAGACCGAACGCTTCAGCCAAAAGCCCCGGCAGGGAAAAGCACAAACAACAGCTCTTGGCACGGTCGCCTTTAAGGCCAGATGGACCTACTGCTCCCGATAGGCGGGCGACAAAAGCCCGCTTAAAAACACAACAATGAGGGCGTGAAAATGGTGTTGAAGAAAAGTGCAACCGCAATACTGTTCGCGGGCTTACTGGCCACGGTCAGCCATGTGGCAATGGCGGCCGAAAGCGTCAACTTCGTCAGCTGGGGCGGTACCACCCAGGATGCGCAGAAGCAGGCCTGGGCCGATCCGTTCAGCAAGGCCACCGGCATCACCGTGGTCCAGGATGGCCCTACCGACTATGGCAAACTCAAAGCCATGGTCGAAAGCGGTAACGTGCAGTGGGACGTGGTCGACGTCGAAGCTGACTTCGCCTTGCGCGCAGCCTCCGAAGGTTTGCTCGAACCCCTCGATTTCTCCGTGATCCAGCGCGACAAAATCGACCCGCGCTTCGTCTCCGATCATGGCGTCGGTTCGTTCTTCTTCTCGTTTGTGCTCGGTTACAACGAAGGCAAGCTCGGCGCCAACAAACCTCAGGACTGGTCCGCGCTGTTCGATACCAAGACCTACCCCGGCAAACGCGCCCTCTACAAATGGCCAAGCCCTGGCGTGCTCGAATTGGCACTTCTGGCCGATGGTGTAGCTGCCGACAAACTCTATCCGCTGGACCTGGATCGGGCCTTCAAGAAGCTCGACACCATCAAGAAAGACATCGTCTGGTGGGGCGGCGGCGCGCAATCGCAACAGCTGCTGGCGTCGGGTGAGGCGAGCATGGGCCAATTCTGGAACGGCCGGATTCATGCCCTCCAGGAAGATGGTGCACCGGTGGGTGTGAGCTGGAAACAGAACCTGGTCATGGCCGACATTCTGGTCATTCCAAAAGGCTCGAAAAACAAGGCCGCGGCCATGAAATTCCTGGCCAATGCCAGCAGCGCCAAAGGACAAGCTGACTTCTCCAACCTGACCGCCTATGCGCCGGTCAACGTCGACAGCGTGGCACGCCTGGATTCAGTGCTGGCCCCTAACCTGCCGACAGCCTACGCCAAGGATCAGATCACTCTTGATTTCGCGTACTGGGCCAAGAACGGTCCGGCCATCGCGACACGGTGGAACGAATGGCTGGTCAAATGAAAATGACGGCAACAGCGTCCCGTCAACCTACACCGACCGGGAGCGCCGCTGGCGCTGCCGGGGCGGTTCCCGGCAAGGCGGCTGCGATGAACCAATCTCCTTCCCTGGCGCAGCGCTGGCGCGGTTCGAGCAACCTGATCCCCGCTCTCCTGTTCCTCGGTCTGTTCTTTCTGGCGCCGTTGATCGGCCTGCTGCTGCGGGGCGTGCTGGAGCCGGTACCGGGCCTGGGCAACTATGAACAACTGTTTGCGAACTCGGCTTACGCCCGGGTCTTGATCAACACCTTCTCGGTGGCCGGACTGGTAACGCTGTTCAGCTTACTGCTGGGTTTTCCGCTGGCCTGGGCAATCACGCTGGTGCCCCGTGGCTGGGGCCGCTGGATGCTCAACATCGTGCTGCTGTCGATGTGGACCAGTCTGCTGGCGCGGACCTATTCCTGGCTGGTGCTGTTGCAGGCCTCCGGGGTGATCAACAAAGCGCTGATGGCGATGGGCATCATCGATCAACCCCTGGAAATGGTGCACAACCTGACCGGCGTGGTGATCGGCATGAGCTACATCATGATCCCGTTCATCGTGCTGCCGTTGCAGGCGACCATGCAGGCCATCGACCCGATGATTCTGCAAGCCGGTTCGATTTGCGGTGCCAGCCCCTGGACCAACTTCTTCCGGGTGTTCCTGCCGCTGTGCCGGCCGGGGCTGTTCTCCGGTGGCCTGATGGTGTTCGTGATGTCTCTTGGTTACTACGTGACCCCGGCCCTGCTGGGCGGCGCGCAGAACATGATGCTGCCCGAATTCATCATCCAGCAGGTGCAGTCGTTCCTCAATTGGGGACTGGCCAGCGCCGGCGCAGCCTTGCTGATCGTGATCACGCTGGTGTTGTTCTACTTCTATCTGAAGCTCCAGCCGGAATCCCCGGTTGGCGCCAGCAACGCGAGGTAAGCCGTCATGCTCCTGACCCCCAATGCCATGAGCCGCCGGATGCGTTTCGGCCTGTACTTCACCACCGGGCTGATCGCGTTGTTCCTGCTGTTGCCGATTGTGTTCATCGTGCTGCTGTCCTTCGGCTCCTCCCAGTGGCTGGTGTTCCCGCCACCGGGCTGGACACTGAAATGGTACGGCCAGTTCTTCTCCAACGCCGACTGGATGAACGCCGCCATGGCCAGTCTCAAGGTGGCGGTGCTGACTACGATCTGCGCCGTAACCCTGGGCTTGCCGACCGCGTTTGCCTTGGTGCGCGGGCGCTTCCCTGGCCGGGAAATGCTCTATGGCCTGTTCACCCTGCCGATGATCGTGCCGCTGGTGATCATCGCGGTGGCGGTGTACGCGCTGTTCCTCAAGCTTGGTTACACCGGGACGATGTTCGCTTTCGTGGTTAGTCACGTGATTGTCGGGCTGCCGTTCACCATCATCTCGATCATCAATTCGCTGAAGCTGTTCGATCAGTCGATCGAGGATGCGGCGGTGATCTGCGGTGCCTCGCGCCTGCAAGCGGTGTTCAAGGTGACCTTTCCGGCGATTCGTCCGGGCATGGTCGCCGGTGCGCTGTTCGCGTTCCTGGTTTCCTGGGATGAAGTGGTGCTGAGCGTGATGATGGCCAGCCCGACCCTGCAAACCCTTCCGGTAAAAATGTGGACCACCCTGCGCCAGGACCTGACGCCCGTGATCGCCGTCGCCTCGACGCTGCTGATCGGCCTCTCGGTATTGGTCATGGTCATCGCCGCCGCCGTTCGCCGGCGTAATCAAATCAGCGCCTGAGCGCCCAGGAGAACGACATGAGTGCCGTCATCAAAGATTCCGCGCAGCAGCACGACAAACCACTGGTCAGCCTGCGCAACCTGAACAAGTACTACGGCGACTTCGCCGCCGTGGACAACATCTCGCTGGACATCAAGGACGGTGAATTCCTCACCTTCCTCGGCTCCAGCGGCTCCGGCAAAAGCACCACCTTGTCGATGCTCGCCGGCTTCGAAACCCCGAGCAGCGGCGAGATACTGGTCAACGGTCAATCGCTGGTCAACGTGCCGCCGCACAAGCGCGACATCGGCATGGTGTTCCAGCGTTATTCGCTATTCCCACACCTGTCGGTGCGCGACAACATCGCGTTCCCGTTGTCGATCCGCAAACTGGCCCCCGCCGAACGCGAGCGCCGGGTCGATGCCATGCTCAAACTGGTACAGCTTGAGCAGTTTGCCCATCGCCGCCCTTCACAACTCTCCGGTGGTCAGCAACAACGGGTAGCGATCGCCCGGGCGCTGGTCTATGAGCCACGTATCTTGCTGATGGACGAACCCCTCGGCGCCCTGGATAAAAAGCTGCGCGAAGACTTGCAGGACGAACTGCGCCAACTGCATCGGCGACTCGGTATCACCATTATCTACGTGACCCACGATCAGGAAGAAGCCATGCGTTTGTCTCAGCGCATCGCGATCTTCAGCCATGGCAAGATCGTGGGCCTGGGCAGCGGTTATGACCTGTACCAGAATCCGCCGAATGCGTTTGTCGCTTCGTTCCTCGGCAACTCGAATTTCCTCAAACTCAAGGCTCAGGGCAATGCGGTGGCTTCGTTTGAAGGCCAGTCGTTGTCGATTCGCCTGACAGCCGGTTTGCAAACCGATCAGGATGTATTGCTGATGGTGCGTCCGGAAAAAGCCCTGGCCCTGAGTGTCGAACAAGCGAGTCAAGAACCATTGGCGGCGGGCTGGAATGAAGTCTCGGCCAAGGTGGTGGAAGTGCTGTTCCTTGGCGAAAGCCAGACCTGCAGCGTAGTGACCTCGGGCGGCACGTCGATGACCGTCAAGGCCCTCTCTGCGGCCGGCATGCCACTCAAGGCGGGCGACCCGGTGCGCGTGCGCTGGGCGACGGCAGACGCTTGCGTTTATACCGAATGGGCTGAAAGTGATCTGAACAAAGCCGCTGGCGCTCACTGATGCAAAGGCCCACCAAGGTGGGTCCGATTTTCGCGTATCACCCTCGGGTCACCACAGCGTCGGGCTGCGGTGACCCTTTTTTATGCCGAGGATTGGTGATCATCCGCGACACTTCGTAAATAACGAACTATCGATAAGGAATAATCGATTTTTCTTCCTCGCAATTCCCCCGCTAGCATGAACCTGTCGGCTCCAGAACACGTCCAGACAGGGAGAACGACATGCAGCCTATGAACATCGGCGAACCCTGGATGTGGGTCGCCTTCATCGCCTTCGTCCTGGCCATGCTGACTCTGGATCTGTTTGTCTTCGGCGGGCGCAAGGCACATCGGGTGTCGGTGCGTGAAGCATCGTGCTGGGTCATTGCCTGGTGCGCGCTGGCGCTGGCCTTCGCGGGATTGCTCCGGTGGTACTTGAATGGCGAGTTCGGACCCGAGATCGCCCAGCGCAAAATGCTGGAATTCCTCACGGGGTATCTGATCGAGCAGTCGCTATCGATCGACAACATGTTCATCTTCGTAATGATTTTCGGCTACTTCGCCGTGCCGCCGGAGCTGCAGCGCCGAGTGCTGCTGTACGGTGTGCTCGGGGCAATCGTGATGCGCGGGGCGATGATTCTCGCCGGCGTGTGGCTGGTGTCGCAGTTCGCGTGGGTGCTGTATGTGTTCGGTGTATTCCTGATCATCACCGGGATCAAAATGCTGGTATTCGCCGGTCACCGGCCTGACCTCGATAAAAACCCCTTATTGCGCTGGATACGCGGCCATCTGCGCGTTACCAACGGGCTTCATGGCGAGCATTTTTTTGTGGTGCAAGACGGTCGGCACTGGGCGACGCCGATGTTTCTGGTACTGGTGCTGATCGAAGCCAGCGACCTGGTGTTTGCGATCGACAGCATCCCGGCGATCTTCGCCGTCACCACCGATCCATTCATTGTGTTCACATCGAACATCTTCGCGATCATGGGTTTGCGGGCGTTGTATTTCCTGCTGGCCGACATGGCTGACCGCTTTCACTTGCTCAAATACGGTTTGGCGACCGTATTGGTGTTCATCGGCACCAAGATGACGCTGATGCCGTGGCTTCACATGCCAGTTGAATGGTCACTGGCCGTTGTCGGCGGGATCATCCTGACTTCGGTGCTGTTGAGCCTGATCATGAGTCGCAAGGAGGATCGAATGCGATCCCTGTAGAAGCTGATGCGGGCTGCGGCAGCTTCTACAGGCTTGATGCCCTACATTGTCAGTCGGCATAGCCCAGCTGCGCCGCCCTGCTCTGCCGGGTTTGCCCACGCGTCGCCAGGCAATAATAAAGCGGACACGTCACCACCAACCCCACCAGCCACGAAAGATCCGCCCCCTCGACCATATTGGCATACGGCCCGACATACAACGATGTATTGGCAAACGGCAGCTGCACGATGATCCCGATGAAATACGCAACGATCGCATGCAGATTGAAGCGTCCATAAATCCCGCCGTCAGCCCGGAAGATCGACGCGATGTCGTAGCGGCCGCGCTTGATCACATAGAAGTCGATCAGATTGATCGAAGCCCACGGCACCAGTACCAGCAACAGCGCCAGGATCAAACCGATGAACTGCGAGATGAAATCCGCCGAAGCGCCCAGCGCAATAACACAGCAACCGGCCAGCACCCCGCTCGACAACACCACCCGCAGCTTGATGCTCGGCGTCCACTGGCTGGCGAAGGTCTGGATCGAAGTGATGATCGACAGCACCGCGCCATACAGATTCAAGGCGTTGTGGCTGATGATGTTGAGCAAAAACAGCACCATCAGGATCGGTCCGAGCCAGCCGGTGGATTGCTTCACCGCGGCCATCGCTTCGGTACCTTCCGGAGTCGCCAGCACCGCCACCGCGCCGAAGCTAAACGACAGAATGGTGCCCAGGGTCGCACCCATATAAGTGGCCCAGAACGGTTTGGCGATGCCGATATCCGCCGGCAGGTAACGGGAATAGTCCGATACATAAGGCGAGAAACTGATCTGCCAGATGATCCCCAGCGATACCGTGGCCAGCCAGCCGGAGAGGTTGAAGCTGCCGCGAGTCAGGAAATCCGATGGCAAATCATGGGCGAAGATGTAAATGAACCCGGCAAGCAATGCGCTGCCCATCACCCAAGTACCGATGCGGTTGAGGGTGTGGATGAAGTTGTACCCGATCACGCCGATCGCGGTGGCGCCAAGGGCACCGATCAGGATGCTCGCCGGCACCGGAACCGCAGGCGCGATGCCGACGATTGACTTGCCGGCCAACACGATGTTGGAAATAAAGAAGCCGATGTAGATCAGCGCGGCGAAAAACACAATCAACAACGCGCCATAACGGCCGAACTGGCCACGGCTCTGGACCATCTGCGGAATGCCCATACGCGGGCCCTGGGCTGATGCAAGGGCGATCACCAGTCCGCCGAGCATATGCCCGAGGGCAATCGCCAGCAGCCCCCAGAACAGGTCGAGGTGAAACACCTGAACCACCATCGCCCCCGTCACGATCGGCAACGGTGCGATGTTGGTGCTGAACCATAAAGTGAACAGGTCGCGGGCCTTCCCATGGCGTTCCGCGAGAGGGACGTAATCGACCGTGTGATTCTCGATCAACGGGTCTTGCCGGGACATCTGGGACATGTGCATGAACTCGAGTTTGTCTGATCTTATAGTTGTACGAAGCCAAACCGGGGGTGCGGCTTGGCAGCCCTCCAGATGCGAACCATATTATGGTATTCCAACCTTTTCACAAGGCTGATCCGATACTTTACCGGTAATCTGATCTGCACCTTCTGGGGCCTTCAGTACTCAAATTCGCGCCACAAACCCCGAAAACATTGGGTTATAAGCCCTCGAAATGCGTTTATCGGCAAAAATAAAAAGCCCTTGCAAACTATGTATTACGGTATACCATCAGACCTATAAATTCATAAAAACCACCTCACAGCACCCGAGGACCCTCCAATGATCGATGCCGCCATCTACAAACAAGTCATGGGCTCGTTCCCGTCCGGGGTGACGGTCATCACCACGCTGGATGACGATGGACAAATCGTCGGCCTCACCGCCAGCGCATTCAGCTCGCTGTCGATGGACCCGGCCCTGGTGCTGTTCTGCCCCAACTACAGTTCCGATTCCTATCCCGTATTGATCAAGAACAAACGCTTTGCCATCCACGTCCTTTCCGGCGGCCAGCAAAGCGAAGCCTATGCTTTCGCCCGCAAAGGCAAGGACAAGGCGCAAGGGATCGAATGGACGTTGAGCGAACTGGGCAATCCGATCCTGGCCAACGCCACGGCCGTCATCGAGTGCGAGTTGTGGCGCGAATATGAAGGCGGCGACCACGCGATCATGGTCGGCGCCGTGAAGAACCTGATAGTGCCGCAGCACACCGCCGGCCCACTGGTGTACTGCCACGGCAAGATGGGCGCCCTGCCCGTCCTCGCCTGAACCGACAGCCAATTACAAAGATTAGAGGTAGCGTCATGAAATTTTCCCTGTTCGTACACATGGAACGTTGGGACGAAAGCGTCAGCCACCGTCAGTTGTTCGAAGAACTGACCGAACTGACCCTGATGGCCGAGGCCGGTGGCTTCAGCACTGTGTGGATCGGCGAACACCACGCCATGGAATACACCATCTCGCCAAGCCCGATGCCGCTGCTGGCGTATCTGGCCGCCAAGACCACCACCATTCACCTGGGCGCCGGCACCATCATCGCGCCGTTCTGGCACCCTCTGCGGGTAGCGGGCGAATGTGCGCTGCTGGACGTGATCAGTAACGGTCGCATGGAAGTCGGCCTGGCCCGTGGCGCCTACCAGGTCGAATTCGACCGCATGGCCGGCGGCATGCCTGCCTCGTCCGGCGGTCAGGCGCTGCGGGAAATGGTCCCGGTGGTGCGCGCCCTGTGGCAAGGCGACTACGCCCACGACGGCGATATCTGGAAATTCCCCACTTCCACCAGCGTGCCCAAGCCGATCCAGAAGCCCAACCCGCCAATGTGGATAGCGGCTCGCGACCCCGACTCGCACAACTTCGCCGTGGCCAACGGCTGCAACGTGATGGTCACGCCATTGATGAAGGGCGACGAAGAAGTTCTCGACCTGAAGAACAAGTTTCAGACCGCCCTGGACAACAACCCGGACGTACCGCGCCCGCAATTGATGGTGTTGCGCCACACCCACGTGCATGCCGCCGATGACCCTGAGGGCTGGAAAGTCGGGGCCAAGGCGATTTCCAAGTTCTACCGCACCTTCGATGCTTGGTTCGGTAACAAGACAACGCCGGTCAACGGCTTCCTGGAACCGAGCCCGGAAGAGAAGTTCGCCGAGCGCCCGGAGTTCAAACTGGAAAGCCTGCACAAAACAGCGATGATCGGCACCGCGGAAGAAATCATCCCGCGCATCAAGTATTACCAGGAACTGGGCGTCGATGAGTTCAGCTTCTGGTGCGACAACAGTCTGCCCCACGCAGAGAAGAAAAAATCCCTGGAGCTGTTCATCAAGCAGGTGGTACCAGCGTTTCGCTGAGTCCACCTATCAGGCTTTGCGATAAAACCCAGGTAAGCCAAACGCCGGCTCATGCCGGCGTTTTGCTGTCCGCGCCAGACCTCAATGGTTGTAGGCACGCTCGTTGTGCTCGGCCAGATCCAGCCCCATCTCCTCCACCGATTCATCAGCCCGTAAGCCGACAAGGACATTGACGAGTTTGAGAATGACCCAGCTCACCACGAAGCAATAGACCGTGGTCAGCGCAACGCCTTTTATCTGCGCCCAGACTTGTCCTCCCAGGGTCACGCCCTCCACCAGCCCGCCCAGAGATGGTATGCAGAATACTCCGGTCAGGATCGCGCCAATCATCCCGCCGATACCGTGCAAGCCGAACACGTCGAGACTGTCGTCATAACCGAAGCGACGTTTCAGCACGGTGACGCTCAAGTAGCAGAACACCCCGCACAGCAGACCAATAGCCAACGCACCTCCAACGCCGACATAGGCGCACGCCGGCGTGATGCCCACCAGACCGGCCAAAGCCCCACTGGCCAGGCCCAGGGCACTTGGCTTGCCGACCTTGAACCACTCGGTGAACATCCAGCCGAGAATCCCGGCGCAAGCGCCCAGCTGGGTGTTGAGCATGACGATGCCGGAGGTGCCATTCAGACCGCCGCCGGAGCCGATGTTGAAGCCGAACCAGCCGACCCAGAGCATGGCCGCACCGGCCATGGTCAGGCTCAAGTTATGCGCCGGCATTGGCTCGTTTTGGTAACCCTTGCGTTTGCCCAGGATCAGGCACGCCGCCAGCGCTGCGACACCCGCATTGATATGTACCGCGGTGCCACCGGCAAAGTCGAGGACGCCCCAGTTATGCATCAAGGCCCCCGAACCACCCCAGACCATGTGCGCTACCGGGGCGTACACGAGGGTGAACCACAGCGCCATGAACAGCAGCGCCGCCGAGAACTTCATGCGTTCGGCGAATGCCCCGGCGATCAGCGCCGGGGTGATGATGGCGAAGGTCATCTGGAAGGTCACGAACACCCCTTCCGGAATTTCACCGACAAGGCTTTCCGGTGTCATGCCCGCCAGAAAGGCCCGGCTCAATCCACCGACAAAACTGTTGAACGTCACCTGTCCCTCGACCATGCCGGTGCTGTCGACCACCATGCTGTAGCCATAAATCACCCACAGCACCCCCACCAGGCCGGCGATGCCGAAGCACTGGGTAAACAACGACAGCATGCTTTTTGCCCGCACCAGGCCGCCGTAAAACAACGCAAGGCCTGGCAGACACATGAACAACACCAGCACGGCGGCGGTGACCATCCAGGCCGTGCTGCCGGTGTTCAACGTGGGAGCATCGGCTGCCTGTGCCAGCGGCACGAGCGCTCCGGCAGCCAGTAGGCCGAAAAGGGACTTGCCGAGAAGACGATTGACCATGTTCAAAGCTCCTGCAAAAGAAATGGGAAGTGTCGGGCAGTGAGCAAGGTAAGTGCGTACGGGTCTCTTGGGAGACTCTTGATCGTTGGGCAAGCCTGCGGCGATCCGGCAGGCCAACCGAAATATGTGTGGCGAGAGGGCAAGCCCCCTCGCCACAGGTTATCTCACCGGTTTCAATAACCACCCGAGCCCGGAACCCAGTTGGTCCCCGCCAACGGCACCCGCGCCATGGCGGCCGACTCCACCGTCAATGCCACCAAATCCTCGGGATCGAGGTTATGCAGGTGCGACTTGCCACACGCCCGGGCCATGGTCTGCGCCTCCAGTACCAATACCCGCAGGTAGTTGGCCAGACGCCGGCCGCCTTCCACCGGGTCCAGCCGCTTGGACAGCTCCGGATCCTGGGTAGTGATCCCCGCCGGGTCGCGGCCGTTCTGCCAGTCGTCGTAGAAACCGGCGGCCGAGCCGATTTTCTTCAGTTCCTCGTCCAGGCGTGGATGGTTATCACCCAAGGCAATCAGCGCCGCCGTGCCGATGGCCACCGCATCCGCGCCCAGCGCCATCGCCTTGGCGACGTCGGCACCGTTGCGAATACCACCCGACACGATCAACTGCACCTTGCGATGCATGCCCATCTCCTGCAAAGCCTGTACCGCTTGCGGGATGGCCGGCAGAATCGGAATCCCCACGTGTTCGATAAACACTTCCTGAGTCGCCGCGGTGCCGCCCTGCATGCCGTCGAGGACAATCACATCCGCGCCTGCCTTCACCGCCAATTTGACGTCGTAGTACGGCCGGCTCGCGCCGATTTTCACGTAGATCGGTTTTTCCCAATCCGTGATTTCGCGGATCTCGGCAATCTTGATCGCCAGGTCATCCGGGCCGGTCCAGTCCGGGTGACGGCAGGCGCTGCGCTGATCGACACCGATCGGCAACGTGCGCATGCCGGCCACCCGCTCGGTGACTTTCATGCCCAGCAGCATGCCGCCGCCACCGGGTTTGGCGCCCTGGCCCAGGACGATTTCGATGGCGTCGGCTTTGCGCAGGTCGTCCGGGTTCATGCCGTAGCGCGATGGCAAATACTGATAAACCAAATGCTGGGATTGACCGCGTTCTTCCGGGGTCATGCCACCGTCACCGGTAGTGGTGCTGGTGCCGGCGATGGTCGCGCCACGGCCCAGCGCCTCCTTGGCATTGGCCGACAACGCACCGAAACTCATGCCGGCAATGGTTACCGGAATCTTCAGGTGGATCGGCTTCTTGGCGAAGCGGTTGCCGAGGATCACATCGGTGCCGCACTTCTCCCGATAACCTTCCAGCGGGTAGCGTGAAACGCTGGCGCCCAGCAGCAACAAGTCATCGAAGTGCGGCAGCTTGCGCTTGGTGCCACCGCCGCGAATGTCATAGATGCCGGTTTCAGCGGCACGCTGTATTTCCTGAATGGTCAGGCGGTCGAAGGTCGCGGACTCACGCAACACTGGAGTGCCTGCTTTTTGGGTAGTAGGGTCGCTCATGTCTATTCTCCTCGCGCGGATCAGTACGCGGATGCGTTATCGACTTTGAAGTTGTACAACTGACGGGCCGAGCCATAGCGCTTGAAGTCAGTCGCCTTATGCTCGAAACCGGCACGGTTCAGCAGGACTTGCAGCTCCTCCAAGTGTTCGGCGCGCATCTCTTTTTCGACGCAGTCCGAACCCAGGGACGCGACGCTGCCGCGCACATAGATGTGGGTTTCGTAAAGCGAATCACCCAGTGCATCGCCGGCATCGCCGCACACCACCAGGCGCCCGGCCTGGCCCATGAAACAACTCATATGGCCAATGCTGCCGCCGACCACGATGTCGATGCCCTTCATGGAAATCCCGCAACGCGCACCAGCATCACCTTCAATCACCAGCAGCCCGCCATGGGCCGTGGCACCGGCCGCCTGAGAGGCGCTACCTTTGACCCGGACGTAGCCGGACATCATGTTCTCGGCGCAACCGACACCGACATTGCCGTGGACGGTGATCGAAGCCTTTTGATTCATGCCGGCGCAGTAGTAACCGGCGTGGCCCTGGATCTCGATGGACACGGCCTGGTTCACCCCGACCGCGAGGTTGTGCTTGCCGTTCGAATGAGTCACCACCCATTCGCGGTCTTCAACGTTGTTGACCTGGTCGTGCAGCGCCTGGTTGAGGTCGCGCACGGTGGCAATGGAAAGATCGATGGTTTTCATGTGTGCGCTCCTTAAGCTGACTCGCGTTCCCAGATGTACATAGTGGCCGGTGCCGGCTCCCAGACTCTGGCGTGTTCGATCCCCGGCAGGCTCGACAGTGCCTGGTATTCGGAGGCCATGGCGACGTAGTCGTCAGTCTCGGCGAGGATCGCTGGTTTGCAGGCAATCGGGTCGCGGATCACCGCAAAACCGTTGCGCGTACCGATGGCGAAGGTGAAGAAGCCGTCCAGGTCCTCCAGGGAATGATCCAGCGCCTCTTTCAGCGAATCGCCTTGCTGCAAGCGCCAGGTCAGGTAGCCGGCGGCGACTTCGGTGTCGTTGTCGGTCTCGAAATGAATGCCTTCACGCTTGAGTTCCTGACGCAGGCGGAAGTGGTTGGACAGCGAACCGTTGTGCACCAGGCACAGGTCGGCACCGGTGGAAAACGGGTGACTGCCTTCCATGGTCACCGCGCTTTCGGTAGCCATGCGGGTGTGGCCGATGATGTGGCTGCCCTTCATGCCGGCCAGGCCAAAGCGTTGGGAAATCTCCTGGGGCAAGCCCATACCCTTAAGGATTTCGATGCTTTGTCCGGCGCTCATAATGCGTACGCTCGGCGCCAGCTCAGCGAGGGCCAAGCGTACCGGCGCCTCTTCGGCATTGACCTTGAGCACGGCGGCGTTGGCGTTCTGGAACCAGTCCAGCGAGCAGCCGAGGCGCCCTTCCAGCTCACCCATCAGGGTTGTCCAGTCGAAGCCTTCGGTGGTCGCCTGCAGGGTCAGCTTGACCCAGCCATCGGCGACTTCATCGCCGTAAATGGCGAAGCCGGCACTGTCCGGGCCACGATCGGTCATGGCCTGCAACATGGGTTCAAACAGCTGGCCGAGCTGAGATTCCAGCTGTGGATTTTTCAGATAAAGACCTACGATTCCACACATATCAAGTCTCCTTCGGAGGCAGTGAACACTCGACGCCATGCCGGGTGCCCGAATGGTTGTCACAACTCAGTGTTAGAAAAATTCGGTGTAGCGCTGGATTTCCCAGTCGGAGACGTGGCGGCTGTATTCCACCCACTCCATGCGCTTGAGCTTGATGAACTCGCCGACGATCTGCGGACCCAGCACCTCGGCGAACAACGGGTCGGCTTCCAGCGCATCGCAGGCTTCCTTGAGCGATTGCGGCAAAGTCTTGATGCCCCGTGCAGCGATCTGCTCCAGGCTCAGGCTGTAGAGGTTTTCATTGCAAACCTGGTCGATTTCCAGCTGACGGTCGACGCCATCCAGGCCGGCCGCAATGATCGCGGCGCTGACCAGATAGGGATTGCAACCGGCGTCCGGCAGGCGGAATTCGAGGCGGCCGTAAGGCACCCGCACCATCGCCGAACGGTTGTTTGCGCCGAAGGCAATAAAGGCCGGCGCCCAGGTCGCGCCGGACAACGAGTTGCCCACCACCAGACGCTTGTAGGAGTTGACCGTCGGCGCGGCGAAGGCACATAGCGCCGGGCCGTGGGCCAGCAGACCGGCGGCGAAGTGATAAGCCATTTTCGACAGGCCCATGCCGCTCGGGTCGCTGGCGTCATGGAACAGGTTCTTGTTCTCGGCGCTGCTGATCGACAGGTGAAAGTGCATGCCGTTGCCGGCACGTTTCGGGTCTGGTTTGGGCATGAACGAGCAGATCATGTCCAGGTCATTGGCAATCTCGCCGGCGGCCATGCGGAAGAAGGTGAAGCGGTCCGCCGAGGTCATGGCGTCGCTGTAGGTGTAGTTGATTTCGAACTGGCCGTTGGCGTCCTCATGGTCGATTTGATAGACCTCGAAATCCACCGCCTGCAAAGCTTCCGTCAGGCGTTCAAGAAACACCCGGGAGCGCGACAGGCCTTTGTAGTCGTAGCAAGGCTTGTCCAGGTTGTCGCTGAGGTCGACCAGTTGCAGCTTGCCCTGCTCGTCGCGGCGCATCAGGTTGAACTCGGGCTCCAGACCAGTGTTGAGGGTCCAACCCTTTTCTTCCAGGCGTTGCACTTGTTGCTGCAGCACATAACGGCTGTCATAGGGATGGGGCTTGCCGTCGACGTGGCCGATGCACACCACCCGCCCGTAACCCGGTTGCCAGGGCACTGCCGTCAGCGTCGACAGATCGCCACGGGCCATAAAGTCCGGGCCGTGAGGTTCCATGCCCATGCCGCTGATCGCGAACCCGGCAAACCCCGCTCCTTCCTCGGCAACAGCCTTGAGCCCACAGATGGGCACCGACTTGGTTTTGGCCGCCCCGTGTATATCCACAAACTGCGCAAGCACATACTTGATCCCGTGCTTGTCGATGATGCGCTGGGTTTCTGCTGGCAACATTGCTCGTCACTCCTCGCGAAAGGCAAAACATTGTGGATGGGCCTTGACTGACTTTTTATTCCTAAAAAGAAAGTTAGTTTCCCACTAGGAATGCAAGGCCCTTGCCAGATTCGCGAGTGAAGCGTTGATTCGCCGAGAAAAGCGCTTTTGTGCTGTATATATGGGAAAATTCTTTTCCCAGTGGGAATACCGCCCAATGGATGCGAGCTGAGCGCCGCGATTTGCACTTTCTCAGTGCGAAACTAATATTACCGAACGGAAAGTGTGCAGGATCTGATGACTATGCCGACCGAAACCGCCCCGCGCCTCAAGCTTGAGCAATACCTGGGTTTGCAGATCAAGCGCCAACGCCAGGCGCAGGATCTGAAACTGTCCGATGTAGCCAAGATCGCCGATATCAGCCAGGGCATGCTGAGCAAGATCGAAAACGCCCAGGTGTCCACCAGCCTCGATACCCTGAGCCGTCTGTGCGACGTGCTGGGCCTGCCGTTGTCGAAATTGTTCAGCGAATACGACCAGCAAGATGGCAGCGCGTTGTTGGTCAAGGCTGATCAGGGGATGGAAGTGGTTCGGCGAGGGACCGAGAAAGGTCACACCTACCATCTGCTCAATCACACCCGTGGGCCGAAGAAGAGTTTCGAGGCGTACATGGTGAGCATGGATGACGCGAGTGAAGAGTTTCCGACCTTCTCCCACCCGGGCACCGAATTCCTGCACTTGCTGGAAGGCGAACTGATTTATCGCCACGGCAATCAGCTGTACCGCATGGAAGCCGGCGACAGCCTGACCTTCGAAGGGGAAATTCCCCATGGCCCCGAGCAACTGGTGCAGGTGCCGATCCGTATGCTGTCGATCATGAATTACGGCAACGACAAAGAGTAACGCCCCCCTCTCCCTCGCTTTTCAGATGCCTTGGGGTCGGCTCATGCCGACCTCACGCTTTTTCCTGCCAGTTAAAAAACTTTCACAAAAGATCTGGACGTCACGCACCCATTCCCCTATAAAGCCACAAACAGGAATAATTTATTCCCACCAAGAAAATACGCTCATGGATGAGCCTGCTGTCCGCTGATGATTTTTTTCGCTATGCGATGAGCTGCCGCCATCATCCCGAGGACGTGTCATGCAACACGAAAAAAACCATTTCATTATCAAGATCACCTGTCCCGCGGTGTCTGGCATTGTCGCTGCCGTCACCACCTACCTGGCGGACAACGGTTGCTACATCGGGGAGATGGCGCAATTCGACGACGACTTCAGCGGCCGTTTTTTCATGCGCGCGGTGTTCCGTTTCAACGACGGCCACCAGGGCGATATTCAGCAGATCAAGGATGGTTTCGCCGACGTCGCCCAAGCGTTCGACATGACCTGGGAATTGCACGATACCCGTGAACCGATGCGCGTACTGCTGATGGTCAGCAAGTTCGACCACTGCCTGACCGACCTGCTCTACCGCTACCACAAGGGCGAGATGGACATGACCATCACCGCCATCGTCTCCAACCACCTCGACCTGCGGCCCATGGCCGAACGCGAGGGCATTCGCTTCATCTACCTGCCAGTCACCAAAGACACTAAGGTGCAACAAGAAACCGAGTTGATGAAGATCGTCGACGACACTCGCACCGAACTGGTAGTGCTGGCGCGCTACATGCAAATCCTCTCCGACGATTTGTGCAAGCAACTCTCGGGCCGGGCGATCAACATCCACCATTCGTTCCTGCCCGGGTTCAAAGGCGCGAAGCCCTATCACCAGGCCTACCAGCGTGGTGTGAAACTGATCGGCGCCACGGCGCATTACGTCACCAGCGACCTCGACGAGGGGCCGATCATCGAGCAGGAAGTGCAGCGCGTCGATCACGTCTATCTGCCCGACGATTTGGTGGCTACCGGGCGTGACACCGAAACCGTGGCCCTGTCCAAAGCGGTCAAGTACCACCTGGAACACCGGGTTTTCCTCAACCAGGACAGAACGGTGATCTTCCGGTGAACGCGCCCCGACTGATTGACGGCAAAGCCGCCGCCGCCCGTGTGTTGGCACAGGTCCGCGAGGACGTGGACAGCCTGCGCGAGCAAGACATTCAACCGGCACTGGCCGTAATTCTGGTGGGCAGCGACCCGGCCAGCCAGGTCTACGTGCGCAACAAAATCCTGCGCGCCGAAGAGGTCGGTATCCGCTCCGTGGAGCACCGGTTGTCTACGGACACCAGCACCGAACAGCTACTCAATTTGATTGCCTGCCTGAATGCCGACCACTCGATCAACGGCATTCTCTTGCAACTGCCGTTACCGGCGCATATCGACGAATTACGTGCACTGGAGGCCATCGACCCGGACAAGGACGTCGACGGTTTTCATAGCCAGAACGTCGGCGGACTCAGCCAGGGTCGCACCGTGCTTGCGCCCTGCACCCCCAGCGGCTGCCTGTATTTGCTGGAGCAAACCTGCGGCGACCTGCGCGGCAAGCATGCGGTGGTGGTCGGTCGCTCGAACATCGTCGGCAAGCCCATGGCCGCGCTGCTGCTCAAGGCTGACTGCTCGGTGACTGTGCTGCATTCGCGCAGTCGCGATGCGCAAGCCCTGTGCCGTCAGGCCGACATCGTCATTGCCGCCGTGGGTCGGCCGCGGCTGATCGATGCCGGCTGGCTCAAGCCCGGCGCGGTGGTGATCGACGTCGGCATCAATCGCATCGACGACGATGGTCGCAGCCGTCTGGTGGGCGACGTCGACTTCGACAGTGCTCTGCCCCACGTCGCGGCGATCACCCCGGTACCCGGTGGTGTCGGCCCGATGACCATCGCCTTTCTGATGAAAAACACCGTCAGCGCAGCCGTTGCGCAACACCAGGCCCTACGCAGCCAATCGGAGGCCCTATGCCATTCAATCTATTGAAGTACGGGCTGAGTTCGGAGTACCCGGTGGAAGTGGATTTGCCGCCACCGAAGGAACTCAAGCCGAGCTATGACGTGGTGATCATCGGTGCTGGCGGCCATGGCCTGGCCACCGCTTATTACCTGGCCAAGTACCACGGCATCACCAACATCGCGGTGCTGGAAAAGTCCTATCTGGGCGGCGGCAACACGGCTCGCAACACTGCAGTGATCCGCTCCAACTACCTGACCAGTGAGGGCGTACGCTTTTATGCCGAGTCGGTGCGAATGTTTCAGGGGCTGTCCAACGAGTTCGATTTCAACATCATGTACTCCGAGCGCGGCCAACTGACCCTGGCCCACACCGATGCCACGGTGCGTTCGTTCCGTCAGCGCGCCGAGGTCAACAAACACTTCGGCGGCCGTACCGAGATGATCGACCGCCAGCAGATCCGCGAGCTGGTGCCCAGTCTCAACCTCGATCCCGGCCACTTGCCGGTGCTCGCCGGGCTCTGGCACATCGACGGCGCCACCGCACGCCACGACGCCGTGGCCTGGGGGTACGCCAAACAGGCGGCCAAGCGCGGGGTGGAAATCCATCAGCTCACCGAAGTCCAGGACCTGATCATCGAGAACGGCGCGATCACCGCCGTCAAAACCAACCGCGGCACGATTAAATGTGGTTGCGCGGTGCAGGCGATTGCCGGACACAGTTCCTTGCTGATGGCCAAGGCCGGGATTCGTTCGCCGATCCAGACCTTCCCGCTGCAAGCGATGGTCACGCAGCCGTTCAAGCCGTTTCTCGACCCGCTGGTGAGTTCCTCCGCCCTGCACTGCTACGTGCAGCAAACCAGTCGTGGCGAAGTGGTGTTCGGCGGCGGCTCCGATCCCTATCCATTGTTCAACACCCGGTCGACCCTGGACCTCAAGGAAAGCTTGCTGGCCCACGCCATCGAGATGTTCCCGTTCCTGGCCAACGCCAAGCTGATGCGCCAATGGGCCGGCATTACTGACATGACCCCGGATTACAGCCCGATCATGGGCCTGTCGCCGGTGAAGAACTACTACCTCGACGCTGGTTGGGGCACCTGGGGCTTCAAAGCTACGCCGATCTGCGGCAAGACCATGGCCGAGTTGGTCGCCAGCGGCGGCAAGGTGCCGGAGTTGATCAAGCCCTTTGGTCTCGAACGCTTTTCGACCTTCCAGCAAGTCAACGAAATGGGCGCCACGGCGGCCAGCCACTGACGGAGAGCAGACGATGAAAATCATGAATTGCCCGCTCAACGGGCCGCGCAACATCAGCGAGTTCACCTATGGCGGTGAGTTCAAGCCAATGCCCGACCCAGTTAATTGCAGCGATGCCGAATGGGCCGACTACGTGTTCAACACCGACAACCTCGCCGGCGTGGTGCGCGAATGGTGGATGCATACACCGTCCAGCTACTGGTTTCTGGCAGAACGTCACACCGTCAGCGATGAAATCCTGCGCACCTTCGACCCTAAAGAACTGTTCAGCACCCGTGTCGAGTTCAGCGCAATTGCCAAGGAGATCGCAGGATGAACCGCCTACCCGCCCCCATGGGCCTGCTGATTAACCGCGATCAGCCGCTGGATTTCAGTTTCGACGGCGACCGTTATCAGGGCTTGCAAGGCGACAGCATCGCCAGCGCCTTGTTGGCCAACGGACGCTTCCTGATTTCCCGTTCGTTCAAATACCATCGCCCGCGTGGCCCGCTGACCATGGCCGGCCAAGACGCCAACAGTCTGGTGCAACTGCCCGAAGAACCTAACGTCCTGGCCGATGCACACGCTTTGTCCGCCGGCTTGCAAGTCACGGCGCAGAACGTCAATGGCTCGCTGGACAATGACCGCGATGCTTACCTGGGCAAGTTTTCCAAATTCATGCCAGTGGGGTTCTACTACCGCTCGTTCTACAAACCCAAAGGCATGTGGAAGGTCTGGGAACCGATCATTCGCAAAAAGGCTGGCCTCGGTGTACTCGACCTGACCTTCAAACCCGAGTACTACGACAAGGCCTATCTGTTCACCGATCTGGCGGTGATCGGCGCAGGACCCGCCGGCCTGTACGCGGCCCTCACTGCAGCGAATGCCGGAGCCAAGGTTCTACTCATCGAGCAGCAGCCAATTCTCGGCGGCTCGCTGACCTATGCCCGCTTCGATATCGAAGGTAAAAGAGCAGAAAACCTACGCCGCGAATTGCTCGCTGCGGTGCAACAGCACGCCAACATCCAGATACTCACAGAAGCTACCTGCAACGCCTGGTTCACCGACAACTACCTGCCGCTGATTCAGGGCAAGCGCCTGTACAAGGTGCGTGCCCGCCAGTGCCTGGTGTGCAGCGGCTCTTTCGACCAACCGGTGATCTTTCGCAACAACGACCTGCCGGGCGTGATGCTGACCAGCGCCGCGCAACGGCTGATGAAGCTGTATGCGGTCAAACCCGGCAAACGCGCCGTGGTGCTGACGGGTAACGATGATGGTTATCTCGCCGCCCTCGATCTGCATGATCAAGGCGTGGAAGTGGCCGCTCTGGTGGACCTCCGTACAGGACCCGGCGACGCAGCCCTGTCCGAAGCGTTGGCCAAGCGCAAAATTCGTTGTTTGAGCAACAGTACGGTGTACGAAGCCCTGTACGAAAAAGGCATGCGCCATGTCACTGGCGTCGACGTGCGCAAGATCACCGCACAGGGTCAGGTCGCCGACAGTGGGCACCACCTGGATTGCGATTTGCTGTGCATGTCAGCCGGTTACATGCCGGTCTATCAACTGCTGTGCCAGGCCGGCGGCAAACTGGCCTATGACGACCAGCGTGCGGAGTTCACTCTCAATGGCCTGCCACAGAACCTCGCCGTTGCCGGTTCGGTCAATGGTCGCCACCAACTGGACAACGTGATCGCCGACGGCGTGAATGCCGGTACTGACGCCGCCCTCGCCCTCGGCCTGACAGTCGGCGCGCAACGCGCGCCGTTCAGCGGCGAAGCTCGGGTCAACTTCAACTGGCCGATTTTCCCTCATCCCAAGGGCAAGGATTTCGTCGACTTTGACGAGGATCTGCAAGTGGCCGACATCGTCAATGCAACGAAAATCGGCTACCGCGACGTGCAACTGGTCAAGCGCTACTCCACCGTAGGCATGGGCCCGTCCCAGGGACGACATTCGGCACTGCCGACTGCGCGTCTGGTGGCTTGGGCGACCCAGCGCAACATCAGCGAAACCGGGGTGACCACCGCTCGGCCGCCCTTTGTTGCCGAGAAACTGGCACATGTCGCCGGTCGCGCTTTTGATCCCTATCGGCAAACGCCGATGCATGCGCGCCATTTGCAAGCCGGGGCGAAGATGATGCCCGCCGGCATCTGGCAACGTCCGGCCTACTACGGCAGCGCCAAGGATCGCGAGGCGTGCATGCAGGCCGAAGCCCTGCACGTGCGCAACAAGGTTGGCCTCATTGACGTCTCGACCCTGGGCGGCCTCGATGTGCGCGGTCCGGACGCCGCCGAACTGCTCAACCGGATGTACACCTTTGCGTTCCTCAAGCAGCCAGTCGGCCGTTCCCGCTACGCGCTAATGACCAATGAGCACGGGGTGGTGATCGACGACGGCGTCTGCGCGCGGTTTGCCGAGAACCATTTCTACGTCACCGCCACCACCAGCGGTGTCGACCGAATCTATCAGCAGATGCTCAAGTGGAATGCGCAATGGCGCCTTGACGTGGACGTTGCCAACGTCACCGCGGCTATCTGCGCGGTCAACGTCGCCGGCCCCGACTCGCGCAAGGTACTGGAACAGGTCTGCAGCGACCTGGACCTGAGTGCCGAAGCGTTCCCTTATCTGGGAGTGCGCCAGGGCACGGTGGCAGGCATCAAGGCTCGGTTGCTGCGGGTCGGTTTTGTCGGCGAACTGGGCTATGAAATCCACGTCCCGGCGCGCCACGGACTCAAGCTCTGGGACGCGCTGATGGAGGCCGGCAAGGTGCATGACATCCGCCCGTTCGGCGTGGAAACCCAACGCCTGCTACGTCTGGAAAAAGGCCATGTGATCATCAGTCAGGACACTGACGGCATGACCCACCCCGCGGAAATCGACATGGGCTGGGCGGTCAGTCGCACCAAACCATTCTTCGTCGGTCGCCGCTCGGTGGACATCCTCGAAGCCCAGCCGCTGAAACGCAAACTGGTCGGTTTCACCTTGCCCAAGGGCAGCCCACAACCACTGGAAGGCCATCTGGTGCTCAACGGCCCGGACATCAGCGGCAACGTCACCTCCTGCGAATATTCCGCCTCTCTGGGCAAGATCATCGGCCTGGCCTACGCCGGCATCGACCAGAGCACGCCTGGGCAACGGATTCCGATCCGCGTCGAAGGCGGCATCGTGGTCCAGGCCGAAGTGGTGAAATTGCCTTTCTTCGATCCCGATAATCAACGCCAGGAACTTTGAGTCATGACCAGTCTGAGAGAACAACCTAGCGTCAGTCAGCAAGCCCTGGCGCCTTCGCCGGAGTACTGCCTGGTGGACCTGACCGACCTGCCTCGGGTCGGCTTTCGCGGCGCACACAGTGCCGAGTACTTGCGCAACCGAGGCTTCGTCCTGCCGGACGCGCCCAACCGCGCCGTGGCCCAGGCCGATGGCAGCCTAGTTGCGCGACTGTCGCAGACCGAGTACTTACTGCTGGGCAGTCCAGAAGATCAGGGCGAACGGATGGCCGATGAAGAAGCCCGCTGGGAACTCGATCATCAGGCCAATTACCTGCTGCCGCGTCAGGACAGTCATGCCTGGTTTCAGCTGACAGGGGAATGTCCGAGCGAGGTGATGGCCAAGCTCTGTGGCGCTGACTTGAGTCCCCAGACATTCGGTCCGGGGACGGTGGCACAGACGTCGGCGGCGCGCATCAACGTGATCGTGATCAACGCCGGTACCGCGCATCAGGCGAGTTTGCACATCCTTTGTGATCGGGCGTCGAAAGCGTATTTTCGGGGGGCGTTGGAGGATGCAATGCAGGAGTATTCAGGTCTGGCTACGGCTGTGACAACGCGCTGACTCTGCCGCCCTACTGGTCATGCATGCTGAGACAAAATTCCGTTCTAAGCATGTATGGGCAGATGCCAACAGTGATGACAATGCCGCTTGTACACGCTGCACCGGCGATTAACAACGCCCCAATAATTTAGCTTTTCAGTGTAGCGAATTCGCTTCTGTGAACGCACGATAAATGAGCAACGTAGTACTGACGCTTCAGCTAGGATTTCGATGTACGTTTTAACGTACAAAAAAAAGCGTGGCTGATAATGGTTTTCAGCAGAACTCGCTGGAACGAAAAAAGAGGCAAAAGCCTCTTTTTTCAATGCTGACAACAAAATAGCGCGCAAAAAAAAACGCCACTCAATGAGTGGCGTTTTTCTGTATTTGGAGCGGGAAACGAGACTCGAACTCGCGACCCCGACCTTGGCAAGGTCGTGCTCTACCAACTGAGCTATTCCCGCGTCTTGGTGAGGCGCATTCTATAGAATCCAGATGCCCCGTCAACCCCTTGATTCAAAAAAGTTTTATTTCTTTTCCACATCCGTCTTCAGATGCGGCCAGGCGGCCCGCAAGTACTGGACCATGGACCACAAGGTCAGGCCAGCGGACACCATCAGCAAAGCGTAGCCCATCAGGACCCAGAAGCTGAAGTCCGACGGATTGGCCAGCAGGATCACCAGCGCCAGCATTTGCGCGGCGGTTTTCCATTTGCCCAGGTTCGATACCGCCACATGGGCACGGGCGCCGAGTTCGGCCATCCACTCGCGCAGCGCCGATACGACGATCTCGCGACCGATGATGACGGCGGCCGGCAGTGTGAGCCACAGGTTGCCGTGTTCTTGCACCAGCAGCACCAGCGCAACGGCGACCATCAGCTTGTCCGCAACAGGATCGAGGAAAGCCCCGAACGGTGTGCTTTGTTCCAGACGTCGGGCCAGATACCCGTCCAGCCAGTCGGTCGCGGCGGCAAAGGCAAAAACCGAAGCCGACGCCAGATAGCTCCAGTGGTAAGGCAAGTAAAACAGCAAAATGAAGATCGGGATGAGCAGGACGCGTAGAACGGTAATCAGATTAGGGATATTCATCGACACAACTGGCTACGAGGTGAGTTGGGCATTCTACTCGCTGTGCAGATTTGCATAAATCAACTCTGCGAGCTTTTTACTGATCCCGGGTGCTTTGGCGATCTCTTCGATGCTGGCACGAGACAGCTCCTGCAATCCACCAAAATGTTTCAACAAATCCCGTCGACGTGTCGGTCCTACACCGGCAACCCCCTCAAGCGTCGAGGTGCGGCGGGTTTTACCGCGCCGTGCACGGTGCCCGGTGATGGCGAAACGGTGAGCTTCGTCGCGGATCTGCTGGATCAAATGCAGCGCGGGGGAATCACCGCGCAAGGTGAATTCATGGGCCGCATCGTTGAGGTACAAGGTTTCGAAACCGGCCTTGCGCGTCGCCCCCTTGGCCACGCCCAGCAGAATCAGGTCGGGCACGGCCAGCTCATTGAGCACGTCACGGGCCATCGACAGCTGACCTTTGCCGCCGTCGACCAGCAGAATGTCCGGCAGTTTGCCCTCTCCGTCCTTCAACTTGCTGAAGCGTCGGGTCAGGGCCTGGTGCATCGCGGCATAGTCGTCGCCTGGCGTGACGCCTTCGATGTTGTAGCGGCGGTAGTCGGACTTGATCGGGCCTTCCGGGCCGAACACCACGCACGACGCCACGGTGGCCTCGCCACTGGAATGACTGATGTCGTAGCACTCGAGACGTTGCGGCGGCTCGTCCAGGCTCAGCACTTCGGCCAGGGCATCGAAACGTGCCGCGACGTGTTGCCGGTTCGCCAGACGTGCGCCCAGCGCCTGTTCGGCATTGGTGACCGCCAATTGCTGCCAGCGCGCGCGGGTGCCCCGTACACGATGACTGATGGTCAGTTCACGACCGCGCAGCTCTTCAATGGCCGCAATCAGGGTCGGAAAGTCTTCGTGAACCACGTTGACGATCAGCTCGCTCGGCAAGTCGCGTTCGGGGCTGCTGATGAAGTACTGACCGAGAAACGCCGCCATGACTTCGGAAACGTCTTCTTCAATACCCACCTGCGGGAAGAAGTTCTTGCTCCCCAACACCCGGCCGCCGCGTACGCTGATCAAGTGCACACAGGCGCCACCCGGATTGACGAACGCTGCGATCACATCGACATCGCCCGTCCCGCCTTCCATGCTCTGCTGGTCCTGGACCCGGCGCAGCAATGAAATCTGGTCGCGCAATTCGGCGGCCCGTTCGAACTCCAGATTGACCGCCGCTTCCTCCATGGCCGCGGACAATTCGTCCGCCAACGCATTGCTGCGCCCCTCAAGAAACATCACCGAGTGGCGAACATCTTCGGCATACACCTCAGGCTCCACCAGGCCGACACACGGCGCCTTGCAGCGCTTGATCTGGTATTGCAGGCAAGGTCGCGTGCGGTTCTTGTAATAGCTGTCTTCGCACTGACGTACAAAAAAAGCCTTTTGCAGCAGGCTCAGGCTTTCGCGGATCGCTCCTGCGCTGGGGTAAGGGCCGAAATACTTGCCCTTGGCCTTTTTCGCTCCGCGATGGATGCTCAAACGCGGGAACTGGCCATCCGAGAGAAAGACATAAGGGTAGGACTTATCGTCGCGCAGCAGGATGTTGTACGGCGGGCGCCATTCCTTGATCAGCGTCTGCTCGAGTAGCAAGGCCTCTGTTTCGTTGGCCGTGATGGTGGTTTCGACCTGAGCGATACGGCCTACCAGCGCGGCGGTCTTGGGGGCCAGACCGGTTTTGCGGAAGTAACTCGCCAAACGTTTCTTGAGATTCTTGGCTTTGCCGACATAAAGCAGACGGGCATCGCTGTCGAACATGCGATAGACACCCGGCCGCCCACTGACCGTCGACAGAAAAGCACTTGGATCGAAGGTTTCAGTCATTTTCAGAGGCTGGCATCAACCATGCCGTGACGAACCGCCAACAGCGTCAACTCGACATCGCTGCTGATCGAAAGCTTTTCGAAAATACGGTAACGGTAGGTATTCACTGTTTTTGGCGACAGGCACAGTTTGTCGGAGATGATCTGCACCTTCTGACAGCCGACAATCATCAACGCAATCTGGATTTCCCGCTCAGACAAGGCGTCGAACGGCGAATCGTTGGTTGGCTGGAACGATTTGATCGCCAGTTGCTGGGCAATTTGCGGGCTGATATAGCGTTGCCCGGCAAACACCAGGCGAATGGCCTGGACCATTTCCGGCAATCCGGCGCCCTTGGTCAGGTAGCCCGCGGCACCTGCCTGTAACAGGCGGGTTGGAAACGGATCTTCTTCGCACACGGTGACCGCGACGACTTTGATGTCGGGATGACTGCGCAATAATTTGCGCGTGGCTTCAAGACCGCCGATCCCGGGCATCTTGACGTCCATCAGCACCACATCGGGTTTCAACTCACGCGCTTTGAGCAGGGATTCCTCTCCCGACTCGGCCTGACCGACTACTTGCAGGCCATCGATGTCAGCCAGCATTCGTGTAATGCCTGTACGAACGAGATCATGGTCATCGACTACTAGCACCCTAATCAAGCAGACACCTCGCGATTTGGTCTTATTGGGTTGCCGGACACCTTAGCAAAAAGCGACTGGCAGACCTAGCGGAAAGCAGCATATAAAAAGTGTCAATTCTTCTGGCGAGGCTTGCTGGCAGTGTGTTTCAGCGATGCAGTCCATTGATATCACGCTGCATTCTCAGGAAACACTGGTCCTTGCCGACCACCTTCAGTCCTTTTCTCTCGTAAAGTATTTTTGCCGGATTATTTTCAAATACGGTCAGACGCAATGCCAGGCGCCGTTCCTTGCAGGCCATGGCGAATACCTGATCGATCACCCACGAACCGGCGCCCTGCCCCCGGCACGCGTCAAGTAAATGCAATTCGCGGATATACAAGGCGCTGGCGTCACGGCTCAGGCTGACATACCCCATCAGTGTGTCATCACGCACAATCAGCCAGTTTTCGCGTCCCTCCCAAGCAACATCGAAAGCCTCGTCCTGCCACAACAGTTCATGTTGAATGTAGTAGCGCAGCATATTTCGACAAGTCAGGTCACGCGCGAAGTCCAGGTCACGAGACGTTGCCGGGCGCAATTCGAACCCCATTCAAGCCTCCGCGACAGTCACGATTTGCCCCTTCCAGCCGTCAGCATTGCGACGAGCAACCACCATGAGATTCCCCGTCCCCGGTGCCGCCGCAACCAACGAGCCGTCCGCCGCCCAGATTGCACTACGCCCTGCCGACTCCCAGCCACCCGTTGCGCCACCATGGTTGGCCATCAGTACCGCCATCGAGTGGGTGCGGGCATAACCTTGCAACAGTGCGGTATCTGGAGCGTAGCCGCTTTCTGTAATCAACACGCCCGCGGCATAAAGATCAGCGCCCTGCCGTGCCGCGGCGGCTGCATGACTGGCGTGAGAAAAATCGGCGCATACCGCCAACGCGACGGTGTCGGTGCCGATCTTCAATGTCGAACCGCCTGTTCCCGGGGCAAATGCCACCTCCTCCCCTGGGTGCAAATGCTGTTTGCTGTAGATCTCGAGCAAACCATCGGCCCCCAACACCAGGGCACCGATCAACACCGGCGAATCGTCCGACAGACGAATCGGCATCCCGACGACACTGGTCACACCGACCTCCCGCGCGAAATCGCGCAGAGGTTGCAGCACTCTGGCGTCTGGCGCGATGGCCAGCTCCGCTGCCAGACCGCGCTCGTAGCCGGTCAGCGACAGTTCTGGAAACACCAGCAATTGCACGCCCTGCTCCGCGGCAACCTGCATGAAGCGCAGGTGCCGGGCAATATTGGCGGCAAGATCACCGGCGACAGAGATCGATTGTGCGGCGGCGATGGTCAGTGTCGTCATGGTTCGTCCTTGTGACGTTGATGGTTTGGACGCCGGTTACACGCCGCCCGCTGCGTAAAGTGTGTCACAACTCCCGACCTACCCAACCGATAGAAACGCCCCGTGATGCCCGATAGCATTTTCTGATTGAATCCGCGTACCGGCCTCTAGTAAGCTCGGCTCATTCATCGGAGACAGACCATGTTCAACGCCCTCTCACCGCTTCGTACCGCCAGCGCCTCGCGCTCGGATGCGGCTGCCCGGGTGAATGACGTTTGTGCTTCGGTCAGCTTTTATTTTGGGTATTGGTTTAGCCACTGGCGCGCCTGATACCCACACGGCGCCCACTTTAAACGGGTCGCCACCAGAGAATTCTCTACCCCCGGTCGGCCTCCCGACCGGGGGTTTTGTTTTTTCAGCCCTGAACATTTTTAGCGTCACACCAGACAACTTGAGGATTTACGACATGAATTACGCCACTTATTACCGTTACGACACTTTTACCGCCTGGCGATTTACCAGCTTCCGCTCGGGACAGCCTGCCGCCTCCGATCGGTCACCCACAGGTGGCAAGCACACACACGCAGCCAATCCGGCCAATTGTCGAACACCCCACTAGGGCCGAGCGCGCGGGACGAACCCGCCGCCAGCCCAGGAAGCCCGAATATGAACTCGTCCGTCTCTGCTCTGCCGCTGTCCACCTTGAGCCCTGCCAATGAAGCGCTGACCTTGCGTCTGCCCAGCTCATTGCAACTCAAACAGCAACTGCCACTCAGCAATGCCCTGACCCAACAAGTCGCCGCCCACCGCCAGGCCGTCCGCGCGATCCTCAACGGTGAAGACTCCCGTCTGCTGGTGATCGTCGGTCCCTGCTCGATTCACGACCCACGTTCTGCCCTCGAATACGCCGCCAACCTGGCCCGTCTGTCTGCACAAGTCGGCGACGAGATGCTGCTGGTGATGCGCGCCTACGTCGAAAAACCCCGCACCATGGTCGGCTGGAAAGGCCTGGCCTACGACCCGCACCTGGATGGCAGCGATGACATGGCGGGCGGTTTGACCCTGTCCCGCGAATTGATGCGCGAAATGCTCCAACTGGGCCTGCCCGTTGCCACCGAGCTGCTGCAACCGATGGCCGCCGGTTACTTTGACGACCTGCTGAGCTGGGTCGCGATCGGCGCCCGCACCACCGAATCGCAGATCCATCGGGAAATGGCCAGTGGCCTGAGCATGCCGGTAGGGTTCAAGAACGGCACCGATGGTGGTGTGGCTGTCGCCAGCGACGCCATGCGCTCGGCCGCTCATCCGCACCGCCATTTCGGTGTCGACAGCCAGGGCCATCCTGCGATTATCCAGACACCGGGCAACCCCGACACTCACCTGGTATTGCGCGGTGGCCATCGCGGGCCGAACTACGACCGCGACAGCATTGCCAAAGTGCACAGCGACTTGACCAGACTCAAGATTCCGGCGCGGATCATGGTCGACTGCAGCCACGCCAACAGCGGTAAAGATCCGTTACGTCAGCCCGCCGTGTTCAACGACGTGCTGGAACAACGCCTGCAAGGTGATCGCTCGCTGGTCGGCATGATGATTGAGAGTCATCTGTTCGAAGGCTGCCAACCGTTGAGCCCTTCGTTGCGGTACGGGGTGTCGGTAACGGACGGCTGCCTTGGCTGGACCGGGACGGAACAATTGTTGTTGCAGGGAGCCGAGCGACTTCGTGCACAACGAAGCGCTCAGCAGCCAAAGTAAGCCGTGTCGCCGAGAACCGCGATGCAGCGCGATCGGGTCGGTTTGCACGGAAAAATGACCTACCAGAGGTAGGTCATTGAAAGAAATATCTCGGCCATCGTTAAAAAGATGTCCGGATATTCCGACCAAGACCTCACGCTCATTCGAGTTTTCGTACCATTTCTATTCCGTTTTCATCAGGTTACAGCGGCTTTTTCATACATCGCCGAGCGGTGGGTGTGCTTTAGAGTGCCCCCTTGAGCACACACCTGACCTACTGCGAAAAAGGAAATGTACATGCTACGGAATGCAACCACTGACTATCCGATCCTGCTGGTCCACGGGCTCTTCGGCTTCGATCGCATCGGCAAACTCGAACTGTTCCATGACGTCAAACAGGCCTTGAGAAGCGCCGGTGCGAGGGTTTTCATCCCGCACCTGTCGGCGACCCACAGCAATGAAACCCGTGGCGAACAGTTGCTGGTGCAGATCGAACGGGTACTGCAAGGAACCGGTGCAAGCAAAGTCAATCTGATCGGTCACAGCCAGGGCGCACTGGCTGCACGATATGCGGGGGCGCTGGCGCCACAGATGGTCGCTTCGGTGACATCGGTCAGCGGGCCGAACCACGGCTCGGAACTGGCCGACTTCCTGCGCAAGGCGCTGACGCCCGGGCGCCTGCCGGAACAGGTCGCCGGAGCGGTGGCCACCCTGTTCGCCGACTTCCTGTCGTTGCTCAGCGGCAACCGGCACCTGCCGCAGAACGCCATCGCCGCACTCAACGCGCTGACCACCGAAGGCGTTGGTGCCTTCAACGACAAGTACCCCCAAGGGTTGCCGAAAACCTGGGGCGGCAAGGGTCGCGAACTGGTGAACGGCGTACGCTACTACTCCTGGAGCGGCACCCTGCAGGGAAACATCCTCGACGAAGGGCTCTATGCGCTCAACCCGCTGCACGGGTTCCTGCGGGCCTTCTCCCACTACTTCACCACCGAAGCCGAGCAGAATGACGGCATGGTCGGCCGGTTCAGCTCCCATCTGGGTAAAGTGATCCGTTCCGACTATCCGCTGGATCATCTGGACAGCCTCAGCCAGACCACAGGTCAAGTCCGCAAGGGCATCGACCCCATTGACCTGTATGTGCAACATGCCGAACGCTTAAGAAATGCCGGGCTTTAGACAATGCCTTAAGCTGGACGGCATTTTGAGAAGAAATAGCCCTCTGAATCCGGTAGGCTCCGCACTTTACTGAACATTGAATGGAGTATTTTCCCATGGCCAAAGCCACCGCCCGCCACATCTTGGTTTCCAGCGAAGCCAAGTGCAACGAACTCAAGGCCCAGATCGAAGCCGGCGCCGATTTCGCCGAAGTCGCCAAAGCCAACTCCAGCTGCCCATCAAGCCGCCAGGGCGGTGACCTGGGTTCGTTCGGTCCAGGCCAGATGGTCAAGGAATTCGACACCGTGGTTTTCAGCGCGCCAATCAACGTGGTGCAAGGCCCGGTCAAGACCCAGTTCGGTTACCACCTGCTGGAAGTGACCAGCCGTCAGGACTGATCAACCCCTGAGTTTTCTCCACAACGGCCCGCCTTTTGGTGGGCCGTTGTGTTTTCGTTACGTGATACGGCTGGCGAGGGACGCGCCGCTAGCGTACAAATTGTGCTTATCGATCACCCGGCTCTAAGGCTGACAATGCGACTGGCTTTCCCCACTTTACTGTTCACTGCCGTGGCCCTGCTGTTGGGCGCCGCCGGTGTGAGCGCTGCACCGCAACAGGCGTTGACCGTGTACGGTGAACCGGCGAAGTATCCCGCCGGTTTCAGTCATTTCGACTACACCAACCCGCAAGCGCCCAAGGGCGGCACGATGCGTCGCTCGGCGCTGGAAATCGGTCATTTCGACCACATCCTGCCGTACATCGACAAAGGGATTGGCGTCACACAAGTCGATGGCTTGATCTACTCGCCCCTGGCCGTGCGTTCACTGGACGAACCCTACACCGTGTACGGCCTGGTGGCGCAGCAGATGGAGCGTTCCGACGATGGACTGTCCCTGCGTTTCTACCTGAACCCGAAGGCCCGTTTCGCCGATGGCAAGCCGATCACCGCCGAAGACGTGCGCTACACCTTCGACCTCCTGATGACCCAGGGTAGCCTGCGCTATCGCACGCAATTCGCCGACGTCAAAGGCGTCGAAGTGGAATCGTCGCGAACCATTCGGTTCGACTTCAAGAGCAACGAAAACCGCACCCTGCCCCTCGACATCGCCACTTTGCCGGTGCTTCCCGAACACTGGTGGAAGACCCGCGACTTCGCCAACGGTGGCGGTTACGAGCCGCCGCTGGGCAGCGGGCCGTACCGCGTGAGCAAGGTCGACTCAGGGCGCAGCATTACCTTCGAGCGTAACGCCGACTGGTGGGCCAGGGATTTACCGGTCAGCCGCGGCCTCTACAACTTCGATCATTTCAGCATCGAGTACTTCGGCGACACCGACGTCGCCCGTCAGGTCCTGCGTGGCGGCGCCTATGACTACAACCGCGAATTCTCCGCCACCGCCTACTCCATCGGCTACGAGAGTCCGGCCTTGCGCGACGGCCGCCTGCAAAAAGCCCACCTGGCGACACAGGCACCACAACCGTCCCAGGGTTTTGTATTTAACTTGCAAAACCCGATGTTCCAGGACCGCCGCGTGCGCCAAGCGCTGGCCATGCTCTGGGATTTCGAATGGAGCAACCGGCAGATGATGCGCGACCTGTACATCCGCCAGCAGAGTTTCTTTTCCAACACCGAGCTCGCCGCCCGACAACTGCCCGACGCGGGTGAGCGGGCGATTCTCGAACCGCTGCGCGGGCAGATCCCCGACGAAGTCTTCACTCAGGTCTTCGAAGCACCGAAAACCGATGGCAGCGGCGTGATTCGCGACAAGCAATTGCAAGCCCTGGACCTGCTCGAACAGGCCGGCTGGAAACCCGATGGCGATCAACTGGTCAACGCCGAAGGCCAACCGCTGAGCTTCACCTTCCTGATCAGCCAGAACGGCATGGACCGATTGCTGCTGCCTTACAAGCGCACCCTGAAACAAATCGGCATCGACCTGAACATTCGTCGCATCGACGCCTCCCAGTACGTCAACCGCCTGATGTCCCGGGACTACGACATGATCGTCACCGGCTACCCGGTCACCAACTCGCCGGGTAACGAGCTGTACAACTACTTTGGCTCGGCGGCGGCCAGCGATCCGGGCTCCAACAACTACATGGTGCTGAAGAACCCGGCGGTCGATACGTTGATCAACGGCCTGGTCCGCGCCAACACCCAGGCCGACATGCTGCGCTACGCCCATGCCCTGGACCGTGTCCTGCAATGGAACTTCTATTGGATTCCCAACTATTACCCGCCCGGCAGTTCGACCGTGTGGTGGAACCGCTTCGGCATTCCCTCTGTACAAGCAAGCAATGACGAAGCCATCGAGAGTTGGTGGGAAGTCAGCTCCACCCCCCTGACCAACGAACAGATGACCGCCGAACTCATCAAGCGCGGCAAATCCGGAGGGTCGCACTGATGTGGGCTTACGTACTGCGGCGCTTGCTGCTGATCATCCCGACTTTAGTGATCATTCTTCTGGTCAACTTCGCCATCGTCCAGGCCGCGCCCGGTGGCCCGGTGGAACAGGCCATCGCACACCTGCAAGGCATCGGTGGCGCAAGTATCGGCGGCGGTTCCAGTGAGACCATGCACGGCAGTTCTCGGGCCAGCCGTGGGCTCGATCCGCAGCTGATCAAGGAGATCGAAAAGCAATACGGCTTTGACAAGCCAGCGCCGGAACGCTTGTGGCTGATGCTCAAGAGCTATGCCCACCTCGACTTCGGCAAGAGCTTTTTTCGCGGTGCCACGGTCACCGACCTGATCCTGGATAAAATGCCGGTGACCATTTCCCTCGGGCTCTGGGCGACGTTGATCACTTATCTGGTGTCGATTCCGCTGGGCATCCGCAAGGCCGTGCACCACGGCAGCCATTTCGATATCTGGAGCAGCACCGCGATCATCATCGGTTACGCAATGCCGGCGTTCCTGTTCGCGATGTTCCTGATCGTGGTCTTCGCCGGCGGCACCTCGTTGAACTGGTTTCCGGTACGCGGCCTGGTCTCGGACAACTTCGATTCGCTGTCGACGGTGGGCAAGATCGCCGATTACTTCTGGCACCTGGTGCTGCCAGTAACGGCGCTAGTGGTCGGCGGCTTTGCGACCCTGACCATCCTCACCAAAAATTCCTTCCTCAATGAAATCACCCGCCAGTACGTGGTCACCGCCCGGGCCAAGGGCTTGAGCGAACGCCAGGTGCTTTACGGCCATGTGTTTCGCAACGCCATGCTGCTGGTGGTCTCGGGAATTCCCCAGGCCTTTATCAGCGTTTTCTTCGCCGGCTCGCTGCTGATCGAAGTGATTTTCTCCCTCGATGGCCTGGGTCGCATGAGTTACGAAGCGGCGGTATCGCGGGACTATCCGGTGGTATTCGGTTCGCTGTTCATCTTCACCTTGTTCGGCCTGCTGATAAAAATCATCGGTGACCTGTGCTACACCCTGGTCGATCCGCGTATCGACTTCGCCGCGAGGAACGCCTGATGTTCAAACTCTCGCCGCTGGGCCGTCGCCGTTTTGAACGCTTCAAGAAAAACCGCCGGGGCTGGTGGTCGCTGTGGTTGTTTATCGGTTTGTTCCTGCTGACCCTGGGCGGCGAACTGATCGCCAATGACCAACCGCTGGTGCTCAGTTATCAGGGCTCGCTGTACTTCCCGGCGTTCAAACGCCACACCGAGCAAGAGTTCGGCGGCCAGTTGCCGTTTCAGGCCGATTTTCGCAGCGATTACGTGCAGAAGCTGATTCACAAGGGCGACGGCTGGATGCTGTTTGCGCCGATCCCGTTCAGCGACGACACGCCCAATTACGATCTCAATCAACCGGCGCCGAGTCCGCCGTCGAAGGTCAACTGGCTGGGCACCGACGATCAGGCCCGGGACGTGCTGGCGCGAGTGATTTTCGGGGCACGGGTGTCGATCCTGTTTGCGCTGATGCTGACGTTTATCAGCGCCTTGATCGGTATCGCCGCTGGTGCATTGCAGGGCTATTACGGCGGCTGGGTCGACTTGCTTGGTCAGCGCTTGCAGGAAGTCTGGTCGGGGCTGCCGGTGCTGTACCTGCTGATCATTCTGTCGGGCTTCGTCGAGCCGAATTTCTGGTGGCTGTTGGGGATCATGGCGCTGTTTTCCTGGCTGGCCCTGGTGGATGTGGTGCGCGCCGAGTTCCTGCGCGGGCGTAACCTGGAATACGTCAAAGCCGCCCGTGCGTTGGGCCTGACCGACCGCAAGGTGATCGTGCGACACATTCTGCCCAACGCAATGAACGCCACCCTGAGTTATCTGCCGTTCATCCTGACCGGGGCGATTTCCACCCTCACGGCGCTGGATTTCCTCGGTTTCGGCATGCCGGCCGGCAGTGCGTCCCTGGGCGAGTTGATCGGCCAAGGCAAGCAGAACCTGCAAGCGCCGTGGCTGGGGCTGACGGCGTTTTTCACCCTGGCGCTGATTCTTTCTTTGCTGGTGTTCATTGGCGAGGCGTTGCGTGATGCCTTTGACCCTCGTTCTTGAAGCGGACTGGTGACATGACTGACAACCTGATCGAAATCCGTGACCTCAATATAGCCTTCAGTGGCCAGACCGTGGTGCGCAACCTGTGCCTGGACATCCACCCCGGCGAATGCCTGGCGCTGGTCGGCGAGTCCGGATCCGGCAAGTCGGTGACCGCCCACTCGATCCTGCAACTGCTGCCCGAAAACGGTACGCAAACCACCGGCAGCATTCGCTATCGCGGCCAGGAATTGATCGGCGCCGACGCTAACGTCTTGCGCGAACTGCGCGGTAACCGGATCGCGATCATATTCCAGGAGCCGATGACCTCCCTCAATCCGCTGCACAGCATCGAGAAACAGATCGGCGAAACCCTGCTGCTGCACAAAGGGCTGGGTGGCAAAGCGGCGCAAGCGCGGATTCTGGAATTACTGCAACTGGTGGGCATCCAGAAGCCCGAAGAGCGGCTCAAGGCCTACCCTCATCAACTGTCCGGCGGCCAGCGACAACGGGTAATGATCGCCATGGCCCTGGCCTGCGAACCGGAATTGCTGATCGCCGACGAGCCGACCACCGCGCTGGATGTGACGGTGCAGCGCAAGATCCTGCGGCTGCTCAAATCCCTGCAACAGCAGCTTGGCATGTCGCTGCTGCTGATCAGCCACGACCTCAATCTGGTGCGCAGCATGGCCCAGCGGGTGTGCGTGATGCACGCTGGGGAAATCGTCGAGCAGGCACCTTGCGAAACGCTGTTCACCGAGCCGAAACACCCATACAGCTGTGTGCTGCTGAACGCCGAACCGGAAGGTGAAGCCCTGCCCCGGGACGAGCGTGAAAACGTGCTGGAAGTGGAGAATCTGCAAGTGCAGTTCACCCTCGGTGGCGGGCTGTTCCAGCGTAAGACGTACCTGCGCGCAGTGGACGGCATCAGCCTGAACGTTCAGCGCGGCAAGACCCTGGGCATCGTCGGTGAGTCCGGCTCAGGCAAGTCCACGCTCGGTCAGGCGATCCTGCGCTTGCTTGATTCCGAAGGCAGCATTCGCTTTCAGGGGCAGGCGCTGGATGGCCTGACGCAAAAGCAACTGCGGCCATGGCGCAAGAAGATGCAGGTGGTATTCCAGGATCCTTTTGGCAGCCTCAGCCCGCGAATGTCCGTGGCGCAGATCATCAGTGAAGGCCTTGAGGTCCATAGCCAGTCCACCCCTGCCCAATGCGAAGCCCAGGTCATCCGGGTGCTGGAAGAAGTCGGCCTCGATCCGCAAAGCCGTCATCGCTACCCGCACGAGTTCTCCGGCGGGCAGCGCCAACGCATTGCCATTGCCCGCGCGCTGGTGCTCAAACCGGCGCTGATCCTGCTCGACGAACCGACCTCGGCCCTCGATCGCACGGTGCAAAAACAAGTGGTCGCCCTGCTCCGCCAGCTTCAGGAGAAATATGGCCTGACCTACCTGTTCATCAGCCACGACCTGGCGGTGGTGCGTGCCCTGGCCCACGACATGATCGTGATCAAGGACGGCAAAGTGGTGGAAAGCGGCGCCAGCCACACGGTGTTCGAATCACCGCAGCACCCGTACACCAAAGAGCTGTTGGCGGCGGCGCATCCGGGGTTGGCATAATCCCTGCGATCTTTTGATCTTGATTTCCAAAAATGGACACCCCGATGAACACCACCGAAAGCCTCAAGGACTACCAGCGCGTTCGCACCCTGGCGATCCGCTCGCTGTTCGAGATCATCGAGCAATCGAGCGAAGGCACGGTGATTGTCGACCGCGATGCGAACATTGTCTGGATGAACGAGCGCTATGCCCGGCGATTCGGCCTGGAGTCGGCCGCAGGCGCCATCGGCAGGGCCTGTGAAAGCGTGATCCCCGGCAGCCTGTTGCGCGAGGTGGTGCGTACCGGACGGCCGATCCTGCTGGACATGCAAGACACCCCCAAGGAACCGCTGGTGGTGATGCGCCTGCCGATTCACGACGATGCCGGCGCGGTGATCGGCGCCATCGGTTTTGCCCTGTTCGACGAATTGCGCAGCCTGTCGCCAATGCTCAAGCGCTACCTGAGCATGCAGGAAGAACTGGCGTCCACCCGTTCTCTACTGCGGGCGCGACAGACCAAGTACAACTTCGCGCACTTCATCGGCACCAGCGCCGCCAGCCTCGAAGTCAAACGCCGCGCCCGACGCAGCGCCAGTGCAGAGTCGCCGGTGTTGTTGCTCGGTGAAACCGGCACCGGCAAGGAACTGCTGGCCCAGGCGATCCACGGCGCATCACCCCGGGCGCATAAAGCCTTCGTCAGCATCAACAGCGCAGCGATTCCCGAGTCGCTGCTGGAAGCCGAGTTCTTCGGCACCGCGCCCGGCGCGTTCACCGGCGCCGATCGCAAGGGCCGCGCCGGCAAGTTGCAAATCGCCCAGGGCGGCACGCTGTTTCTCGACGAAATCGGCGACATGCCGCTGCCGCTGCAAAGCAAGTTGCTACGGGTGTTGCAGGAGAAGGAATTCGAACCGGTGGGCTCCAACGAAGTGATTCAGAGTGATGTGCGAGTGATCGCCGCCACCTCCACCGATCTGGTGGCGGCAATCAAATGCGGCGAGTTTCGCGCCGATCTGTATTACCGCCTCAATGTGCTGCCGATCCAGGTCCCGCCCCTGCGTGATCGCCTCGACGACCTTCCTGCCCTCAGTGAAGCGATCCTTGAGGAACTGCGCAGCCAGCACGAATTGAACCGCGAAGCCTTGGAATTGTTGGGGCAACACGCCTGGCCGGGGAACATTCGTGAACTGCGCAACGTGCTGGAACGGGCGGCGCTGCTCAGTGATGACTTGATGCTGAACGCGGCGGATATCCGCGCGGCGATTGGCAGCTTTACCCCGGTGGAGCGTGCGGCGCCTCTGCCCCTTGAGCCGATTGCCCATGAAACCTTCAGTGAGGCTCGCGAACGGTTTGATCGGCAGTTGATTGAATCGACCCTCGCGCAATGCGGTGGGAAGGTAATCGAAGCGGCGGCGCGGTTGGGGCTGGGGCGGTCGACGCTGTACAAGAAGATGGCGGCGCTGGGGATTGCTGAGTCTCTATAAAGAGACATGCATCTCTATTGGTAGATAGGGCCTCTTCGCGGGCAAGCCTCGCTCCTACAGGTCGTGCAATTTCGTAGATAACCACACTCCCGTAGGAGCGAGGCTTGCCCGCGAACGCGTCAGCACAATCGCCAGAAATCTCAATACAGAGACAAAAATCACCAAAATCACTTCACAAACAAATAATCTCCTTATATTTCAATAGCTTAGATAGCTGGCACGAAACCCGCTATAGCCCTCCCACCAAGCTTCACCCTACAAAAATAACAATCCTGGAGAGACACACCATGAGTGTGATCATTGCCTTGGCAGCCCTCGCGCTGCTGATGGTGGCTGCTTACCGTGGCTACAGCGTTATCCTCTTTGCCCCGATCGCCGCCCTCGGCGCCGTCCTGTTCACCGACCCTTCCGCCGTAGCCCCCGTCTTCACCGGGGTGTTCATGGAAAAGATGGTCGGCTTCGTCAAACTGTATTTCCCGGTGTTCCTGCTCGGCGCGGTGTTCGGCAAGCTGATCGAGTTGTCGGGATTCTCCCGCTCCATCGTCGCGGCGGCGATTCGCTTGCTCGGCCCCCGTCAGGCGATGCTGGTGATCGTGCTGGTCTGCGCCCTGCTCACGTACGGCGGTGTGTCGCTGTTTGTGGTGGTGTTTGCGGTGTACCCATTTGCCGCCGAGATGTTCCGCCAGAGCAATATTCCCAAACGCCTGATCCCGGCGACCATCGCCCTCGGCGCGTTCTCGTTCACCATGGACGCCCTGCCCGGCACGCCGCAGATCCAGAACATCATCCCCAGCACCTTCTTCAACACCACCGCCTGGGCGGCGCCGTGGCTGGGTGTGATCGGCACGATTTTCGTGTTCTGTGCCGGCATGCTGTTTCTGCAGCGCCAGCGCAACAAGGCCCAGCGCACGGGTGAAGGTTACGGCTCAGAACTGCGCAACGAGCCGGAAACCGCACCGGACATCCAGCTGCCTAATCCGTGGATCGCGCTGTCGCCGCTGTTGCTGGTGGGCCTGATGAACCTGCTGTTCACCCGGTGGATTCCTGTGTGGTACGGCAAGACCCACAGCCTTTCGCTGCCGGGCATGGCCGCCCCGGTGACCACCGACATCGCCAAGCTGACGGCGATCTGGGCGGTCCAGGCGGCCTTGCTGGTCGGCATCGTCATGGTGCTGGTGTTCGGCTTTCAGGCGATTCGTGGCAAGTTGGCCGAAGGCAGTAAAAGTGCGGTCAGCGGCGCATTGCTGGCAGCGATGAACACTGCGTCGGAATACGGTTTCGGGGCGGTGATCGCCTCGTTGCCAGGTTTTCTGGTGCTTTCGGACTGGCTCAAGAGCATTCCCAACCCGTTGGTCAATGAAGCGATCACCGTGACCTTGCTGGCCGGCATCACCGGCTCGGCGTCAGGCGGGATGAGCATCGCTTTGGCGGCGATGTCCGAGAGTTTCATCAGCGCTGCCCACGCCGCCAATATTCCGCTGGAAGTGCTGCACCGGATCGCGGCGATGGCCAGTGGCGGCATGGACACGCTGCCGCACAACGGCGCGGTGATTACCTTGCTGGCGGTCACCGGGTTGACCCACCGCGAGGCCTACAAAGACATTTTCTGTATTACGCTGATCAAGACACTCGCTGTTTTTGTGGTGATCGGTACTTTCTACGCCACTGGCATTGTGTGAGGTATTCATGACGACTCTTTCGGGCAAGACCGCACTGGTCACCGGTTCCACCAGCGGCATCGGTCTGGGGATCGCCCTGAGCCTGGCCAAGGCCGGCGCCAACCTGATCCTCAACGGTTTCGGCGATGCGTCCTCGGTGATCGCTGAGGTCGAACAATTCGGCGGCAAGGTCGGCCATCACCCGGCCGATGTCAGCGACCCTGCACAGATCGCCGACATGATCGAGTACGCCGAGCGTGAGTTCGGCGGCGTGGATATCCTGGTCAACAACGCCGGCATCCAGCACGTGGCGGCGGTGGAAGATTTTCCGGTGGAGCGCTGGGACTCGATTATTGCGATCAACCTGTCGTCGGTGTTCCACAGCACCCGCTTGAGCCTGCCGGGCATGCGTACCAAGGGCTGGGGACGCATCATCAACATCGCTTCGGTGCACGGCCAGGTCGGTTCGGTGGGTAAAGCGGCGTATGTCGCGGCCAAGCATGGCGTGATCGGCCTGACCAAAGTGGTCGGCCTGGAAACCGCCACCACCAACGTTACCTGCAACGCCATTTGCCCAGGCTGGGTGCTGACGCCGCTGGTGCAGAAGCAGATTGATGATCGCGCCGCGACCGGGATTGACCCGCAGCAGGCGCAACACGATTTGCTGGCCGAGAAACAGCCCTCCCTGGAATTCGTGACGCCGCCGCAGCTGGGTGAGTTGGTGCTGTTTTTATGCAGCGAAGCCGGTAGCCAGGTGCGTGGCGCAGCGTGGAATATAGATGGTGGGTGGTTGGCGCAGTAGCCTGCCGCCGGACCCTGTGGCGAGGGAGCTTGCTCCCGTTCGGCTGCGAAGCAGTCGTAAATAGGTTTTGGGACAGCTGCGCTGTCCAGCGGGAGCAAGCTCCCTCGCCACAAAAGCCTGTGTGTGATGCATAAACAAGAAGAGGCCAAGCCATGTCCGACATCCTCTGGCAACCCGGCACCGAGCGCATCGGCAAGAGCCGCATGGAGGCCTTCCGGCGTTTCGTCAATCAGCGACACACCCTTGGGATCGCCGACTACCCTGCCCTGCACCAATGGAGCATCGACCAGCGTGAAGCCTTCTGGCAGGCCATCGTCGATTTCTTTGACATCCGTTTTCACGATCAGCCAGACGCGGTGCTGATCGAAGGCGCGCAAATGCCCAGCGCGCAGTGGTTCCCCGGCGCTACCTTGAACTTCGCCGAACACCTGCTGCGCCGTCGTGACGATGCCGTGGCCGTGGTCGCCATTGGTGAAAACGGCCAACGGGAACAGCTGACCTGGGCCGAACTGGCAAGTCACGTCGCCGGTTTTCAAAATAGCCTGAAAGCCGCCGGTGTCGGCCTCGGCGACCGCGTGGCAGCGTGTATGCCGAACACCTGGCAGACCCTGGTGGCCATGCTCGCCACCACCAGCCTGGGTGCAATCTGGTCCTGTTCTTCACCGGACTTCGGCACCCACGGGGTGATCGATCGCTTCGGCCAGATCGAACCGAAAGTGCTGATCACCTGCGCCGGTTACCGCTACGCCGGCAAAGAGATCGACCAGACCACCAAGGTCAATGAAATCCTCGGACAGTTGCCGTCCTTGCAGCAATTGATTGTTGTGCCTTATGCGCGTCCTCAAGCGCGCATCGAGGATTTCCGCTGCCAGGCCAACGTGACGCTGTGGGACGATTTTTACGACCCGGGCGGCGAGCCGCAATTCGTTCCCGTGCCTTTCGCCCATCCGCTGTACATCCTCTACTCCAGCGGCACCACCGGCGTACCGAAGTGCATTGTGCACGGCACCGGCGGCGTGCTGCTGCAACACGTCAAGGAACATGGCCTGCACACCGACCTCAGTGCCGGTGACCGTTTGTTCTACTACACCACCTGCGGCTGGATGATGTGGAATTGGCTGGTCTCGGCGCTGGCCGTCGGCAGCGCCGTGGTGCTGTACGACGGCTCGCCGTTTCATCCAGGGCCGGAGCGCCTGATCGACCTGATCGACGACGAACGCCTCAATGTCTTCGGCACCAGCCCGAAATTCCTCACAGCGCTGGAAAGCAATGGCTTGAAGCCGTGCGAAAGTCATGACCTGAGCAGCCTGAGAACCATCCTGTCTACCGGCTCGGCGCTGTCGCCGCAAAGCTTCGATTACGTCTACCGCACGTTCAAATCCGACCTGTGCCTGTCTTCGATGTCCGGCGGCACCGATATCGTTTCGTGCTTTGTGATTGGCAACCCGGTCCTGCCGGTGCGCCGTGGTGAGATGCAATGCAAGAGCCTGGGCATGGCGGTCGAAGTGTGGAACGACGATGGCAAGCCTGTGATCGGTGAAAAAGGCGAACTGGTGTGCACCCGGCATTTCCCGGCCATGCCCATCGGCTTGTGGAACGACCCGCAACAGGAAAAGCTGCGCGCTTCGTATTTCAGCCTGTTCCCCGGCGTCTGGGCCCAGGGCGATTACGCCGAACAACTGCCCCATGGCGGCATGCTGATCCACGGCCGCTCCGACGCGGTGCTCAACCCCGGCGGCGTACGCATCGGCACGGCGGAAATCTACCGTCAGGTGGAGAAAGTCCCGCAGGTGCTGGACAGCGTCGCCATCGGTCAGCAATGGCAGGATGACGTGCGAGTGGTGCTGTTCGTGCGCTTGCGCGAAGGCGTCGAGCTGGACGAAGCGCTGCAACAACAGATCCGCCAGGTCATCCGCGCCAACACCACGCCACGGCATGTGCCGGCGAAGATTGTCGCGGTGACGGACATTCCGCGGACCATCAGCGGCAAGGTGGTCGAACTGGCGGTGCGCAACGTGGTGCATGGCCAGAAGGTGAAGAACACCGATGCACTGGCCAACCCCGAAGCCCTGGAGCAATTTCGAAACCGCCCCGAACTGAACGACTGACGCCGTAGACCTACTGTGGGAGCAAGCCCGCTCCCACATTTTTGATCAGCATCGGCCCCTTCAGTCCATCAACCCCCATTCGCCCGGCGGCGTATGGGGGCCAGGCGTGGCCTCGGCGTGCATTTTCAGGCGCAAGCGCAGATTGTTCACCGAATCAGCATGTTTCAACGCCTCTGCCTCATCGATTGCGCCCTCGGCAAACAGCGCGAACAGCGCCCCGTCAAACGTCTGCATCCCCACCTCTGAAGACTTCTCCATGATCCCCTTGAGTTCGCCAAACTCATTGCGCCGGATCAGGTCACCGATGGTTGGTGTGCCCAGCATCACCTCCACCGCCGCCCGGCGCTGCCCGTCGCGGGTACGCACCAGACGCTGGGACACAAACGCCTTGAGGTTGTTGCCCAGGTCGTTGAGCAACTGCCCCCGGCGCTCTTCAGGAAAGAAATTGATCACCCGATCCAGCGCCTGATTGGCGTTGTGCGCATGCAACGTGGAAATTACCAGATGACCGGTATCGGCAAACGCCAGCGCGTGCTCCATAGTCTCGCGGTCACGGATTTCGCCGATCAACACCACGTCCGGCGCCTGGCGCAACGTGTTTTTCAGCGCGGCGTGGAAACTGCGGGTATCGACGCCGACCTCGCGCTGATTGACGATCGACTTCTTGTGCCGATGGATAAACTCGACCGGGTCTTCGATAGTGATGATATGGCCACTGCTGTGGCGGTTGCGGTAATCGATCAGCGCCGCCAGCGAGGTCGACTTGCCCGAGCCGGTCGAACCGACGAACAACATCAGCCCTTGTTTGAGCATCACGGTTTCAAGCAGCACCGGTGGCAAGTTAAGGTCTTCGAAGCGTGGAATGTCGAGCTTGATGTTGCGCGCCACGATGGACACATCATTACGCTGCTTGAAGATATTGAGCCGGAAACGCCCGACCCCGGCCAGGGAAAGCGCCAGGTTCATTTCCAGGTCCCGATCGAACTCCAGGCGTTGTTCGGCGTCCATGATGGACGCGGCAATGGCCGCCACTTCTCCCGGCTTGAACGGTTGATCGGTCAGGGCTTTGAGCACACCGTCAAATTTCGCGCTGGGTGGCGCGCCCGTGGACAGGTAAAGATCGGAGCCATGGCGGCTGGCCAGAATCTGCAACAGTGCATCGATTTCCATGGCAAAAAGCACCCGCGAAGCATTCAATGAAAAAAATGACCCCATGCGGGTCATCCAGCGTCTACCGCCTTGCAAGGATAGTAGACGCCGCCACACTGACTCATGCGCAGGACATGTAGATGAACGCACCACCGACCGCCAGCGATGCCCAGGCCTTGATTGCCCGACTGGACTGGACAAACAACCCGCTGGGCGCCGCCGAAAACTGGCCGCAGAGCTTGCGCACCGCGGTGGACATCGTGATCCACTCGCCAATGCCGATGCTATTGCTGTGGGGCCCGCAGCTCACCCAGATCTACAACGACGGCTTCGCCTTCCTCGCCGGCAGCAAACACCCTCACGCTTTCGGACAACCGACGCACCAGATCTGGCCGGAACTCAAAGACTTTACCGACCCGATTTACAGCGCCGTCCTACAGGGCCAGGTGCGGACCTACAGCGAACAGCGCTTCACCTTGCAACGCGACGGTCGGGATTCTGACTTCTGGCTGGATTTGACCTACAGCCCCATTCGCAACGAAAGCGCCGAGGTTGCCGGGATTCTGGTCACGGCCATCGAAACCAACGAACGCCGCCGCATCGCCCTCGAACTGGAACAACGCTCCGCCGCCAGCCTCAAGGCCCAGCAAGACACCGAGCAGCGCCTGCAACTGGCACTGGCCGCCACCGATGCCGTCGGCACCTGGGACTGGGACATTGGCGAAGACCGTTTCATCGCCGATGCGCACTTCGCGCAATTGCATGGCGTCGATCCGGCCATGGCCAACCAGTTGCCGATCAGCGAATACCTCCACGGCGTGCACCCGGAAGACCGCGCCATGATCGCCCGCAGCATCAAGCACTGCATCACCCATGGCAGCGAGTACGCCGAGGAATATCGCTTGCTGCAAGCCGACGGCCAGTTGCGCTGGGTGTTTGCCCGGGGTCGTTGCTACAAGGACCACCATGGCCGGCCGATCCGTTTTCTCGGCGCCGCGCTGGACCTGACCGAACGCAAACACATCGAACAGGCCTTGCGCCAAAGCCAGACCGAGCTGCAACTGATCATCAACGCCATGCCGATCCTGATCAGTTATGTGGACCGCGAAGAGCGCTTTCGCCTGAACAATGCCGCCTATCTGGAATGGTATGGCCTGACGCCCCAGGAGCTTTACGGCCGCACCATTCGTGAAGTGCTCGGCGATGAAGCCTATGCCCTGCGCGCCGAATACATCGCCGAGGCGCTGAAAGGCAAGACCTGTTGTTTCAGCATCAGCGCCGACCACCGCGATGGCAGCACCCGCCAGGCCCTGATGAACTACCTGCCACGCCACGGCGCAGACGGCGCGGTGAATGGTTTCTACATCTTCGTGATCGACGAGACCGAGCGCAAACAGACTGAAGAGGCGCTGCGCAACCTCAACGAAACCCTGGAAGAACGCGTGAGCGCTCGCACCCAACAACTGGCCGAAGCCAACCAGCGACTGCAGAACGAGATGTTCGAGCGTGAGCGCGCCGAAGACGCCTTGCGCCATGCACAGAAAATGGAAGCGGTCGGCCAGCTCACCGGCGGCATCGCCCATGACTTCAACAACATGCTCACCGGGATCATCGGCAGCCTCGATTTGATGCAGCGCTACATCGCCGATGGGCGCGCAGCCGAGATCGGTCGCTTCACCGAAGCGGCGGTGTCCTCGGCCCATCGCGCCGCCGCCCTGACCCATCGGTTGCTGGCATTCTCAAGGCGTCAGTCACTGGATCGCAGGCCACTGGACGCCAACCAGCTGGTGCATTCCCTGGAAGACTTGCTCAGCCGGACCAAGGGCGATCACATCGAGCTCAAACTAAAGCTGGCCGATGAGGTCTGGCCGGTCAGTACCGATGTCAGCCAACTGGAAAACGCCTTGCTCAACCTCGTGATCAATGCCCGGGATGCGATGCCCGATGGCGGCGAGTTGTTGATCGAAACCGCCAATGTTCACCTCGACGGCAGCGACGTCACTCCGCTGGAGCCAGTCAGGGCCGGGGATTACCTGATGATTGCCGTCAGCGACAACGGTGCCGGCATGACCCCATCAGTACTGGCCAAGGCCTTCGATCCGTTCTTCACCACCAAACCCATCGGCCAGGGCACCGGCCTTGGGTTGTCGATGATCTATGGTTTCGCCCAGCAGTCGGGCGGGCACGTCAGCCTGCACAGCCGGCCTGGCCAGGGCACCAGCGTTCGCCTGTATTTGCCACGGTTGCACGTCGCCCTGCCGGAACACGCTCAGCTGCCCGTCGCAGGTGAAGCACCGCCAGCGGTTGCCGGTGAAACCGTGGTGTTGGTGGAAGACGATCCGGCGGTGCGCATGTTGGTGCTCGACCTGCTCAAAGAGTTGGGTTATCACGCCCATGAAGCCGAAGATGCGCAGAGCGCCCTGCCCTTGCTGGAGTCCGACCTGCGGGTCGATCTGCTGGTAACCGATGTCGGGCTGCCGGGCATGAACGGTCGGCAATTGGCGGAAATCGCTCGTCAGCACCGCCCGGAACTCAAAGTACTGTTCATTACCGGTTATGCCGAGAAAGCCGCCGAACGCCAGGGCTTCCTGGAGGAAGGCATGGACATGGTAGCCAAACCCTTTTCCATGGACCTGTTGGCCAACAAGATTCGCACGATGATCGGCCAAGCCGGCTGAGTTAAGGCATAATCGCGCGCCCCACGCTGGCACCAACATAGCCACCACCGTTGCAAGGTACTGCCCATGAAAGCCCAAGCCCGCCATATTCTGGTGAAAACCTCGGAAGAAGCCGAGCAGCTCAAACAACGCATCGCCAAGGGCGAAGCCTTCGATGTGCTGGCCAAGAAATACTCCACCTGCCCGTCCGGCAAACGCGGCGGGGATCTTGGCGAAGTACGGCCCGGGCAGATGGTCGGGGCAATCGATGCGGTGATCTTCAAAAAACCGCTGCGGGTGGTGCATGGGCCGATCAAGAGCAAGTTCGGGTATCACCTGGTGCAGGTGTTTTACCGGGACTGATCGGTTGGCTCGATGTACAGGGTGAGGCTTGCCAAAAAAATCACAGCATTCCCAAAGATTGCATTTCAATCTTTGGGGATCAGTGCCCCCGGCACTTGAATCACCCGACTCGCCAAGCGATGCCCCGCCTCAGCAGCCTCGACCGGGCTCCCACCCTTGAGGCGGCAAGCCAGATACGCCGCGCTGAACGAATCTCCCGCCGCCGTGGTGTCCACCACCCGTTCGACCACTTGCGCCGGCACTTCGAACGACTCGCCGTCACAGCGAATCAGACACGCCTCGGCACCGCGCTTGAGCACCACTTCGGGCGTGCCCATCTGCTCGTAAGCGGCAAACACCGCCGCGCAATCGGAAAACTGGAACAGCGCCTGCTCGTCATCAACCGTCAGCAACGCCAGGTCGACATAGGGCAACACTTCGCGATAAGCCGCTCGTGCGTCCTCGACCGAAGCCCACAGGCGTGGTCGATAATTGTTGTCGAACACGATCCGCGCATCCCGCTGTCGGGCTTCGATCAGGGTGTCCAGCAGTTTCTCCCGGCCCTGTTCACCGAGCACCGCCAGGGTGATGCCGCTGAAATACAGCACGTCGTAATCCGGCAGCGCTGCCAGGATCGGCGCGGCCGCCGGGGTGGTAAAGCAATCGCGCACGGCCGCTTCATTGCGCCAGTAGAGAAAACGCCGCTCGCCGGCCGCGTCGGTCTGGATGCAATACAGACCGGGCAAGCGACCGGGCAAACGCTGGACCATGCCCAGGCCGATGTGTTCGCTGGCCCAGCTCTGGCACATCGCATCGCTGAAACTGTCGTCACCCAGGGCAGTGACGTAATCCACCGTGCCGCCATCGCCCAGTTCACGGGCCAGATAGACCGCGGTGTTCAGGGTATCGCCGCCGAAGCTCTGTTGCAGAGAGCCGTTGGCGCGCTGCTGCAGTTCGATCATGCACTCGCCGATCAGGGCGATGCGCGGGATGTTGGGGCCCAGAGGGCTGATGTTGTTCATGTTGTGGGGGCTCTTAGAAACAGGTTTCCATGGTCTCGATAACATTCAGCTGCTCATCCACCAGACACCCGATACGCCACTTGTCGAACGTCAAACACGGGTGCGAAGTCCCGAACGAAATGATATCGCCCACTCGCAACTCAACCCCCGGCGCCACGGTCATGAACGCGTGCTGGTCCATCACCGCTGTCACCTTGCAGGCACTTACATCATCGCCGGTCGCCGGCACCACGCCGGCCTTGTAACGCAGCAACGGCACCGGCAAACCGGCGTCGTAGGCCACGTCGCGCTTGCCCAGGGCGATCACTGCAAAACCCGGTTCGGGCAACGACTGCACATGCGCCCAGACTTCCAGCGCCGGGCGCAAACCTTCGTGCAGGTCGCTGCGACGGTCGAGCACGCAGCATTGCGCTTCTTTGTAGATGCCATGGTCGTGGGCCACGTAACTGCCGGGGCGCAGCACGCTGAGGAAACGCCCGCCGGCATTCTGCGCTTCGAACGACTCGGCGATCAGGTCATACCAGGCCGACCCCGACGCGGTGATGATCGGCTTGGCAATCGCGAACGCGCCACTGTCCTGCAACTGCACCGCCAGACGCACCAGGGAGGCGGCGAACTCGCGGATGCCGCTCACCGCATGATCACCGTGAATCACCCCTTCGTAGCCCTCGATGCCGGTCAGCGCCAACGCCGGTTGAGCGTTGATAGCCTTGGCCAGTGCCAGCACTTCGGCTTCGGTGCGGCAACCGCAACGACCGCCGACCACTCCGTACTCGATCATCACGTTCAGGCGCACGCCGCGCGAAGCGAAAAACGCGCCGAGGTCGGCGACGTTATCCGGGTGATCGACCATGCAATAGAACTCGAAGGTCGGGTCTGTCAGCAGGTCGGCGATCAGTGCCATGTTCGGCGTGCCGACCAGTTGATTGGCCATCAGCACCCGGCGCACACCATGGGCGTAAGCCGCGCGGGTTTGCGTGGCGCTGGCCAGGGTGATGCCCCAGGCACCGGCGTCCAGTTGGCGACGAAACAGCGCCGGGGTCATGCTGGTTTTACCGTGAGGTGCCAGTTCCGCGCCGCTGTGGCTGACGAAGTCCTGCATCCAGCGAATGTTGTGTTCCAGCGCGTCGCGGTGCAGCACCAGCGCCGGCAGACTGACGTCCCGCACCAGGTTGGCGCCGGTCTGGGCGGCGCCCTTTTCCACGGCGGCGGTATTGATGGCAGTAGACATGGTCGATCTCCTCACACACGGCCGCAGGCAGCCGCTGTTATTCGTTGATACGCCGGGCGAGGCTGTTGGCGCTGTCGATCAGCACCCGGCGATAGTCGTTGTAATTGTTCTTCGCATCGGCCCGTGGGGCGACGATGCACAGGGTCGCGATGGCCACGCCGTTCGGGTCTTTGACCGGGGCGGCGAAGCAATGGGTAAAGGTGTCGGCGACGCTGTCGAAGGAAAAGAACCCGTCGATGGCGGCCTGGCGGATCTCCCGGAGAAACTGCTCCAGCGGCAGGCGTTCGCCGTCGGGCAGGATGAAGTCGTCGGGGTCGATCAAATCGACGATTTGCTGATCGCTCAGGTGCGCCAGCAGCAGCCGCCCGGAAGCGGTCCAGGGGATCGGCGCGTTTTCGCCGATGTCCGAGGAAATGCGGAAATGCCGCTCCCCCTCTTTCATCAATGCCACGGTGTATTTGCGCCCGTTGAGCAGGCACATCTGCGCGGTTTCGCGGGTCTGGCTGACGATTTCCTGCAAGGCGTGATCGGCCTCGCGGGACAGATCGAAATGACGCAAATGCGCTTGTCCGAGGAAGTACAGCTGACGACCGAGGTAAACGTGACCTTCCTTGCCCACGGGTTCGAGGATGCGCCGCTCCAATAAGGACGCAACCAGTTCGTAGATCGTGGATTTCGGGCTGCCGATGCCGCTGGCGATTTCGTTCGGGCGCAGGGGCTGGCCGATTTCCTTGAGGAAGTCGAGGATGTCGAACGCCCGGTCCAGACCGCGAGCCCGGCGCTTGATGGTGTCTTCGGTCATTTCAGTGGTCCCATTCAAAGTGCCGGGAGTTTACCCAGAAGGCCGCCTTCGCGGGCAAGCCTCGCTCCTACAGGATTTCGCCGTTTGTAGGAGCGAGGCTTGCCCGCGAAGAATTCACTGCGGTTCAGGCCTTTTTCTTGTACGCGATGCAATCAATCTCGACCTTGCAATCGACCATCATGTTCGCCTGCACGCAGGCCCGGGCCGGGGCGTGTTCGCTTTTGAAGTACTCGGAAAACACCTTGTTGAAACTCCAGAAGTCCCGCGGGTCTTCCAGCCACACGCCCGTGCGCACCACGTCTTCGAGCCCGTAACCGGCCTCTTCCAGAATCGCGATCAGGTTTTTCATGGTTTGGTGAGTCTGCTCGACAATCCCGCCCACGATGATTTCACCATCCACCGCCGGCACTTGGCCGGACACGTGCAGCCAGCCATCGGCTTCGACGGCGCGGGCAAAAGGACGGGGCTGGCCGCCACCGGCGGTGCTGCCGGTGCCGTAACGAGTAATGCTCATGGGTGTTTCTCCTGATTAAAAAGTGAAGGCTTAAAAGCGGGTGCTCTTGAGAAATTCCGCCAGTCGCGGCGACTGCGGGCGCTCGAACAGTTCCTTGGGCGGCCCCTGCTCTTCGATCCGCCCCTGATTCATGAACACGATCTTGTCCGAGACCTCGAAGGCAAAACGCATTTCGTGGGTCACCAGCAACATGGTCATGCCATCCTCGGCCAGGCCCTTGATCACGTTCAGCACTTCGCCCACCAGCTCCGGATCGAGGGCCGAGGTGACTTCATCGAACAGCATCAAACTCGGGTTCATCGCAATCGCCCGGGCAATCGCCACGCGCTGTTGCTGACCACCGGACAACTGACCGGGGTAATGATCGCGGCGCTCCAGCAGGCCGACCCGCTCCAGCCATTTCTCCGCCAGCGCCACGGCTTCATCCTTGTGCAGTTTTTTCACCTTGAGCAACCCGAGGGTGACGTTCTGCAACGCGGTGAGGTGCGGGAACAGATTGAATTGCTGGAAGGCCATGCCGGTCATGGCGCGATGGCGGGCGATGACTTTTTCCGGGTGGCGCACGCGCTTGCCGTTGACCTCGTCATAGCCGATGGATTCACCGTCGAGCAGAATCTGCCCGCCCTGGAACTCTTCGAGCATGTTCACGCAGCGCAGCAGCGTGGTCTTGCCCGAGCCGCTGGAGCCGATCAGCGTGACCACATTGCCGCGCTGCATGGTCAGGTCGACGCCCTTGAGCACTTCGAGCGGGCCGTATTGTTTGTGCAGGCCACGGATGTCCAGCAGCGCTTGGTTCTGGGTCGAAACTTGAGCTTGTGTCATGGCAAGGCCACCCGCTTTTCAATGTGCCGGCCGAGTAATTCGATGGCGTAGTTGATGACGAAAAACAGCAATCCGGCGAACAGGTAAAACTCCAGGGTCATGAAGGTCCGGGCGATGATCTGTTGAGTACTGAGCAGCAGCTCGGCGACGCCGATCACCGACAACAAGGTCGACGCCTTGACGATCTCGGTGGACGAGTTGACCCAGGTCGGCAAGATCTGCCGCAACGCCTGGGGCAACAACACATAACCCAGCGCCTGGTAAAACGTCAGGCCGATGGCCTTGCTCGCTTCCATCTGACCGCTGGGCAGCGCTTGCAACGCACCGCGCACGATCTCGGCGACATGGGAACCGCAAAACAGCGTCAGGCCCAAAGTGCCAGCCCCGAAGGCGCTGATCTGCCAGCCCAGTGCCGGCGCCATGTAGAAGCAGGCCAGTACCAATACAAACACCGGCGTGCCGCGAATGATGTCGACGTAGAACCGGAACGGCGCGCGCATCCAGAACGTGCCGTAGGTGAGTACCAGGCCGGCGACGATGCCAACCAGCGTACCCAGCAAAATTGCCAGGCCCGAGCACTGCACACTTGTCAGGAAGCCCTGCCACAGGACATCCCGGGCCACCCATAACTCATGCAACCAGCTGGGGGATTCGTACATGGGGCCTCCTATCGGCGAATCGCCAGACGCTGTTCGAGGTAACGCAGCATCATGGCAATGAGGTAACAGGCCGCAACATAGAGCGCTGTGGTCACCAGCCAGGTTTCGATCACCCGGTAGCTCTCGACATTGATCTTGCGCGCGTAATAGGTCAGCTCCGGCACGGCAATCGCCGCCGCCAGCGAGGTGTCCTTGAACAGCGAAATGAAGTTGTTCGACAGCGCCGGCAGCACATTGCGCAGCATCACCGGCACGGTGATGTACGCCTTGACCTGCCACTCGCCCAAGCCGATCGCCAACCCGGCTTCACGTAGCCCCTTAGGAATGCTCAACAACCCGCCACGAAACACTTCGGTCAAGTACGCCCCGGCATACAGCGACAGGGTGATGATGAACGAGGGGATCTTGTCCAGACGAATACCCAGGCTCGGCAACGCGAAGTAGATCAACAGAATCAACACCAGAATCGGCGTATTACGGATCACCGTCACATACACCGACGCCAGCCCCCGCAATGCGCGGTGCTTCGACAGCAAAGCAAACGCCATCAGCAGGCCGATCACGCAGCCGATGGCGATCGACACCAGCGCCAGCTCAAGACCCAGACCGAGCCCCGCCAGCAAGGTGTCGAAGTCGCGCCACACGGCGGCAAAATTCAACTGATAGTTCATGGTCAGCAGTACCTTGAGCGGGGCGATGTATCACCGCCCCGCTCTCACGGGATCATTTGAATTCGACTGGGAAACCGATTGCAGGTGTAGGCAGGTCGACACCGAACCACTGCTTGAACGACGCCGCGTAAGTCGGGAATTCAACGCCGGTCATGCCTTCATGCAGCACGGTGTTGACGAAGTTCAGCCAATCCTGATCGCCGCGTTTGACCGCACAGGCGTAGGTCTGCGGGCTCCAGGCGTAGGTCGGGCTGCGATAACGGCCTGGGTTCTGCACCATCAGGTATTTCACCGACGACTGATCGGTGGCCGCCGCGTCGGCACGGCCGGAGTTCACCGCCTGATACATCAGATCCACGCTGTCGTACTGATCGACCTTGGCCTTGGGCAGCGCCTGATGCACCAGTTCTTCGGCGTACACGTTCTGCAGTACCGCCACGGTCACGCCGTCGGCGGCGGCCCTGAGGTCTTCGATTTCCTTGTACTTGCTGTTGGCCGGCAGCAACAGGCCAACACCTTCACGGTAGTACGGCAGCGTGAACGCGACCTGTTGGGCCCGGCTGGCGGTCACGGTGATGAACTGGCAACTCATATCGACCTTGTCGGTCAGCAGGTTCGGAATCCGCGCATCGGACGACTGCACCACGAACTCGACCTTGCTCGGATCGTTGAACAACCCCTTGGCCACCATCCGCGCGATATCGATATCAAAACCCTGCAACTTGCCGTCCGCTCCCTGGAAGTGCCACGGCGCGTTGGTACTGCCCGTGCCCACGATCAATTTCCCACGGGCCAGCACGCTGTCGAGCTTGCTGTCTGCCGCTTGAGCGACACCCACGGCAGCGGCCGAAGCCGCGAGTACGAAAACACACGCTTTAAACAAGGAAAGTCGGCGATGCATGGCAAGCACTCCAGGGCTGTGTTTATTCCGCTATACCGGAACTTGGTATGTAACAACGGAATAGACAGCAGAAAGTGTGCCACAGGATGTGGGCGGAATCTCGGAGGATTTGAAAAGTGTTTTGAATCAAATGGATGCGCACAGGCGCGAAGAAAGTGTTACGAAAAGACAGCTGGCTGAACGCTACCGTTGGCTACAGGCTGTGTGTGGTTGAGTCACATTGCGGTGCATTGCAGGTCAAAAAGAAGCAGAGCACACCTGTAATTTCTGACAGTAGACCCACCCGCTCGCCTCCTTTAACGTCCAAGGGCCTTCGATAGTCTTTGAAAAGGAGATTTCAATGAGTTCGATGTCCACCCAGTCATTGGATCCGGCCTACCGCAAAGCGCTCAACACTTGGCGCCCGGTGATTCTGTATTTCGGCAACGACCACTGTCCCGCCTGCGAATGGGCCGGACCGGTTTTCCGGGCCATTGCCGAGAAGTACAAAGATCATGCGTGTATCTATATGCTGGATACGAGCAAATCTCCTCGGCATCCAAAAGTCACCGGCACACCCACTGTGCTGACTTACAAGAACGGGAAGCTGCTGCAGAAGCTCAAGGGGATTGGAACCGCGGAAAACCTGGAAGAACATTTCAGAAAGTACATCGGCAAACTGAGGCCCAAACAGATTGCCCGCAAACCCCGCCACGACTTGCCGTGGCTGAAGAAAACCCTCAGCACTTTATGCACTGCGCCTCGGGCACGGGAGCGGTTGAATGCACGTTTGATGAGTAATGCAATGGGCAAATAACTGACCTGTAGCAGCAGCCTTGCGCTGCTCGGCAGCTGCTACAAAAAGTGCCCGCCGGTGTGTTTATCGTCCGGAAAAACGCAGCCGCGACAACATCCGCAGGTCGCCCTCGCGGTAATAGTCATCGGTCCAGCTGTCATCCGCCGCCAACGGCCGGACCTGCTTGAGTTGCAGTTTCTTTGCGAAGTAGCGGAACCGGTAATGTTCGTAGAAGCGCAGCAGTTCCAGCCCGTAACGATCGGCCAGGTCGGTGTCGCCACGGATGATCAGGTAGTTTTCGTCATTGCCGTTGCTGGCCGCGTCACTGAGGTTGTGGCTGCCGCTGATGATGGTCGGTGAATCGCTGGTGAAATCGACGACGATGGCTTTGGTGTGCACCAGCAGGTTGCCCTTCTGGCCTTTCATGTTTTCCTTGAGCCAGCCCTCCAGGCCGGTGTTGAGCAGCGCGGTGGCGGCGAATTCGGCGGTGCGGTCGGCATGGAAACCGGTGATGTTGCTGACCGTGTTTTGCAGGCCGTAACGCAAGATGTCGTCGTGGGGTTGGCCGAGCAGCGCGTTGAGTATTTTGTCCGGCAAGGTGAATGCGGTGACAAACAGCAGGTCTTTTTTGGCGGCGTTGATGATCTTGATGAACTCACTCAAGTCGCCCTCGCCCGAGCGCGGTGAAAAACCGGCGAACAGCGGCTGGTCAGGCTGCATCGGATTGTGTTCCGTGAGCCAGTCCCGCGTGGCGCCGACGTCCGTCGGTGTGGCCCAGACCTGCTCGAAGGTTTGCAGGTAAGTGGCGCCGATCCGAGCGTCGTCCAGCACATGCACGACGTTGGCCTGACGGTAGACGCCGTTGGCAGTGAAGTTGGTACTGCCGCAGAGTACCGCTTCGGGCTGATGCTGCCCCGCCGCATCGAGCCGGCTCAGGACCATGAACTTATCGTGAAAGATATTGTGGGTGACTCGCCCGCGTTTGTTCGCCGCCGGGATTTTTTCCAGGCTGGCTTCGTTCAGCGCCGTGGTGTCTTCGCCAGGTTGGGCGTGATACAGGACCCGAACCTTTACGCCACGCTCGAAGGCGGCGTTCACCGCATCGACGATCGCCTGCAGCTGGTATTCATAGATCGCGATGTCCAGCGCCCACTGGCCATCCACGGCACGTTCGATAAACCCGAGCAGGCGTGCGAGCAGACCATTTTCCAGCCATTGCCGCGGCGCATCGGGCCATTCTTCGATGGGCAGTGTCTTGTTGACGCTGAGCAGCGCATCGAGGTCGGCGAATTTGCGCTGGAACGCCTGACTGGCAGCCACTGCTCGGTTGAATATCACGTTCTGCCCCTTGGGCAGGCCATTGTCCGTGGTGACCGTCACTTCCAGGCTTTCACCCAACTGTGGCGCATCGGCAGTGCCATAAGCCAGGTGAACCCGATAATGGATCGTCACACCCGGATTGACCGCGTAATCGGCCCAGCGAAATTTCTGCAAAGGCGCGGCATCGCTGGGGGTGGCGTGAAACTGAGGGAATGTATGATCCTTGCCGGGGAAGGTCAGGCTGTTGAACAGAAACAACCAGGGTTTGTCACCTTGCTGTTTTTCGATGGCAAACCCCAACAGGCCTTTGCGGCGGGGTTCGGCCAGGTCGATGGCCAGCAGCACACCGTTGGTGCCAGCGTAGGCTTTGACGCGGAAATCGTCCTGATCGTTGCGGGCTAGAACGCGCATGGGTCACTCCTGTGATGGGTTTGCTTACAGAGCATAGGGCAGCGATGCGATGGGGCCAGCACTGTCAGCACAAAATTCAACCTGAAATCAGCTCATCGATATGTCGATAATCAACCTGTAACTGCGCTGCCAACACCTTTGCCCGCCCGAGCCGAATCGGCCCGCGCTCGATGTCGATCAGCAACCCCGGACAATCCAGCTCCGGCAATGTCGACCAGTCCTTCAACCGTCCATCTGTCACTAGCAGCAGCCGCTGCTGTTCGGCCGGAAAACGCTTTTGCCGGACCGCCAGCCAGTGCCCCGCCTCGCCAAGCGCCGCCAGCATCGGCGTCCCGCCGCCGGCGCCCAATCCCTCAAGCCAATCGCGTAAGCCCGCAGAAGCTTTCAATCCCTGCACCTGCCACTTCGGCAGGTGACCGCTGGCGGTCAGCAAAGCCAGGCGTGCGCGCTGGCGATAGGCATCGTCGAACAGTTGCGCCAGCAAGCCCTTGGCATCGCTCAACGCCTGATGGCGCCGGGTCGAAGCCGAGGCATCGACGATCACCAGCCACAGTTCATGCGGGGTGCGGGTCCGCAGATGGAACAATAGGTCATCGCGTTGACGCGGTCGGCCATTGAGCAAGGTGCCGGGCCAGTTGACCGATCCGCTACGGGCGGCGTGACGCTTGCCCTGTTTACCGTGATCCAGCCGGCCTGCGCGGGGTCTGGCATTCGCCCCCGCGTCTGATCGAGGGCGAATGCCTAGGGCTTTTTTGGCCAGCTCGGCACTTCACGTCGAGCACCGACCGGCAGCGCCTGGGCGGGCATTTCGCCCCACTGGCCCTGACCTTCGTTCGGGTTGGTGGTTTGCGCAGGGGATTGCTGTGGCGCTTGGGAGTTTTGCGGCGCAGAGGTCGAATGCTCCCGACGACGATGACGCAAGGCAAATTCGGCGACCGCGTCGATATCCTCTTCGGCAATGGCGTTCGCACCGCGCCAGGCCGCATGTGCCCGCGCCGCGCGCAGCCAGACCAGGTCGGCCCGCAAGCCGTCGACACCGGCAGCAAAGCAGCGCTCGGTGATCTGCGCCAGTGCGGCATCGTCGAGCGGGATACTCGCCAGGGCCGCACGCGCCTTCTGGCAACGCTCGCGCAGGGCGTGTTGCTGACTTTCCCACTCGGCGCAGAACCCTTGCGGATCGCTGTCGAAATCCAGTCGACGACGGATGATCTGGCCGCGCTCGGCGGGTGCGGTATGGCCACTGAGGGCGACGTTCAGGCCAAAGCGGTCGAGCAGTTGTGGGCGCAGTTCGCCCTCTTCCGGGTTCATGGTGCCGATCAGTACAAACTTCGCCGAATGCCGATGGGAAATCCCGTCGCGCTCGATCAGGTTGGTGCCGCTGGCGGCCACGTCGAGCAGCAGGTCCACGAGGTGATCGGGCAGCAAGTTCACTTCATCGACGTAGAGCACGCCGCCGTCGGCCTTGGCCAATACACCCGGAGAAAACTGTGCGCGCCCTTCGCTCAAGGCCGCGTCGAGATCGAGGGTGCCAACCAGCCGTTCTTCAGTGGCGCCCAGGGGCAAGGTAACGAATTGACCGCTGGCCAGCAGGTCCGCCAGGCCTCGGGCCAGGGTCGACTTAGCCATGCCGCGCGGGCCTTCGATCAGCACGCCTCCGATTTTCGGGTCGATGGCGGTCAGGTACAGGGCGAGCTTCAAGTCATCGGCGCCGACCACGGCGGAGAGCGGGAAATGGGGGGTGTCGGTCATGTTCAAATCTCGGTCATGGTCGGTGATTACTCTGTGGCGAGGGAGCTTGCTCCCGCTCGGCTGCGTAGCAGTCGTAAAACCTGAAAATGCGGTGTACCTGACAGAGCCTGGTTTTTGTTTTGGGGCTGCTGCGCAGCCCAACGGGAGCAAGCTCCCTCGCCACAAATTTCCTTTGCTCACCGGCTAACTGTCTTCTTCTATGTCCAGCAACAAATTCTCCAGCGCCTCGCGGTATTCACCCGGCTCCTGCCACATCCCCCGTTGCTGCGCTTCGAGCAGGCGCTCGGTCATGTCGCGCAAGGCGTGGGGATTGTGTTCGCGAACAAACTCCCGGGTCGCCGGATCAAGCAAATAGGCGTCCGCCAGCAACGCATACTGGTGATCGTCGATCAGCTGCGTGGTGGCGTCGAACGCAAACAGGTTATCGACCGTCGCCGCCAGTTCGAACGCGCCTTTATAGCCATGACGCTTGACCCCGTCGATCCATTTCGGATTGGCCGCCCGGGAACGGATCACCCGGTTCAGCTCTTCCTTCAATGTGCGGATCTTCGGCAAATCCGGCTGACTGTGGTCGCCGTGATAACTCGCCGCCGCTGCGCCGCCGAGGCTTTCGACGGCCGCCAGCATGCCGCCCTGGAACTGGTAATAGTCGTTGGAATCGAGCAAGTCGTGCTCGCGGTTGTCCTGATTTTGCAGCACGGCCTGCACCTGGCTCAGACGCTGGGCGAACTGCTCGCGTGCGGCGGTGCCTTCATCGGAGCCGCCGTAAGCGTAGCCGCCCCAGTTCAGGTAAACCTCGGCCAGGTCTTCGCGGCTCTGCCACAGGCGACCGTCGATGGCGCCTTGCACGCCGGCACCGTAAGCACCCGGTTTGGCCCCGAAGATCCGCCAGCCGGCCTGCCGCCTGGCCGCCTCTTCATCCAGACCGGACGTCAGCAGCGCTTCGCGCTCGGCACGAACCTTGGCCGCCAACGGATTGAGATCGTCCGGCTCATCCAGCGCGGCGACCGCTTGCACGGCGGCGTCGAACAGCCGGATCAGGTTGGCAAAGGCATCGCGGAAGAATCCGGAGACGCGCAAGGTCACGTCCACCCGCGGCCGGTCCAGCAGGCTCAACGGCAGAATCTCGAAGTCGTCGACCCGCTGACTGCCCGTCGCCCACACCGGCCGCACACCCATCAAGGCCATGGCCTGGGCAATGTCGTCGCCGCCGGTGCGCATGGTCGCGGTGCCCCAGACCGACAGGCCGAGCTGACGCAAGTGATCGCCGTGATCCTGCAAGTGCCGCTCAAGAATCAGGTTCGCGGATTGAAAACCGATGCGCCACGCCGTGGTGGTCGGCAGGTTGCGCACGTCCACCGAATAGAAATTGCGCCCGGTGGGCAACACGTCCAGCCGTCCACGGCTGGGCGCACCACTCGGCCCGGCCGGGACGAATCGCCCGCTGAGGGCGTCCAGCAGGCCGCGCATTTCCGCCGGGCCGCAGGCGTCCAGGCGCGGGGCGACGACCTCGCGCAAACTGTCGATGATCGCGCTCACGTCGGACCAGCCTGGCTGGTTCAACGGAGCAATTTCAGCGCTCAAGGCTTGCTCGATCAACTGCGCGGCGAACAGTTCCAGACGCTCACGGGTGTCCCCCGCCGTGCGCCACAGCTCATCACTGACCGCCTGCAAGGCATCCGGCCGAGGACCGTTCCAGGGCTCGGCCAACACGCAATCCAGTGGATCGAAGCCCAATTCGAACGCCTTGGCCAGCGCCCGCAGCACGCTCGATTGCGCGCCACGACCGTCACCGCGAGGAATGCGCAGCAAGGCCAATAAAGTGTCGATGCGCAATCGCCCGGTCGGCGACTCGCCAAACACATGCAGGCCATCGCGGATCTGCGATTCCTTCAAGTCACACAGGTAAGTGTCCAGGCGCGGCAACCAGATCGCCGCGTCGGCATCGCTGTCGAGCTTCTCGTCCAGTTGCAGTTCGCGATCAATGTGCGTGTCGCGCACCAGTTGCAGAATGTCGCGTTGCAGTTCCCGGGCGCGGCGCGGATCGAGCAACTGCGCTTCGTAATATTCGTCAGCCAACAACTCAAGGTTGCGCAGCGGGCCGTAGGTTTCGGCGCGGGTCAGTGGTGGCATCAGGTGATCGATGATCACCGCTTGCGTACGGCGCTTGGCCTGGGCACCCTCGCCCGGGTCGTTGACGATGAACGGATAGATGTTCGGCAGCGGTCCGAGCAGCGCGTCGGGCCAGCAGTTTTCAGATAACCCGACGCCCTTGCCCGGCAGCCATTCGAGGTTACCGTGCTTGCCGACATGGATCACGCCGTGGGCGCCGTAGGTGTTGCGCAACCAGAAGTAGAACGCCAGATAACCGTGGGGCGGCACCAGGTCCGGGTCGTGATAGACCGCGCTCGGGTCAACCTGATACCCCCGGGCCGGTTGAATGCCGACGAAAGTCAGGCCGAAGCGCAACCCGGCAATCATCATTCGCCCGCCACGGAACATCGGATCGCTTTCGGGCGTGCCCCAACGTTGCAGCACCGCCTCGCGATTGGCTTCGGGCAGTGCGTTGAACATCAAAAAGTAATCATCCAGCGCCAGGCTTTGCTGGCACGGACGTTGATCGATAGTGTCCAGATCATTGCTGACACCACCAAGCAGTTGCTGGATCAGCGCGGTGCCGCTGTCCGGCAACTCGGCCGGCAACGGATAACCTTCGGCGTACAGGGCACGCAGGATGTTCAGCGCCGCGGCCGGGGTGTCGAGACCGACGCCATTACCGATGCGTCCATCGCGAGTCGGGTAGTTGGCGAGGATCAGGGCGATGCGTTTTTCGCTGTTGGGCAGCCGCGCCAGATCGATCCAGCGCCGCGCCAGTTCAGCGACAAAATCCATCCGTTCCGGTTGTGGTCGATAGCAAACCACATCGGACTGACTGCGCTCGCTCCGCCACGCCAGATCCTTGAAGCTGATCGGCCGACTGATGATTCGCCCGTCCAGCTCCGGCAGCGCGATGTGCATCGCCAAGTCACGGGGACCGAGGCCTTGCTCGCTGGCACGCCAACCGGGCTCGTTGTCCTGGGCGCAGATCGCCTGAATCACCGGGATGTTGCGACGAAACGGCCGCAGATGCGGCGCTTCAGGGCTGGACTGGGCGAAACCGGTGGTGTTCAGAATCACCCCCGCCTCAACTTCATCCAGCCAGTCCTCGACCACCGCCAGGCAGCCTGGCTCTTTCAGACTGGCCAGCGCAATCGGCAACGGGTTGAGCCCTGCCGCCTGCAAACGCTGGCAGAAAATATCGATGAAACCGGTGTTCGCCGCCTGCAAGTGCGAGCGGTAAAACAGCACCGCCGCCACCGGCTGATCGGCCTGCCAATCGGCTTGCCAATCCTGAAGGTGCGCGGGGCTTTTTTGCGGGTGGTAGATCGCGGTGCGTGGCAGGGTTTGCGGCTCGGACCATGGATAATCACGACCCAGCCAACGACTGGCAAGGCAGCGAAACAGGTCGAGCGCATTGGCCATGCCGCCCTGACGCAGGAAGTGCCAGAGCCGGTCGCGGTCTTCGGGGGCCACGGTGCTCAGATCGCTGAGTTCCGGGTCCGGGCGATCGTCACCCGGCACCAGAATCAACTGCACACCGCGCTGGGACAATTCCACCAGACGCTCGATGCCGTAACGCCAATAGGCGATGCCGCCGTGCAGCGAGATCAGAATCACCTTGGCGTGGCGCAGCACTTCGTCGACATAAAGATCGACCGAGGCGTGATTCTGCACCTGCATCGGGTTGGCCAGGCGCAGGCTCGGGTAATCGTCGGGCAGCTGCTGCGCCGCCTCGGCGAGCAACGCCAGACTGGAATCGCCGCTGCACAGGATCACCAGCTCGGCGGGGGTTTGTCCAAGGTCGGCAATGTTGTCATCCGACACGAAACCGCCGGGCTGGGTCCTGAGCAGGTGCATGGGTTAAACGCTGAGCGCAGCGCGCAATTGCGCTTCGAGTTGAACGGCGTCCAGCGCCTGACCGATCAACACCAGACGGGTGGTGCGCGCTTCCTCGGCGCCCCACTGACGGTCGAAGTGCTTGTCGAAACGCGTGCCCACGCCCTGAATCAGCAGGCGCATCGGCTTGTTCGGCACCGCCGCGAAACCCTTGACCCGCAGAATACCGTGCTGCACCACCAGTTGCGTCAGCGCGTCCATCAGCAGGCTTTCGTCGGCTTGTGGCAGCTCGATCGAGATGGAGTCGAACGCGTCATGGTCGTGATCGTGGTCGTCTTCACCTTCATGGTGATGATCGTGATGGCTGTGGCGGCTGTCGATGTGTTCTTCGGAACCGGCGCCGAGGCCGATCAGCACGTCCAGCGGCAAGCGACCGCTGCTGGCTTCGATGACTTTCACCGCCGGTGGCAGCTCTTCGGCGACTTCCAGGCGCACGCGGGCAAGGTCTGCGGCGCTGATCAGGTCGGCCTTGTTGAGAATCACCAGGTCGGCGCTGGCCAGTTGGTCGGCGAACAGTTCGTGCAGCGGCGATTCGTGGTCCAGGTTCGGGTCGAGTTTGCGCTGGGCGTCCACTTGATCCGGGAATGCAGCGAAAGTGCCGGCAGCGACGGCCGGGCTGTCGACCACGGTGATCACCGCGTCAACGGTGCAGGCGCTGCGGATTTCCGGCCACTGGAAGGCTTGAACCAAAGGCTTTGGCAGGGCCAGGCCCGAGGTTTCGATGAGGATGTGGTCGAGGTCGCCGCGGCGAGCAACCAACTCGCGCATCACCGGGAAGAATTCCTCCTGAACGGTGCAGCACAGGCAGCCGTTGGCCAACTCGTAGACGCGGCCGCTGGCCTCTTCTTCGGTGCAGCCGATTGAGCACTGCTTGAGGATCTCGCCGTCGATGCCCAGCTCGCCGAACTCGTTGACGATCACCGCGATGCGACGGCCCTGGGCGTTGTCGAGCATGTGCCGCAGCAAGGTGGTTTTGCCCGAACCGAGGAAGCCGGTAACGATGGTGACGGGGAGTTTGGCCAGTGTTTTCATCGGATGCCCTTTGGCAAGGTGGCGGGCATACGGGACGACAACCGGCAACGCGGGCACGCGTGCCTGAAGAGTTCGCCACCGGATCACCCCGCCCGGTTGAAAGTGAGAATCTGTGTCGAGGCAGGTCTCCTGGCTGACGGTGCGCCGGGCGTTGGCCCGGCATTCGCTGCGCCTTCCCGCGAACCCGTTGCACAGGGTTTGCAGTGGCGTGGCAGCGAACATCACCGTTCACAGTTGCGGGGGCAGCCGCGGCATCGACCGCGTTCCCTTCTTAGCTTCGACAGACGCCGAAGAACCTCGAAAGCGCAAGGCTACGCATCGTGTGGGGGCGGGTCAATGTCTTGTCGGCGAATGCGATCACCTGTGGCGAGGGGGCTTGCCTGTGGCGAGGGAGCTTGCTCCCGTTCGGCTGCGAAGCAGTCGTGAAACCATGCACTGCAAATCTTACAGACAGACCGCATGAATCCGATGCGACCGCTATGCGCTCGAGCGGGACCAAGCCCCCTCGCCACAGGTATTGGGTGTTAGTGAGAACCCCTGCCAATTGACTCCCCGCCCTCGCCCATGCTCTCCTACACGCCTTGTTACGGGTGCCCTTCACAGGGTGAAACGGGAAACCGGTGAATCATGTGCTTTACTCTAAAGCCATGTCAGTCCGGTGCTGCCCCCGCAACGGTAAGCGAGTGAAGCGTCAGATCCACTGTGCCGGTCATATGGCATGGGAAGGTGATGCTTGCAGGTCCAGGCGCAAGCCCAGCCCCTCGCGAGCCCGGAGACCGGCCCGCAACACAAAGTGACTTTTACGTTCACTGAATAACAAACCCGCGGTGGGCGGGCGCTGTTCGAAATCTCTGCGAGCCCTTGGCGTGCGGAGATTTTCATGCGCTCTATTCACCCGCTGACAGACCAGAGGGAAGCGCCATGACGATCATCAGCAGCACCGCCAGCAACACCGACAAGAGCATCGCCAGCACCGCCAGCAACACCGACAAGAGCATCGCCAGCACCACCACGACCCTGACTCAACGCCTGACCGCCGCCGTGTGTGCGTCGATCCTTGGCGCCAGCCTTGTGTATTTCGCCGGTTTCTCGCACATCGAAGCGGTGCACAACGCCGCGCACGATACCCGTCACAGCTCCGCCTTTCCGTGCCATTGAGACCTGCTGAGATGATCAAGCGTATTGCGCAAACCGCAGGTTTCACCGGGCTGCTGGCCGCCCTGCTATTGACCCTGCTGCAAAGCTTCTGGGTCTCCCCGCTGATTTTGCAGGCCGAGACCTACGAAAAATCCGAGCCGGCAGCTGTTGAAATCCACGAGCACGCCGCGGGCGCAGTCGCTCATACCCACGATGCCGAAGCCTGGGAACCGGAAGACGGCTGGCAGCGCGTGCTGTCTACTACCGGCGGCAACCTGGTGGTAGCCGTCGGTTTCGCCCTGATGCTCGCCGGTCTTTACACCCTGCGCGCACCGACCAAAACCTCTCAGGGCCTGCTCTGGGGCCTGGCCGGTTATGCGACGTTCGTACTGGCTCCGACTCTCGGCCTGCCGCCTGAGCTGCCGGGCACTGCCGCGGCAGATCTGGCGCAACGGCAAATCTGGTGGATCGGCACTGCCGCGTCCACGGCCGTCGGCATCGCGTTGATCGTGTTCAGCCGTCACTGGCTGATGAAAGTTCTCGGCGTGGCGATCCTGGCCGTGCCGCATGTGATTGGCGCACCACAACCGGAAGTCCATTCGATGCTGGCGCCGGAAGCCCTGGAAGCGCAATTCAAAATCGCTTCGCAGTTGACCAACGTGGCGTTCTGGCTGGCCCTGGGCCTGATCAGCGCCTGGTTGTTCCGCCGCAAAAGCGATGGCCATTACAGCGCATGACTGAAAACGGCACAGTGCCGACCCTGGTGGTCGGCCTGGGCTGCCAGCGCGGTTGCCCCGTCAGTACGCTGCGGGCGCTGCTCGATCAGGCGTTACAGGCCCATCAAATCGAGCTTCGTGAGATCAAGGCCCTGGCCAGCATCGACCTCAAGCGCGATGAACCTGGCCTGATCGAACTGGCCGAACAGCTGGCATTGCCGCTGATGTACTTCAGCAGCGAACAATTGGCGACCTATCAAGCACAACTGAGCCACCACTCGGACATCGCGTTTGAACGCACCGGTTGCTACGGCGTGGCGGAAAGCGCTGCGTTGGCCCTGGCCGAACAATTGGCCCAGGCACCGGCAAAGTTGCTGATTCCACGACAAAAATACGCCCAGGCCACCTTGGCATTGGCCAGCGCCGCGTAAAATCCCCGATAATCCCCGCCTTCGATCATGAGCATTCTTCATCTGAAGCATGCCCAGGCCCTATTTCTGACAGGAAACGACGATGACCGTCTACTTCATTGGCGCCGGCCCCGGCGACCCGGAACTGATCACCGTCAAAGGCCAGCGGCTGATTCGTAGCTGCCCGGTCATCATATATGCCGGCTCCCTGGTCCCCGCCGCCGTGCTGGAAGGCCACCGGGCCGAACAGGTGGTCAACAGCGCCGAACTGCATCTGGAACAGATCGTCGAGCTGATCAAGACCGCCCACGCCAACGGCCAGGACGTGGCCCGGGTGCATTCCGGCGACCCGAGTCTGTACGGCGCGATCGGCGAGCAGATTCGCTACTTGCGTGAACTCGACATCCCTTTCGAAATCATTCCCGGCGTCACCGCCACCGCCGCCTGCGCGGCCCTTTTGGGGGCCGAACTGACCCTGCCGGACGTGTCACAGAGCGTGATTCTGACCCGTTACGCCGACAAGACCGCCATGCCCGCTGGCGAAGAACTGGGCAGCCTGGCGCAACACGGGGCGACCATGGCGATCCACCTGGGGGTCAATCATCTAGAGAAGATCCTTGCCCAATTGCTGCCGCACTACGGCGCCGACTGCCCGATCGCGGTGATTCACCGGGCGACCTGGCCGGATCAGGATTGGGTGGTGGGAACGCTTGCGGACATTGCGCAGAAGGTACAAGCCAAGGGTTTTCGCCGAACGGCGCTGATTCTGGTGGGTCGAGTGCTGGGCAGCGATCACTTCAGTGAATCGTCGCTGTATCGCGCGGGGCATGCGCACCTATACAGACCCTGAAGCACTTGTGGCGAGGGAGCTTGCTCCCGCTGGACCGCGCAGCGGTCCCAAAATCAGCCAACGCATTCATCACGGGAAAATGCATCGGCTGGATTGCGACTGCTTCGCAGTCGAGCGGGAGCAAGCTCCCTCGCCACAGGTTATCGATCATCCATAAAAAAACGGTGCTCACGGGCACCGTTTTTTTATGTCGCAGCGAACACCTTAGTAGTAGGCGTTTTCTTTCTGCGTGTGGTCAGTCACGTCACGTACACCCTTGAGCTCGGGAATACGCTCGAGCAAGGTGCGCTCGATGCCTTCCTTCAGGGTGACGTCTGCCTGGCCGCAGCCCTGGCAACCGCCGCCGAACTTCAGCACGGCGATGCCGTCTTCGACCACATCGATCAGGCTGACCTGACCGCCGTGGCTGGCCAGCCCCGGGTTGATCTCGGTTTGCAGGTAATAGTTGATGCGCTCGTTGACCGGGCTGTCGGCGTTGACCATCGGGACTTTGGCGTTTGGCGCCTTGATGGTCAGTTGGCCGCCCATGCGGTCGGTGGCGTAGTCGACTACCGCATCGTCCAGAAACGCTTCGCTGAACGAGTCGATATAGGCGGTGAAGCTTTTGAGCCCCAGCGCGGTATCTTCAGGTTTTTCTTCGCCCGGCTTGCAGTAGGCAATGCAGGTTTCGGCGTACTGGGTGCCAGGCTGGGTGATAAAGACGCGGATGCCGATACCCGGGGTGTTCTGCTTGGAGAGCAGATCGGCCAGGTAATCATGGGCGGCGTCGGTAATGGTAATAGCGGTCATGGAAACTCCTCGCAGGCTTGGACGCAGTTTACGCCAATCGACGCGCCGCACAAAGTCCTAGTATTTTTGTCGGGAAAGCGGTCATCACAGATTCTCGTAGCGATTCATGTCCAGCACGCCCTCTTCCACCGGGTCGGTGTCGTGGATGTACCGGCTCAGATCATGGAAATACCGCCAGAATTGCGGATGACTGCGACGAATGCCCCAGCGTTCGACGATTTTTTCGAAACTGGCGGCGTCTTTGGCGTTTTCCATCTCGTCGACAAACGCCGGCACTTGCCCGGCCGGAATGTTGAACATGAAGTTCGGGTAGCTGCTCAGAACACCCGGATAGATCGTCAACGTGTCGAGCCCCGGCTGATAACGCAGCGACTCCCCGAGCAGGAACGCCACGTTGCTGTGGGCGCGGTTACGCAGCAGGCTGTAGACCTCGCGCTTGCCGCTTGGGGTCTCGATGCGCAACATCGTGGCTTCCGGCAACTGATCGATGACTTTCAAACCGGCGGCCGGGCGCGACGTCAGGCGGCTCAGGGCCTGCTCGGCGTTCTGCAACGCCGGATCGATGTTCGGCCGCGAGCAGTAAGCGCCGTCGCAACGGTTGATCGGATCAGGCCTGGCATTGAGTTCGCCGTAACGGGACAGCAACTGCAAGGCGAAATCGCGTTTCGGGTCGTTTTCGTCCAGCGTCAGCGCCGTCGGCTTGTCGTTGTCGATGTCCTCGTAATCCAGCCACATCTTGAACTTGCCGCTGTTCTGGTACCAATCGTCGAGATAGCCATCCCGTGAGCTGGCCGGCATCAGGCGCAGGAAGTTCTGCTCGGCGCCGTTGCGGATCAAGTCGAAGTACAGCCGGGTCTGGGCCTGATGGGACACGTTGCCGAACACATCGAAGTTGACCGCCAACTGGTAATACGTGCGTTCCAGCAATGGATAATCGAACAGCCACATCGTCTGCGGCACATCGCCGATCAGGCCCTTGGTCACCGAGGCGCTGTCGAAATGCCGAAAGATACTCAGCAGTGCGTTGTCATTGCCGGCCCACAGGGTCGACCAGCTCGGCGCCGGCAAGTCGGCATAGCTGTCCCGGCGCAGGGCTTCGTATTCGTTGCGTTTGTTGCGGTAGTCGTGCCACAGGCTCAGGACACTGCCGACATCATCGTTCTGCCCCGGCATCGCCAGCAACGGCGTAGCCTTGCCGCGATATTTCGGGTCGGTGATGTAAAGGTCATGTTCCGGGGCCTGGAACAGTGCCCAGAAGTTGTCGCGAATCACGTCGGTGGCGATCTGGCCCCGGCAGACCGGGCCGCGAATAAAGGTACGCACGAAGTATTCGGCGTTATCGAGCATGAACTGGTAACGCGCCTGGGCCGGGATCGCTTCGAACGTGGCAAACGGATTGGCCCGCCGCTCCGGCCCGTAGCCCGGTAACGCGTTGACCTGCCAGTTACCGTTGTAAAACAGGCTCTTGATCCGCGCCATCTTCGCCGCGCTCAGCGGGTAGGTGATGTGGGTCTTGTGCACGATCACGCCTTGCACCGGCCACAGACGGTAATAGACCTGAGTGCCCGGATCATCATTCGGACGGCGGGTGTTGATCAGGTCGATGGGCTGCCCCGTCGGCGTGCGCGAACGTACCCACTGAAAGAAATGCCCCGGCTCGCCGTCCTTGAAATAGATATGGGCCAAGAACCAGTGCTCGAACAGCCAGCGCCCGACCAGGCTCTCCCGGGCGCCCGGCGCATTGAGCAGGTTTTCCCACTGCACCACTTCCAAGGCTTCCCTGGCGCTGGGCACCAGGCCCTGCTGATCGATCGGCGCGCCGGAGGCCAGCCAGCGCTGCAGCGTCTGGTATTGCTGATCGGTCAGACCGGTGACCGCTAGCGGCATGCCCTCTTTCGGATGAGAGTTGGCGTAATCGCTGAACTCTGCCGGCATGGCGCACTGGTTTTCCCGGTTCAGGCCCAGGACGATGTCTTCCGGCAGTTTGGCGTTGGGTTGCAACGGGGTTTTGTGCCCCAGCTCAAGCATCCGCGCCATCAGCGCCGCCTGACTGCCTTGGGCGTCGAGCACCGAATAGAAGCCCTTTTGCTGCCAGGCACGCTTGCCGAAGGCGTCATAAAACAACCGGGTCGGCGCGGCGGCCTTGCTCCGTTCGCCGTCATAGACCGGCGCCTTCGTCGCACCTCGGGACGCCCCTTCGCCACTGCCCAGGTTGAGCTGACAGGCGGAGTCGTAGCAGGCATGGCAGGCCACGCACTTTTCGGTGAAGATCGGTTGAATGTCGCGAACGTAGGAAATGTCCGGACCTTGCGCAGCGGCGCCCCCGCTTAAAAACAGCATCAATAGGCTGGTGACGACGCGATACGACATATCCCTGGTCCTGATCATGAGAAAACGCCGCGATTCTACCGGTCCGACCCGCGCACCAACATGAACGATATTCATGCAAAACCGGCATATGCTCCAAAAGCACACAGGTTTGTTATTATCCCGGCCCTTCGTCATGGCCTTACCGAGTAGTCCAAATGTCCGATCGCAGCGTTCGCCTTCAAGCTCTCAAGCACGCCCTCAAAGAGCGCATCCTGATTCTCGACGGCGGCATGGGGACAATGATCCAGAGCTACAAGCTCGAGGAACAGGATTACCGTGGCAAACGCTTCGCCGACTGGCCGAGCGATGTCAAAGGTAACAACGACCTGTTGGTGCTGACCCGCCCGGATGTGATTGGCTCTATTGAAAAAGCCTACCTGGATGCCGGCGCCGACATTCTGGAAACCAACACCTTCAACGCCACTCAGGTGTCCCAAGCCGACTACGGCATGCAAGGCCTGGCGTACGAACTCAACGTAGAAGGCGCACGCCTGGCGCGCAAGGTGGCGGACGCCAAGACCCTGGAAACCCCGGACAAGCCGCGTTTCGTCGCCGGCGTGCTCGGTCCTACAAGTCGTACCTGCTCGCTGTCGCCCGACGTGAACAACCCCGGCTACCGCAACGTGACCTTCGATGAACTGGTGGAGAACTACACCGAGGCCACCAAAGGCCTGATCGAAGGCGGCGCCGACCTGATCCTGATCGAAACCATTTTCGACACCCTCAACGCCAAAGCGGCGATCTTCGCCGTGCAAGGGGTTTACGAAGAGCTGGGCGTCGAGCTGCCGATCATGATTTCCGGCACCATCACCGATGCCTCTGGCCGCACCCTCTCCGGCCAGACCACCGAAGCGTTCTGGAACTCCGTGGCCCACGCCAAGCCGATTTCCGTCGGCCTGAACTGCGCCCTCGGCGCCCGTGAATTGCGTCCGTACCTTGAAGAGCTGTCGAACAAGGCCAGCACCCACGTGTCGGCGCACCCGAACGCCGGCCTGCCGAACGAGTTCGGCGAGTACGACGAACTGCCGGCCCAAACCGCCAAGGTCATCGAAGAGTTCGCCCAAAGTGGCTTCCTCAACATCGTCGGCGGCTGCTGCGGCACCACACCGGGCCACATCGAAGCCATCGCCAAAGCGGTCGCCGGTTACGCCCCGCGTGAAATTCCGGACATCCCCAAGGCCTGCCGCTTGTCGGGCCTGGAACCGTTCACCATCGATCGCAGCTCGTTGTTCGTCAACGTCGGCGAACGGACCAACATCACCGGTTCCGCCAAGTTCGCCCGCCTGATCCGTGAAGACAACTACACCGAGGCCCTGGAAGTCGCCCTGCAGCAGGTCGAAGCCGGCGCCCAAGTGATCGACATCAACATGGATGAAGGGATGCTCGATTCGAAGAAGGCCATGGTGACCTTCCTCAATCTGATTGCCGGCGAACCGGACATCTCCCGCGTCCCGATCATGATCGACTCCTCCAAGTGGGAAGTGATCGAAGCCGGCCTCAAGTGCATTCAGGGCAAGGGCATCGTCAACTCCATCAGCATGAAGGAAGGTGTCGAGCAGTTCATTCATCACGCCAAACTGTGCAAACGCTACGGCGCCGCGGTGGTGGTGATGGCCTTCGATGAAGCCGGCCAGGCCGACACCGAAGCGCGCAAGAAAGAAATCTGCAAACGCTCCTACGACATTCTGGTCAACGAAGTCGGCTTCCCGCCGGAAGACATCATCTTCGACCCGAACATCTTCGCCGTGGCCACCGGTATCGAAGAACACAACAACTACGCTGTGGACTTCATCAACGCCTGTGCCTACATCCGTGACGAACTGCCCTACGCCCTGAGCTCCGGCGGCGTGTCCAACGTGTCGTTCTCGTTCCGTGGCAACAATCCGGTGCGCGAGGCGATTCACTCGGTGTTCCTGCTGTATGCAATCCGCAACGGCCTGACCATGGGCATCGTCAACGCCGGCCAACTGGAGATCTACGACCAGATCCCGGTGGAGTTGCGCGACGCCGTTGAAGACGTGATCCTCAACCGTACTCCGGAAGGCACCGACGCCCTCCTCGCCATCGCCGACAAGTACAAGGGCGACGGCAGCGTCAAGGAAGCCGAGACCGAAGAGTGGCGCAACTGGGACGTCAACAAGCGTCTGGAGCATGCGCTGGTCAAGGGCATCACCACGCACATTGTTGAAGATACTGAAGAATCGCGGTTGTCGTTCGCGCGCCCGATCGAAGTCATCGAAGGCCCGTTGATGGCCGGCATGAACATCGTCGGCGACCTGTTCGGCGCCGGCAAAATGTTCCTGCCGCAAGTGGTGAAGTCCGCCCGCGTGATGAAGCAGGCCGTGGCCCACCTGATCCCGTTCATCGAACTGGAAAAAGGCGACAAGCCGGAAGCCAAGGGCAAGATCCTCATGGCCACGGTCAAGGGCGACGTGCACGACATCGGCAAGAACATTGTCGGCGTGGTGCTGGGCTGTAATGGCTACGACATCGTTGACCTCGGCGTGATGGTGCCGGCGGAGAAGATCCTGCAGGTCGCCAAAGACGAGAAATGCGACATCATCGGTCTGTCCGGCCTGATCACGCCTTCGCTGGACGAAATGGTTCACGTGGCCCGCGAAATGCAGCGTCAGGACTTCTATCTGCCGCTGATGATCGGTGGCGCGACCACTTCCAAAGCGCACACGGCGGTGAAGATCGAGCCCAAGTACAGCAACGACGCGGTGATCTACGTCACCGACGCCTCCCGCGCCGTGGGCGTGGCGACGCAGTTGCTGTCCAAGGAATTGAAGGCCGGCTTCGTCGAGAAGACCCGCCTGGAATACATCGACGTTCGCGAGCGCACCGCCAACCGCAGCGCCCGCACCGAGCGCCTGAGCTACCCGGCGGCCATTGCCAAGAAACCGCAGTTCGACTGGGCCAACTATGAGCCGGTCAAACCGACGTTCACCGGCGCCAAGGTGCTGGACAACATCGACCTGAAGGTTTTGGCCGAATACATCGACTGGACACCGTTCTTCATCTCCTGGGACCTGGCCGGCAAGTTCCCGCGCATCCTGCAGGATGAAGTGGTCGGTGAAGCCGCTACCGCGCTGTACGCCGATGCCCAGGAAATGCTTGCCAAGTTGATCGACGAGAAACTGATCAGCGCCCGTGCCGTGTTCGGTTTCTGGCCGGCCAACCAGGTGCGCGACGATGACATCGAAGTCTATGGCGACGACGGCAAGCCATTGGCCAAGCTGCATCACTTGCGCCAGCAGATCATCAAGACCGACGGAAAGCCGAACTTCTCCCTGGCCGACTTCGTCGCGCCGAAGGACAGCGGCGTGACCGACTACGTGGGTGGTTTCATCACCACCGCCGGGATTGGCGCCGAAGAAGTGGCCAAGGCCTATCAGGAAGCGGGCGACGACTACAACTCGATCATGGTCAAGGCGTTGGCCGACCGTCTGGCCGAGGCGTGCGCCGAGTGGCTGCACCAGCAAGTGCGTAAAGACTACTGGGGCTACGCCAAGGACGAGACGCTGGACAACGAGGCGCTGATCAAAGAGCAATACACCGGCATCCGCCCTGCTCCGGGCTACCCGGCGTGCCCGGATCACACCGAGAAAGCCACGCTGTTCAAGCTGCTGGACCCGGAAGCGGAAGAGCTCAAGGCCGGCCGCAGCGGCGTATTCCTCACCGAGCACTACGCGATGTTCCCGGCGGCGGCGGTCAGCGGCTGGTACTTCGCTCACCCACAGGCGCAGTATTTCGCCGTGGGCAAGATCGACAAGGATCAGGTGCAGAGCTACACCTCGCGCAAAGGCCAGGAGTTGAGCGTGACCGAGCGCTGGCTGGCGCCTAACCTGGGTTACGACAACTAACCCCTTCCCCTGTGGGAGATTCTATGGTTGAGGGGAAACCCTCAACTTGCTTTCGGCTGGTATTCGCTCTGCCCCTTCAGTAGCGCGAATACGACCCGAGCAAGTTTACGGGCCAGAATCACCAGTGCCTGAGTGGTGCTGAACCCTTTAGCTCGTTGCTCTTCATAAAAACCTTTCCAGGCTGCTGTTCGGCTGGCCGACATGGCTGCATTGTGCAAAAGTCGGCGCGCCTCCGGATCACCTCGTTTTGTCAGACTGCGACGACCGTCCTTCTGTCCCGACTGTGAAACCCGTAAAT
>NZ_QKYZ01000012.1:0-205955 GCF_003253625.1 Pseudomonas sp. URMO17WK12:I6
CGAAGCGAAGGGTGATTAGCTCAGCTGGGAGAGCGTCTGCCTTACAAGCAGAATGTCGGCGGTTCGATCCCGTCATCACCCACCATTCGTTTCAAGCGTTTCGCGCAGCGGTAGTTCAGTCGGTTAGAATACCGGCCTGTCACGCCGGGGGTCGCGGGTTCGAGTCCCGTCCGCTGCGCCATATTCGGTATCTGGAACACTGAACGCCAGATCACCACAGAAAGCCCGCTTAATGCGGGCTTTTTGCTGTCTGGGATTTGGCTTTTTGCCGGATTCACTGAAGAAAGCGACCTGTTCAGGTCGCTTTTTTCGTTTCTGCCTTACTTATTGTTCGCCGTTGCGGCTGTGTCGATAGTCGCTGACGGCCTCGTACACCGCTTTGCGCAACCGGTTGATCCCACCAATCGGCCGATGGGCTTCAAGGCCGAACCATGGATTGAACGACAGGTTGTCGCATTGCAGGTTCAGCGCCGGGGTGTCGAAATCCTGGGCAGGCAGCTTGATCCTGGCCACGGTTTCGAAGGGCGCGTCTCGTTCACGCCACTCGATGCTGGTGTCTTCGATCGGCATATATTGGCCCGGATCCTGACGCTGGACCTGTAACACGAAACAGGCCGGCACCCGATCAGTCGACAGCTGCTGGTTCAGCGCACTGCGCAGGAAGTTCGGCAGGTTTTGATTTTGCGTGGGCAGCGTGTAGGTCGGGCAGCTCTCCGGATCCGGGATTACCCGGAATTTGACGTTGGCCTCACCAAACTTGTACGGCGAAACCGAAAAGTAGGTGGTCTGGGTCGGACTTGCCGGGGCAGGGGAGAGTGTCGCCAGCGCAATAAACAGATGACGAACCTGCCAGGTGCGCGGATCCCAAGCCGGGAAGAACGCCATTATCGTTTTGCCGTCAGCCTGAGCGGCCACATTCTGACGATACTCGGCGACATCGCTGACAAAGAAGTTCGGATGGTTGAACATCACGAAATCCTGCTCGTTGCGCCCTTGTCGATCACTCAGCAACTGTTTACCCGGCACATCGAACAACTTGATCGCCATGCCCCGGGCATCGCGGATGCTGTCGAACTGCGGATAGGCATTGCCGTTGGACAGACGCATCGTCGCTTGCCAGGTTTTGCCGGGTTCGCTGAACACGCCTTGGCGCAACGCCGTCGCCAGATCCGGCAGCACCTGAACCTCGGCCTTCACGCAACCATGGGCCTTGGCGTGAGCGTCGCGCAGATAGCGAGTACTTTCGCGGTGTTGATCGACGATCCGCACCGCTGTCTGGATGATGTCCCGGGTCATCGCCGCTTCGCCGTCCGGAATCAGTTCTTCAGCCGATACCGGGCCGCGATGTTGCCAGGCGAGCCATGCCATGGTCAGCGCCCAGCCGAGGACCCCCAAACCCAACATCCACAGCAGGGTTTTACCAAGGAAGGCACCCAGACGTAGCCAGAGCGTGATCAGCATGGGTCAATCCTTTTGACTGATGAGGTGGTCTGGCAATTGCGACTCCAGCGGGCCGCCCAACACTTTCAGGTATTCCAGCAGTGCCCAGCGCTCCTGCGGTTGCAGCAGGCGACCGATCACGCCATTACCGCGCTCGCCGTCGCGGAATTCGTGGCCGCTGTTGTGATTGCCGGTAATACGCGTGTCGAACACAAAACCGTTGGTGAAGGCTTCGGTGCGATAGCCCAGGTGTTTGGGATCGTATTCGAAGGTGCCCTTGTAGAACGTTGTTGCACGTTCATCCTGGGGCGAGAGCAGTTGATAAATGCTCGGCACCGAACCGTTGTGCAAAAACGGCGGCGTGGCCCATACGCCCGCCAGCGGCCGGGCCTTATAGCTGCGTAATTCCTGGACGCCGATAGGCAAGCCGAAACCGTCCAGGTTTGGCCGCTCCGCCGGTGTCACATTGGCAGCGCGATAGGCCTGGTTCCCCACAAAAGCAGTGACGTAGGCCAGCCCCTTGGCCACTGACAACTGGCTCAAATCCAAGGGCTCCGTGGGTTTTGGATGCAATTGCACGTCCAGTTGCGCAAGCTCTGCCGGATCCCACTGCAGGGCTGTCAGATCGAAGCGATGGTCGGCAATATTGTTGGCGGCGCCGGGGTCTGTGCCAATCACCTCCACGGGCAGTAAGTTCAGGTGGTGCACCGGTCTGCCGTCGCTTTGGGTGACGCGGGGGACGTGGCACCCGGCGCAGTTTTCAGCGAATAGTGCGCGGCCTTTTGCGGCCAACGGTTTGTCGATGGAGCCCAGCAAGGCTTCCGGCCAGACGGGCGGCTTGAGTCGTTGCAGGGTTTGTTCGATCCGGTGCAGATCGCGCACCCGGACGCTGGACGGGTAGCGATCGTCGCCCTTGAGGGGCTGCCCGCTGGCGTCGAAGAAATTCAGCGTGGCGCCGACACCCAGGGCCTCGCCGATGTTGCGGGCCATCGGTTGCTGCGCCGAGCCGTTCCACTGCACCCAGTCGAAGGTCCACATGTCCCACAGTTGCGGGTAGTCCACCGGCGCGTTGGCCACACGGTAGTTGGCCGGCGAAATGGCGTCGCCGAAGCTGGCGTTGGCAATGCGCCCGAAGGCGTCGGTACGGCCGGGGCCTTCTTCGGTGGGGTAGAGCCCGCGATGGGTATCGTTCCAGGCCACTTTCAAGAAGGTATCGAGTGAGCTTTTGAAGTCCTGGCGTAGCTGTTGATGCCGGGCGTCATAGTCCTGGCCCAGGACATTGCGCGCGAAACGTTCGAATTTCCACGGGTTGTAGTAAGTCGAGGCGAGGCTGGCCACCAGTGCCTGGCCGAAACTGCCGCCGCGCAGGGTCGGGACGCTGGATGGCAACACATGCTGGGCCGAGCCACCGTCGATGCGCACGGCCTGGCCGTTGAAACGCAATTCGCCGGTGTGGCAGGCGGAACAGGTGATGTCCAGAAACTCTTCCTGGCTGCCCGGATTCTGATGACGGGCGAAACCGACGGGCAGGTTGCCAGGGTTGTCTGGCGTGGCTTTCTGGCTCGGATCGATCAGAAAACCAAAGCGTGCGAGGTATTCGGGGGCGGCGAATCGTTTTTGCGAGAACGGCAGTTCGAGCGCGTTGAACCAGTCATAGCGCAAGCCTTTGACCTGGGTGCCTTGGGGCGTGAAGTAGTAGGCCTGGCGGTCTGCGGCGCTCCATTGCTCCAGGTAATGCACCTGTTGCGCCGGTGACCAGGCCGGTAATTTCGGGTTGGCGACGTAGTACAGCACCACGGCGAGGCCCAGCCCCAGTAGTACTGCGATCAGAATCAGCAAGCGGATTATGAGGCGCACGATAAACATCCTTGTCAATTTGTAGCTCTCTTATGCCTCAGCTGATGAAGTGCGGCAAGAGGCCATTACGCCAAGGGCTGTGGGAACCGGCATCGGGGGCTGTGAGAGCCAGATGACAGAAGCTTCATCGTTCTAATCCCGAAATGCGTTTAAACACCTGAACTTATCGGAAGTTTCCTGCTCTCATGCCGGTAGCCATTGGTCGTGGCCGCCTGATAAGCTCGCGGCTTTACTCGATTGCCCTTTAGGCGCATGAACAAGGAAATAGCATGAAACAGCATCGGTTGGCGGCGGCGGTGGCCCTGGTTGGCCTGGTACTTGCGGGTTGTGATTCGCAGACCAGCGTAGAGCTGAAAACCCCGGCGCAAAAAGCTTCCTACGGCATTGGCCTGAACATGGGCAAAAGTCTGGCTCAGGAAGGCATGGATGATCTGGACTCCAAAGCCGTAGCCCAAGGCATCGAAGATGCCGTCGGCAAGAAAGAACAGAAACTGAAGGATGAGGAACTGGTTGAAGCCTTCGCAGCGCTGCAGAAGCGTGCCGAAGAGCGTTTGGCCAAGATGAGCGAAGAGTCGGCAGCCGCCGGCAAGAAATTCCTCGAAGAGAATGGCAAGAAAGCCGGTGTCGTCACCACGGCTTCCGGCCTGCAATACGAAGTGGTCAAGAAGGCCGATGGCGCACAGCCTAAGCCGACCGACGTAGTGACTGTTCACTACACCGGTAAACTGACCAACGGCACCGTTTTCGACAGCTCCGTCGAGCGCGGCAGCCCGATCGATCTGCCGGTCAGCGGTGTGATTCCGGGTTGGGTCGAAGGCCTGCAACTGATGCACGTTGGCGAGAAGTACAAACTGTACATCCCTAGCGACCTGGCTTACGGCGCCCAAAGCCCTAGCCCGGCGATTCCAGCCAACTCGGTGCTGGTATTCGACCTGGAGCTGCTGGGCATCAAGGATCCAGCCAAACAAGACGACGCCAAGTAATCCGCGTCTGCTCTGACAACAACGCCTCGCTTATGCGGGGCGTTGTTGCATCTGGGGTTTGGTGAAGGTAAACAAAGCGAACGGATGCGGTACGCTGCAGTCATAGCCAGTGAGAGTGCCCGAGCTAGACGGACCGGTGCGCCAAGTCAATGAAATCTTGGGTTTTTTTATGTGAGTAAAAAACGCCCGATCTGAGCAAGACCCTTGTGAAACGGGGCTTCCAGCGGTGAAATGCAGCTCTGTTCACAAGGTTATCCACAATTTGTGTGGATAACATTTCAGTGGGAGGAAAAGATGAAAATGCCCTGGAATTTCGCCCGCTTCCTGCCAATGGCCGGGCGCCTGCTCGCCCGTGGTCGTTTGCCAACCCTGCTGTTCGCGGTTGCCAGCAAAGGTGCGAGCCAAGGTAATCGTCTGGGCAAACTTAAGGACGATCTGCGCTTGTTGCAGGCACTCTGCCTGGCCTACTGGCGTGGCGAGTACCGGGCCATCAGCCCGAAAGCGATGGTTTCGGTAGTGGCCGGCCTGATGTATTTCCTGAGCCCGGTGGATGCGATCCCGGATTTCATCCCAGTGTTCGGCATGCTCGACGACATTGCCGTCCTGGCCTGGCTGATGAAAGTCCTCGATGACGAACTCAACGCCTTCCGCGCTTGGCGCAAGCGTCAGGCGCCGGAAAAACTCGCAGTGGTTGAACGCCTGCCCGATACCCCGGAACAGCTGCAACTTCAGGGCCCGAAAAAAAACTGAACCGATTCAGGATCATCCATATTCATACCCCCCGCGACCTTGGCCGCTGTTAGGATTACACTTCTAAGGAAAAGTGCCGACTCGCTACGTGTCGTTGTCCTACGGGGTAGTCATGGATATTCAGATAATTACACGCGAAGGCGAACCAGAATATGCGGTTCTGCCATGGGCTCAGTATCAGGCTCTACTGAAAGCAGCAGGCATCAACGAACAACCACCGCGCGAAGCCACAGTGCGTCCCGCGGCCACATCAGACCAGACTCTTCCGGGTCTGGATCAACTACGCAGTTTGCGCGAAGGGAAGGGCATCGCCATTGAGGCGCTTGCCCGCACGGTAGGCATCAGCCCGTCATATCTCACCTTGATCGAAAGCGGTGAGCGTCAACCTGACGCTGCTATTCGCCGCAGCCTCGCCTGGGAATTGACGGTGCCGGGATGGAGGGATGAATCGTGAGCGTACGCATCAGTCGTCAACATTGGGATGGATTGCTGGGGGAACTGGATCAGGCGCGCCGTCAGCGCCATCTTCTGACTTATCGGGCATTGCTGGAGCGATTGCAGCTACCCACGCCCGCCATGCAAACCCTGACCGCCGCCCTTGAGCACCTGGCCGCGCTGGACGCCAGGGCCGAGCAGCCACTGCGCAGCTCGCTGGTGATCAGCCAGGGCGCCAGTCGTTTGCCGCGCACCGGCTTCTTCGAATGTGTCGAGCGCCTCGGGCGCTTCTCCGGACCGTCCGATGGCGTGGCTGCCGCGTCCTGGCATGCCTCGGAAGTGGTGCGGGTGTTCGAATACGAGTACCCCGAGTCGGCAGAAGCCTGAGTGTTCCTACGACTCAAGGCGCGGGTCGGTTACTGGCTGGCCCGCCGGATGTTCCACTGGTCGTGGTTTGTGCGCCAGCCGCGAGGCTGGCGCTGGCTCGAGGGCCAGTTCGCGCGCATGGCGAACCTGGGCGATGTCGGCGCCCAGAGCTTCTACGGCCACATCCTGACCTTTCGCGGCGTCGGTCTTGGGGCTCGCGAGGAGGGCATACGATTACTGCGCCTGGCCGCGTTGGCTGGGGATGGCAAGGCGGCGTATCAGGTTGGGGTGATCAGCCTGGCCGGTACGCCGAGCAAGGCGCCGGATCCGGTGGAAGCGGCGCGGTTTTGGCGTATTGCCTTGAAGGCCGGGCATCCGTTGGCTGAGATTAAGTTGAAAGGGTTGGCGAGTGGTGATGCTGAGCAGTGATTCGATATCGTTCGATGAGCAAGCGTTGTTGAGGGATCCTGACGATCAATTATAAATTCTATGGCGAGCTGCTTTCGGCCGAGGCTGTGTAAACGTTTTTTGAGCGCGACAGGTACTCAAAACCGGACTGGAAATTGCGCTTCTACGCGAAATCTACACCTGCTGACGTGCCGATAAATTTCAGATTTAACGTAGACGCGCGCACTTCAACTTTGGCGAAGCTTTTTTACATACTCAGGGCCAAAAGTAGTCATTCGGGGGGAGCGTTTTCCGGAATGATTTTCGCTTGGGCGTAAACCGGCTCAATAACGCGGCACCATCCTTGCTCCTGAGAATCTGATCGATCGCAGCGATTTTCTGGATTGCATAGTCAATCCGAAAGTCTGCATTGCTGCATGCGGCCTCCGTTTCATTGTGGAGTGCATAGGCCATATGGGCCGCGACGCGAACGCTCATTGGTGCATCCACATCGTTGCCCAGATATTCCGCAAGCAACGTCCTGATCTCAATCAATGCGAGGGCGAGGAGCTTGGTCTGGTCAGTCTGCATAAAAGGTCCTGGATACTACAACGAGGATAAAAACGGATTCGCGAGGTTATATAAGTTTTTTTATTGGCAAAAGCGAAAGACTGGCGTTGGCCGAATGCTGTCTTTGGCGAAGGTTCGCAATCGACCCAAAGCCGACGCTCGCAAACGCCTACGAAACTAGGGGGCATACTGACATACTGAAATTTTAATAAATATTACGCCCCATAACATTCAAAGCAGCGGTGCGGAACGTGCCCGCCGCCTTTGCTTGTAATGCGTTTTTAGTTCTTCTATGGACATCGGAGGCCTTTGTTACGCAGCACGCGGTGATAATTTGCGCAGACAAGCCTTAAATATAGCCAATACTGTCAATCCGATTTCCGACACACACACACTATTTGGAGTCACCTCCGGAGTTTTATTTATTGCTCATCCATCCATTCATCCGTTGCTTTTTCTTGCTCTGCCTCTACCTTGTCTTGAGGTTGATAGCGTCCCGGCGCGGCCGTATACCCGGTACGTGAAGCGGCATTACCAGTCCCTCCCTGTAACTTTGCTTTTTCCTCTTCCACCCATTCATCCATTGCTCTTTCTTGCTCCGCCTCCACCTCGTTTTGAGGTTGATAGTGTTCCGAGGCGGCTATATATTCACTGGCGTCATAACTTGGTTCGTCGTTTTTAACGGTACCATCCTTCAAACGCTCCGATGAACTGGCAATGCCTCTTAAATTTTTATCGATTTTTTTAGCCGCAGTCGCAGCCTGGCTTGAGTCCTGACTGACAGGATTTTCACTCGATTTAACGGCGTTTACTACGAAAAAAATAAAAGCCAATATGAGTAAGACAGATCTTTTATTTATCGACATGTTGCTCTCCTGTGATTATTGATTAAGGGTTTGCTTCTCGCTGACGCATAACAGTGATTAGAGCGAATTCGGCGATAACGAAATAGTAGAGGTCTCTAGATAACTCTGCGCTACCAATTCCGACTTTTTTTAAAAGTCCATATAAATCATAGATCTACGTCCACCCTCTCAGCTGTAATCGCGTAACTTCTGTTTTTCGTCGTCAATACCACTAGCCGATTACAGACCACGATCAATAGGTGTCGAGGAAACAGGGTGTAACCCTTGGCTTTGCGAAGCCGATTTTGGCCGATTACTGCCCTCGGCGAGAGGCAGAAAACGGCCAAAAGCGGTCAGTTGGTAGCCAAAGCTGTCCAGCTCCTTAACACGACCATTCGCTAGAACGGTTATGCCTACGGACGGGGCCCGACGGATAGTTCTCGATGCAGTGATACGAAGGTTGGGTGGCTGTTTATTGAGTAGGCCAGCGTTCTACCATGTCAGCCGACTCTCAAGAACAGCTAGCAAGCGGTTGTGTTCTTGGCCGAGAAAACACTCTTGTCAAGACGTAAAAAGACTCACAAATGAGGGGAAATCTGTTTTCAGGCTGCGCCCTTAATTTATGAATGTTAGCCGGGTAATGTCAGCGGTAGAGTAAAGCCTCCAGAATTACCGGCCTGCCTGGCAAACCCCGCCCGATGATGTCGGGCTTTTTATTGGGTGGGATCCACTGATTATTTTGTCTTTTTGACTGCACCCAACTTCGTCAACTGCTCTTGCAGCACACAAGCAACCATCGCGAGCTCCTTCAGCGCTTTAGCCTCTTTTTGCTGTGAAACTACGCTTGCTGATGCACCCTCGGCTCTAGAAGATGGGTCGTGAATAATCAAATGCCCAGTAGTGGATTCGATGATGCATTGTAGATCCCAAGTAAAAGACGGCTTTTCGGTTGAATACACCTCAATGGCCTTCAAATCTGCGAAAGTCACAGCCAATTTGGCAGCATCCGTGAATACTCCTTTTTCCTTCAATGCTGATACTAGCGTGGAGTTTGCCAAGGTCAAAGGCTTTGTGGCCTTGACCCCACTCAATATCCTTGCACCCTTGGCACCTTCCACTTTTTTTGAGAAGAACGCTTTCCTGCCGCCATACTCAAAAACCTCCGAGACCGTCAGCGCTCGAACCCCTGACGCCGATAAATTCTTCATTAACTTTGCCTGACTGGCTACCGCCTCATCCTTGCTGTTGTCTTTTGCAACCGCCAAGAAAATATCGGGGTGAGTATTCAACTGAAAGACACGTTTCTGTCCACCCACCGCGAACTCCGACAGCGTCCCGCCGTCTTTCAATGCTTCAAAGGCCTTGCCAAAGACCGGTACAGCTTCATGATTGGGCGTCAAAGGGGATTGCGCCTGTTGCAGTTCGAGAAAATGGGTCGCCAAAGCATCTATCGAGGCAAAACGTTCCTCTTTCAACTTATGCACATAATGACTAAGCAGTTCGAGCACTGCAGCCAAATGCGCCTGTTCCAGCATCCCTTTCGACTGTAGCGCCTCCTTCACTTCGAGTGCCAGCGCAGCTTCTTCGTAGTCTCCCGGACCGACGCTGGAGGAGGCTTGTGGCTCGTCGTCAGGTTTGGAAACTCGACGTCCACCGATGATTAATGTCATACATTACTTCCTTCCTGAAGTGATGATTGCTGCACTGTGAAAGCTCATGTAACCGACTGGGGCTACAGGAGTGCAGGTAGGCAAGGGGTATAGCGCAACTGCCCCAAGCAAAGTTCCAAACGGCGCATTGCACAGCCCAGACGATCATGAACATAGTCGAAGGCTAGAGAAGCGACAAGAATATGTCCTCAGTCCGGTGTCATACCCATCAACGACATGGCTCATTTACATCTTCGAGAGGTAAACGCTTAACAAATGTAGTTCTTACTCCGAAAAAATCTGTAAACATTAAAAGCGAAGCCAAATCAATGGCTTCGCTTTTAATGTTTACGGCTCTGAAAAAGCTACACTTCAGAACGGTATGTCATCGTCGAAGGGGGCGAATATCTGCTTGGGAGGCAGAGCGTTCTTTGGCAACGGCAGATTCGTAACAATGAACAAGTTGAGGATGTCATGCCTGTCCATAAACATGATCTGAGAGCGCTTCGTAGCATCCAGCTTGTTGCCTAGCCAATTTCTTGCCTGTTTTGTTATCTCTCCTCCTGCGACGATGAATGCGTGGTCAACCAGCACTCTTCGATTGAGTTCTGAGTCGAAAATCTCGTGTCCGAGCATCATATTCACCTGATTGTGAATCTCGGCGACGTTTGCTGAACCAGGCTTGCCGATACCCGCTGAATCCAATTTGCCCTTTTTAGCTTGAATACCGAAGTAGAGAACATGGAGGGTCGGCAGGGTGTATTTCATCCACACATCCTTTCCGTATTCCAATGCCTTGTCTTTATGACCTGCCGCGGTGATGCGATGAAAGCCAAGCTGACGGAACAGCGGCAGCAATACCTCCTCAATCAGTTCATCTTCAGAGCACTTGTCGAGATACGTGTTGAGTTGCGCCTGGCGCTCCACCTCCGCAGGAGTCAGTGGGCGATGCGGGTTTGCGATCTGCGCAATAGTGTTCGTGGCATTGTGGCGCAACTGGCCGAGGCCGTGCTCATCGTAAAACGCTTCCCAACCTTCGCGCGCCAGCACAGCATTAAGTGCGGCAAGAGCTTTATTTCTGTCCGAATCACCTTCCTGTGCTTCGCCTTTGTCAAGAATTGCGCGAATGATCCGGACGAAAGCATCGGGGGGAACCGAAGGGCTTGGATGCGGCAGAGCCAACACCTCTTCCAGCCTGCTTGCAACCCACGCCCAACGGGTCGACCCGTCGTGGGCGTAATCTAGGTCACAGTCTTGAAAGAATTCAGTGATGTAACAGCTTGAACGATACCGAAAGTGATCAGCGTCGCCACAAACGATGTGGGCGAGTTCGCGGATATTCCTGTTCTTCCATCTCATTTGCGTTCCTAGGCTAGGCTGAATGAGGCTGAGGCGCAGTAGCCGATAGAGCACACTTAACCGACAGCGACCGAGCACTCCACTCCGATTGTAGTTGGTGGGTACAGACTGCAAACGGCTAAGAGCCAACATCATTCAGGTTCATCAAATGTGAGCTTCGGGACTAGCAAGCTAACATCAAGACCAGCGTTGACTTCAGAGGAGACTTCGTGAGTAACGCTGGCAATGAAATAGTTAATTTTCCAACGGATCGGCAGATTTGGACGCCCGAAGCAAACGGCATGCTGAAGGTCGGGTTGAAGCATTTGATCACGTCTTCGCAGGCGCTTTAACGACAAGAGAGGAAACGGGATGGTGGATTTCAACAAACTCAGGTCGCAGTCTCTGCGCCCCGCACCGGTGGATCCACTGGAGATCTTCCGACGCATGCCCAAGCCTCAGGGCATCAACGACCTATACATCAGCCAGGCCGAGGTACTGGAAGCATGGTTCCAGCGTAAGAACGAACGCGACACCGTTGTAAAACTGCACACCGGGGGCGGCAAGACGCTAGTAGGTCTGCTGATAGCGCAGTCGACGCTGAATGAACTCAAAGAGCCGGTGCTTTATCTTGCGCCGACAAATCAGTTGGTCAGTCAGACCTTGGAGAAGGCTCGATCACTCGGGATCGCAGCAGTGCCGTACGTCCGAGGGCAGCCGCTGGCGGACGATTTCGTGAACGGCAAAGCTGTCATGGTGGCGTCTTACAAGGCGCTGTTCAACGGTTTCAGCAAGTTCGGTGTCCGAGGAGGCCGGATGCCTGTCAAGACGGGGGCTGTTATTCTCGATGATGCTCACGTGGCCTTCTCCGTTGTACGAGAGTCGTTCACGCTCGAAATATCTTCCAAGGAAGACGCGGAAAGGTACGACGCACTGTGTACTCTGTTTCGGGGCGCATTCAAGGACATGGACCGGCTGGGTACCTTCGATGACACCGTTTCCGGCCTCAGCAATGTCGTAATCGAGGTGCCTTACTGGGCATGGCACGAACAGATCGATGCGGCTCGAGATCTACTGCGTGGTGACGGCGAAGACACCCCGTTCGCCTGGCCGCTATTGCGCGACAACCTACACCTATGCCATGCGCTTATTAGCACCACCGCGTTCACAGTTACTTCGGTACTTCCCTTGGTCAATAGTTTCCCGACCTTCGCGGACGCGCCTCGCCGCATCTACATGTCGGCCACGATAGCGGACGATAGCGAGATAGTACGTACGTTCGACGCCGATCCCCGGCATGTTAATAACGCCTTGACATCGAGATCGCTGGCAGGCATCAGCGAGCGAATGATCTTAATCCCAAGCCTGATGAAGTTCGACTTCAACACAACCAAAGTTCCGAAAGAGTTACTCAAGCAAGTCGCGGCAAGCAACCTCGGCGCAGTCGTTCTCGTGCATTCCAACCATGCAGCCGACGCTTGGAAAGACGTCGCGGAATTCGCCGAAGGCTCGAACCAGGTTGAGGCAAAAATTGAGGCGTTACAGTTGCGCCAGACTAGTGGTCCGGTTGTTTTCGCAAACCGTTACGATGGCATTGACTTACCTGGGGATGCGTGCAGGTTTCTTGTCATGGAAGGTCTTCCTGCTGGCACGTCCGACTATGAACTATTGCGCGCAGCCACTTTATATGGTGGCGCGACTATCAGCCGCATGCTGGCTCAACGCATTGAACAAGGCATTGGCCGCGGAGCACGCGGAGCTGGTGACCACTGCGTTGTGCTGCTTGTTGGCTCGGACCTGGCAGGCTGGATCGCCAAGGATGCTAACTTCAAGTTGCTCACAAGCGCGACCCGCGCACAGCTTGAAATGGGCTCGACGGTCAGCAAAGAAGTTAAGGACGTCAACGAACTCGCCAACACTATCACGCTAAGCATCCGCAGGGATGCTGGATGGGTCGAATATCACGCGGCGACTCTTGCAGAGAACGTTAAGCAAGATACACCTGATCCCAAGCGATTTGATGTGGCCGCCGCCGAACGTAAGGCGTTCAACAACTGGACTGACGGCTACCACGACAAGGCGATCGCCAAGTTGGATCAGGTGGCGAATGCCCAGGATGCGCCAGACGATCAGACTCGCGGCTGGTTGCTCCAGTTGGCGGGCCGTATCGCGAACAATTGGGGCCAAAACGAGCGCAGCGACGAACTACAGCGCTCAGCATTCGCAGCGAACCGCAACCTCTTGCGCCCGCGTGTGACGCCTCCTTATCGCCCATTGTCGATACCGGGAGCGCAGGGCGCCGCGATCGCGTATCAACTGCGTGGGTATCACATCCGACGCGGCCTGATGCAACGCTTTGAGCAGGTGGCCTCGAAGCTCAATGCCAACGCCTCCGCTAATCAGTTCGAGCAAGCCTTGACAGATCTCGGTGAACTAATCGGACTTTCGACAGAGCGCCATGACGATGGCGGCGAAGGTCCAGACGTGCTGTGGCTACTGCCGACCAAAACCGCGCTAATCTTGGAGGCCAAGAGCCGCAAGTTGGACAAAAACCCATTAACCAAGGAGGAGCACGGTCAGCTGCTCGTTGCTCAAGAATGGTTCGACAAGAACTATGATGGGTATGCCAGTTTACGGGTTGTCGTTCATCCGACGAATAAGGCGACCGCGGCAGCCGCGGCCCACGACAGTTATGCACTGACTCTCCATCGCCTCACTGCGTTGGTTGCAGATGCTCGCGTGCTGCTGGGTGAGCTTTGCGAGTCTCAGCTCACCGACATCGAGCTAGAGGGTCACTGCCAGCAGTTGATCGAACGATCGTCGATTCGTGCAGATAGGTTGATTGCGTACCTGACGCCCTTCGTTGAAGGCTAGCTGTGTTACGCCATGAAAGGGTAATTGGTTGAAGATTTTAGCTGGAATGCCGAACACATCCGTCATGTCTTTAACTCGCGGTCATAAGAGGCCAAGAGCGAACGTCCGCTCCTCGCCGATTTCTGCCTGTCGCCACTGGCAGCTATGGGGTGGGATTCAACCGGTGGAGAAATCAAGCCAGGCTTCAGCGAAGCCTTCCGCCACGTTTGTCTTATTGAGCGAAATTTCTGGGCAAGGTCTTCGGAAGTTTCCTTCAAGTTGTGGCGGTTTTCGTGAACTGGTGCGCATTGAGTTCAATCGATAGGCTTTAGTGGTCACTGAATATCAGTGAGGGGGTGTAGGAACCCTTTAAGCATCGGTAATGCGTTAGCAATCGAAGTCGGATTTGCGGCCGTCAATGTGCGTCCGTAATATCTGTCGCGGCGGCTGTGCGCGGGCACGCTTCGGCGTGGTCGAGTTTCCGATGCTCGGTATTCCTACCCCGCGTATAGCTGCCACCCAAGCCTGTAGGAAGGCTTTTGGCAGCTCCCATTTTCATCGGAAGGTCTCAAATGCCAACACTTCATCCTGATCCACCCTACGAAAAACCAATTCCCCACCCCAAAAACCGCTTCATGGCGTTGACCAGCAACTGCACCGACATGCCCACCCTATTCGTCGACACCCACGCGCCGCTGGACATTCTGACCGAGGCCGCCAGCTACCGAATTCGCGCCGTCACCCAAGTGCTTGAAAACCTGTCCATGCGTGGTTCAGTCGAGTGCGATTCGATGATTCTCAGTGATTTTGCCTTGCTCTGCGCCATTCCACTGAGGGATGGCTGTGATGTGCTGGATGTGATTGGGCGGCGGTTGAGGGCTCGGTCTTCGGATTAGAGCCGAGTGGTTTTTGTGGCGAGGGGCCTTGCCACAAAAGCAAGATCAAAAGATCGCAGCCTTCGGCGGCTCCTACGGATTCGGTGGGGCAAACAAATCCGCAAACATACAAGCGAGGCTTACCCGCGAAGGATGTACCGTGGTTTTTCAAGTATTACGCGTTATCGTTCTTCGCGGGCAAGCCTCGCTCCTACAGGTTTTGCGTTCAAGATCAAATACGGCAAATCACCGATGTCCGGCAACCAACGCTTCCTTAGTTGTCGGCACCGCCAAACTATCAATCACATGCACGCTATACCCCGGCACATTCTTCGCGTGGTGTTTGGCTTGGGAGGCCATTTCCGCTAGCTGGCTCGCGTCGAGCTGTCCGCAGGCCTGTGGATGCAGATGCACCACGCCGATGGACAGCGACAGCAGCGGAAACTCCTGGCGTACGCCCTGGCGGTTGGGGGCGATGAAGCAGCCGGCTTCCAGGTGTTCGCTGCGGTAGAAGCGTCGGCATTGGCTGTGGAAGTCGTCCAGCAGTTGGTTCAGGCGTTTGCGCCAGTCTTCCGGGCCGAGCACCAGCAGGAAGTCGTCGCCGCCGATATGGCCGACGAAGTCGCGGGATGGGTCGACGCGGTCGTTCAGGCATTGCGCCAGGCACAGTAGGACTTCGTCCCCGCGACCGTAGCCGTAGATGTCGTTGAAGGGTTTGAAGCTGTCGATGTCCACGTAGCAGATCACCGACTCCCGTTCCTGTTGTAGCAGGCGTGTCAGGCATTGCTGGATCGGCACGTTGCCTGGCAGCAGGGTCAGTGGGTTGGCGTAGCGGGCTTGCTGGATTTTCAGTTCGGTAATCAGTTTGAGTACGTCGATCACTCGGCCCAGGCCCAGATAGCCGCCGTTGAGGGTGATGATGAAGTCTTCTTCGATGCGTTGGCGGGCGCGGCTGGTGATCAGGCGGCTGACCTGTTGCAGCGACTGGCTTAGTTCCACGGCGAGGAAGTCGTCGCTCATCAAGCGGCTGATGGGTTTGCGGGCGAACAGGTCGGTGGCAAACGGCTTGAGCAGGGCGTCCGAGAGCGAATGACGGTGAACGATGCCGCACGGCCGGCCCTGCTTGTCGAGCACTGCCAGGGAGTTCAGGTTGGCCTGGCGGCGGAAGGCTTCCAGTACGGTGGCGGTCGGGGTATCGCTGGCCATCGCCGGTTGGTCTTTGAGCAGGGCGCTGAGGTCACTGGCGTCCTCGTTCAGCATCGCTGCGGCGCTGGTTGGTTTGGGCATCAAGGTTCGGGCATCGCGGGGCGGATGCTCCTGGGGCCGGCAGAGCAGATAGCCTTGCACAAGATCGACGCCCATTTCGGTCAGCACGGCGAGTTCTTCTGACAATTCGATGCCTTCGGCGATCACTTTTGCCCGCGACGCCTTGGCGATCTGCAGGATCGAGCCGACGAATTCACGTTTGAGCGCGTCCTGATGGATGCCGTCGATGAAGTGCCGATCGATCTTGACGTAATCCGGCCGCAATTCAGACCACAGCCGCAAGCTCGAATAACCCGCACCCAGATCATCCAGCGCAATCGAAAAACCCATCGCCCGATAGTGATGCAGGGCGGTTTGCAGCAACTGGAAATCGTCGGTCGGGGTCTGTTCGGTGAGTTCGATCACCACCTGGCTCGGCGGTATGCCGAAATCCTGCAGCAGTTGCAGGGTGCGTCCGGGCTGGTGGGCGGCTTCGAGCAGGGATTCCGGGGACACATTGAGGAACAGTTTGCCGGGCAGTTGCTGTTCATTGAAGCGTCGGCAAGCGCTTTGGCGGCAAGCGATCTCCAGTTCGCTGAGGCGACCGGCCTGGCGGGCTACCGCGAACAGGGCAATGGGGGAGTGCAGCGGGCTGTTGGAGGGGCCACGGCTGAGGGCTTCGTAGCCGATGATTTGTCGTTCGGAGAGAGAAATGATCGGCTGGAACAGGCTGTGCAAACCGCTTTGAGTCAGTATTGAGCTCAAGGCACTCAGCTGTTCGGTTGTGGTCATGGCGATCTCTGGCGATAAAAAAAGGACTGGGAGCGCAAAGCTCCCAGTCCTTTATTTCACGACAGAATGATGTCTATTTGATGACACTCCGGGGAGCATCAGCACTAAATTGCCATCATCCTGATTGTAAGCACTTAGTGCTTGGCGACCGCGGTGTTGAGTTTCAAGTAATCCAGCAGAATCCGCCCGGTCTCGCTCAGGTAGGCGTCGTCTTCTGGCTTGGTCTTGTCCGGCTCGGCCGCGATGGCATCTTCGTCTTCTTTCTTCAGCTCTTTGAGCGGCTCTTCACCCTTGGCCTTGCGACGGATGTTTTCCATGGCCAGTTGCTTGGCTTCGATATCGGCGTGTTGTGCACGACGGTCGGCTTCATTGAGGCTGACGGTTTTTTCGGCCATCAGCTTCTGGGCCAGGGCCAGTTTGTCGCGAATGAACACGAACTCCGCGTCTTTGGCCGTGCGCACGTCATGCTCGGACTTGAGCTGCGTGATGTACGGCTTGAACGGGTCGACCGCAGGCTTGATGGCCGCACGGATGGTGTCCCACGGCATGGCTTCCGGCAGGGCGCTTTCGCCGATTTCCTTGGTGTCGATGATCGACGGGTAATCGATGTCCGGCAGTACGCCCTGATGCTGGGTGCTCTGACCGGAAACCCGGTAGAACTTGGCCAGGGTCAGTTTCAGTTCGCCATGGTTCAGCGGCTGAATGGTTTGCACGGTGCCTTTGCCGAAGGTCTGGCCGCCGATGATCAGTGCACGGTGGTAGTCCTGCATCGCACCGGCGAAGATCTCCGACGCCGAGGCGGACAAACGGTTGACCAGCAGCGCCATCGGGCCTTTGTAGAACGCGCCCGGGTTTTCATCTTCCAGTACATCGACCCGGCCGTCGGCGTTACGCACCAGCACGGTCGGACCTTTGTCGATGAACAAGCTGGTCAGTTCGGTGGCTTCCTGCAGGGAACCGCCGCCGTTGTTGCGCAGGTCGATGACCACGCCGTCGACCTTGTCTTTCTGCAGTTCGGTCAGCAGCTTCTTGACGTCGCGGGTGGTGCTCTTGTAGTCCGGATCGCCGGCACGGAAGGCCTTGAAGTCCAGGTAGAAGGCCGGGATCTCGATGACGCCGAGCTTGTAGTCCTTGCCATCCTGCTTGAGGCTGAGGATCGACTTCTTCACCGCCTGATCTTCAAGCTTCACCGCTTCGCGGGTGATCGGCACGATCTTGCTGGTCTGGTCATTCGGCGCATTGCTGGCCGGAATCACTTCCAGGCGCACCACGGTGCCTTTCGGCCCACGAATCAGTTTGACCACCTCGTCCAGGCGCCAGCCGACCACGTCGACCATCTCTTTGTTGCCCTGGGCCACGCCGATGATCTTGTCGGCCGGAGCGACCTGCTTGGTCTTGTCGGCCGGGCCGGCAGGCACCAGGCGCACGACTTTGACTTGATCGTTATCGCTCTGCAACACGGCGCCAATGCCCTCCAGGGACAGGCTCATGTTGATGTCGAAGTTCTCCGCGTTATCCGGCGACAGATAGTTGGTATGCGGGTCGTACGACATGGCGAAGGTGTTGATGTACGCCTGGAAGATATCTTCCGCGCGGGTCTGGTCCAGACGCACCAGCTGATTCTTGTAACGCTTGGTCAGGGTTTCCTGAATCTGCTTTGGCTCTTTGCCGGAGATCTTCATCCGCAGCACTTCGTCCTTGACGCGTTTGCGCCACAGGTCGTCGAGCTCGGCGGTGGTCTTGAGCCAAGGGGCATCCTTGCGGTCGACCAGCAAGGTTTCCTTGGTGGTGAAGTCGATCTTGTCGACGCCCTTGTTCAGCTCGGCAAGGGCAAAGTCCAGACGCGCCTTGACGCGATCCAGATAGCGCTTGTAGATGGTGAACCCGGCGTTCAGGTCGCCGCTCTTGAGGAAGTCGTCAAACTGGGTTTTCCATTTGTCGAATTCGGCAATGTCACTGGCCATGAAGTAGCTGCGCGATGGATCCAGCAGCTTGAGGTAGCTGTCGTAGATGATCGCGGAGCGCGCATCGTCGAGCGGCGGCTTGCTGTAATGGTGACGCTTGAGCAATTCGACGACGTTCAGACTGGCGATGACTTCGTCGCGATCGGGCTGAAGCTTGTCCCAGCTGTTGGCTGCGAACGAATTGCTCGACATCGGCAAAAGACCGAGACCAATGACAAGAGCGAGGGCGGTGCTGGGGAAAAAATGCTTCATGCTGATTCGACGCGGGGACAATTGATCACGCATATTAGGCCGTCTTTGAAGTCGCCGGTTCCCACAAGGGCCGGTCGCATAATGCAAGAAAGCCCGGCGCTATAGCTTCGGGCTCAGTCCAGACTCACTATGGAGGCACTGTGAAAGCATTGCAAGGCGTTGAAGGGCGAGTGGAGTGGGTTGAGGAGCCGAGTCCTACGTGCGATGTAGGACAAGTTCGTATCAGAGTGGCGGCAGCGGGACTCAATCGAGCCGATTTGTTGCAGAAAGCGGGCCTGTATCCGCCGCCGCCGGGAGCCAGTCAAGCACTGGGTCTTGAGTGTTCGGGGGTGATCAGCGAGGTCGGTCCGGGCTCGTCCTGGCAGGTCGGAGATCGGGTTTGCGCCTTGCTGGCCGGGGGTGGGATGGCCGAAGAGGTAGTTGTCGACGGACGGCATGTGTTGCCGGTTCCCGAAGGATTGTCCCTGGCCGAGGCCGCGGCGTTGCCGGAAGTGTATGCGACCGTCTGGCTGAATTTGTTTCAACTGGCTTCGCTAAAACCGGGTGAGAAAGTTCTTCTGCATGCCGGAGCAAGTGGAATCGGTTCAGCTGCCATTCAGCTGTGCAAGGCGTTTGGTAACCCGTGCTGGGTCAGCGTCGGCTCCGAGGATCGTCTGGCCTACTGTGAAGCGCTGGGTGCCCAGGGTGGAGTGGTGCGCAATAAGGATCTGGACCGCCTGAACGATCTGGGGCCGTTCGATGTGATCCTGGATCCGGTGGGCGGTAACTATGCGGCGCTGAACCTCAAGTTGCTGGCTCGCGATGGCCGTTGGGTGTTGATCGGTTTGATGGGCGGTCGTGAAGCGCAGCTGGATCTGGCGCAGGTGCTGGCCAAGCGCGTGCAACTGCTGGGTTCGACCCTGCGCAATCGCGACGAGCAGTTCAAGGCCGATTTGTTCAGCGATCTCAGCCAGCACGTCTGGCCGCTGTTTGCCGAAGGGCGTTTGAGCCCGCAACTGGCCAGGACGTTTGCGATCGAGGACGCCGAAGCGGCGTTTGCGGAGCTGGCGACCAATCAGGTGTCGGGCAAGCTGGTGTTGGTGATTGACGACAGCCTGACCTGAACCCAGTAGGAGCGAGGCTTGCCCGCGAATGATGCGACGCGGTATGACAGATACACCGCGTCGCATCATTCGCGGGCAAGCCTCGCTCCTACAAGGGCTCTTGGTTACTTCCAGATATGGATCGGCCAGCCGGCTTTTTCGGCGTGTTCGAGCAACACTGGATCCGGATTCACCACATGCGGGAAATCCACCTTCAGCAGCAGCGGCAAATCGTTGCGTGAATCGGAATAGAAACTCGCGCCTTCAAGGTTTTCCTCTTCGGCGTCCAGCCATTCCAGCAAGCGGGTGATCTTGCCTTCGCGGTAGGTCAGGGTGCCCACCGTGTTGCCGCTGTACACCCCGTGCGCCACTTCCAGCTCGATGCCGAGAATCTCGTCGATGCCCAGACGGTCGGCAATCGGCTTGACCAAATGCGTACCCGAGGCCGAGATCACCAGAATCCGGTCGCCGGCCTTGCGGTGGGCGGCGATGGCTTTGGTGGCGTCGCTGAAGATGATCGGCTCGATAAAGTCTTCCACCCAGGGCGCTACCAAGTGTTCGAGCTCTTGCGGCGTGCGACCGATCAACGGCTCCAGGCTGAAGGCCATGTAGTCTTCCATCGCCAAGTGGCCCCTGCCGTAGGCATCCATCAATTCCTTGTCACGACGCAGGAAGGATTCGCCATCGACCCAGCCGAGGCGGGCCATCTGTTCGCTCCATAGCGAGGCGCAGTCGCCGTGGATCAGGGTTTCGTCCAGATCAAAAATTGCCAGGGCCATCAGTACGGTTCTCTCTTCAACATCAGCAAGGTCATCAGGCTACCTCACACAGGGCTGTCGGATCGATGGAAAGTGCCAGGCGCTGACCATCGGGATGCAGATCGGACGCCGAGCGGTTCAGCACATCCACCACCAATTCCACCCCCCGAGCTTCGACCCGATAGCGAATCACGTTGCCCAACAGGCTGTGGCTGCGCACCTGCGCGTCGAGTTCGCCGTTCAGGCTCAGCTCGATGGCCTCCGGGCGGATCGCGATGCGGTGGGTGATCGGCCGTTGCAGCAGTTTGCTGGCGCTGTCGGCGTCCAGCAGGTTGTAGTTGCCGATGAAGCCTGCGGCGAACACGTCGACGGGCGCGGTGTAGAGGGTTTCGGCATCGCCACTCTGTACGATCTTTCCCTGATTCATCAGGAAGATTCGGTCAGACATGGTCAGGGCTTCTTCCTGATCGTGCGTGACGAAGATCGTGGTCAGGCCGAGTTCGCGCTGGATCTGACGGATCTGTTCGCGCAAGTGCTTGCGAATCCGCGCATCGAGCGCCGACAGCGGCTCATCCAGCAACAACAGCCGAGGCCGGGTCACCAACGAACGAGCGAGAGCGACACGCTGGCACTGGCCACCGGACAGCTGATGCGGGTAGCGGGCGGCGAAGTCATTGAGTTCTACCAGTCTCAGCACTTCGGCGACGCGTTTTTGGCTGTCGTCGGCGTTGACCTTCTGCATGCGTAAACCGAAGGCGACGTTCTGCTCCACGGTCATGTTCGGGAACAGCGCATAACTTTGGAACACCATGCCGATTCCGCGTTTCTGCGGGCTCAGTGGGACGAGGTCGTGACCTTCCAGCAGAATCTGGCCACCGTCCACCGAGGTCAGGCCGGCGATGCAACGCAGCAGCGTGGACTTGCCGCAACCGGACGGGCCGAGCAGGGTGACGAATTCGCCTTTCCTGATTTCGCAGTTGATGTCGCTGAAGACGGTGGTGCCTGAGTAATCTTTCTGAAGATGTTGGACGCTTACATAGCTCATTCGCTTTTGTCCTTGTTCAAGATATTGGCCACCCAGGTCAGAACCAGCACAAAGAAGAAGTAGGAAATCACCAGCGCACTGGTGAAGTGGCCGCTGCTGTTGCGCATGTTGTTGAGGTAGACCTGCAGGGTTTCGTAGCGGGTGCCGACGAGGATGTTGGCGAACACGAACTCACCGAACAGGAACGAGAAGGACAGCAGCAACGCGACCATCAGCCCCTTGCGCAGGTTCGGCAACACCACCAGGAAGGCAGCTTGCCAAGTGCTGGCGCCGAGCAATTGCGCGGCGTCCATCAGGTCGCGCAGGTTGATCGCTTGCAGGTTGTTGGTGATCGCCCGGTACATGAACGGCAGCGCCACGGTGAAGTAGCAACCGATCAGAATCCATGGCGTACCCACCATCGCGAACGGCCCCGAACCGTAGAGCTGCAACAGCCCCACCGACGACACCACCGGCGGCACCGCGAAGGGCAGCAGGATCAGGATGTTCATCAGCGCGTCGAGCTTCGGGAAGTGGTAATGCACCACGAACAGCAGTGGCAGGATCAGCACCACCGACAGAATCAGCGAGCCGATACAAACCAGCAACGACTGACCGAATGCATCGAGAAAGCGCGGATCGCTCCATAGCTGGATGTACCACTTGAAGGTAAAGCCGCTGGGCATAATCGTCGCCGACCAACTGCTGGCGATCGAGTAGATCAGGGTTCCGAGCAGCGGCAACAACAGAATGGCAAACAGCAAATACACGATGACCCGGTGGTAGACACCGACGGGCCCCAGTTCAGCGCGAGACATGGTAGCTCCTCTTCAACAGCAGCTGATGCACGATGGTCACCAGGGTCATCAATGCCACCAGCACCACGGCCAAGGCGCTGGCGAGGTTCGGGTCGAGGGAAATGTCGCCGGACACCATCGCCGCGATACGGATCGGCAACACGTTGAAGTTGCCGGTGGTCAGCGCGTAGACCGTGGCGTAGGCGCCAAGGGCGTTGGCCAGCAGAATCACGAATGTGCCCAGCAGTGCCGGGGTCAGCACCGGCAGACCGATGTGTCGCCAGAATTGCCAGCCGTTGGCCCCGAGCAAGGCGGCGGACTCACGCCAGTCTTCGCGCAGGGCATCGAAGGCCGGGTAGAGCAACAGCACGCCCAGGGGAATCTGGAAGTAGGTGTAGAGAATGATCAGCCCGGTTTTCGAGTACAGGTTGAAATCCTGAATGATTCCGGCCTGTTTCAGCATGATGGTGAAGGTGCCGTTGAACCCCAGCAAGATGATGAACGCGAAGGCCAGGGGCACACCGGCGAAGTTGCTGGTCATGTTGGCGAAGGCATTCACGAAGTTGCGCAGTTTCGAGTCGACCCGGCGCAGGGAGTAGGCGCCGAGTACGGCAATGACGATGCCGAATACGCTGGACCAGAAACTGATCTCGAGGCTGTACTGGATCGCCTGCAAATAGAACTTTGAATTGAAGATTTTGCTGAAGTTGGCCAGGCCCCAACCGAACTCTTCCGATTGCAGGCTGTTGATCATCACCCAGAGCAGCGGGGCGATCTCGAACACGAAGAAGAAAATCGCGAAGGGCACCAGGCACAGAGCGGCCAGCCATTTACCGCGGGTCATGGCATTCACTTGAGCAGCTCCCGGCACACAGGTTTGTCGTGGGGCACGCCCAGCAGTTCGCAGACGGTGCCGCACAGTTCGGTTTGTTTCGGTGCAGCGCCTTGGTTGAAGCTGAAGGCGTCGCCGAGGACGAACAGCGGCACTTCGCGTTCTTCAGGCAGCAGGCCGTTGTGCGAGCGGTCGTTGTTCATGCCGTGGTCGGCAGTCACCAGCACTTGGTATCCGGCGTCGAGCCAGCCTTGCAGGTAGTCGGCGAGGATGACGTCCGCCGAGCGGGCGCTGTTGCGGTATTGCGGGGTGTCGAGGCCGTGCTTGTGCCCGGCGTCGTCGATGTTCATGGGGTGGACCAACAGAAAGTTCGGCGCATGGCGCAGGCGCAGGTTTTCCGCGTCGGCGAACAGGTGCGAGTCCGGGTATTGGTCGTTCCAGTAGAAGTGACCGTGCTGGATCGGCAGTTTCGGGTCGTCGGTGTGACGGTCCCGGGCAGCCACGAACGGTGAACGGTTATACAACTCGCTGACCCAGTGATAGGCCGCGGCGGCGGTTTTCAGGCCGGCGTCGGTGGCGTAATGGTAGATGCTGCGCTGGTTGGACAGGCGCGAGACGTTGTTGTGAACGATGCCGCTGTCGATCGGCGCAACGCCGGTCAGGATGCATTCGTAAAGCGGTCGGGACAGAGCCGGCAGTGCACATTCCAGTTTGTAGAGCGCCGCGCGTCCTGCGCCAACGTAAGCCTGCAGATGCCCCATGGCGTGGCTCGCGACTTCGTAATTGAGGCCGTCGAGCACGACAAGGATGACGTTGTGCTTCATGGGGGGGGACTCCGCAAAAACAGATGATTCAAGTACGCAACCAATCCCTTGTGGGAGCGGGCTTGTGTGGCGAGGGGGCTTGTCGGACCGCCGCATCGCCCCGTTGGGCCGCGCAGCGGACCCAATATCTGCGAGCGCTGCGCACTCGAACGGGGGCGAGCCCCCTCGCCACACAAGCCCGCTCCCCCATTTGGATCTCCATCGGAGTTCCAAATGGGGGGATCTACAGGTTTACGGCATATTGATGATGACTTCTTCCTGCCACTTCTGAGGCAGCGACTTGGAGGTCTTTTCCCACGCGTCGGCGTCTTTGATCGGCGTGACCTTTTTGTACTGTTCGTTAGGCAGCAGCTTGGCCTTGACCTCTTCCGGCAGAGTCAAATGCTCGGCGCGAATTGGACGGGCGTTGCCTTTTGCCAGGTTGATCTGGCCAGCGTCGCTGAAGATGTATTCGCGGGCCAGTTTGGCGGCGTTCGGGTGCTTGGCGTATTTGTTGATGATGGTGGTGTAGCCGGAAATCACCGAGCCATCGGATGGAATCAGCACGGTGTAGTCATCCGGATTCGCCATCTTGGCCTTGTAGCTCAGGCCGTTGAAGTCCCAGACCACGCCGACTTCGATTTCACCCTTTTCCATGGTGGCAATCGTCGGGTTGGCCATGGACAGGCGGCCTTGCTTGGCGATGTCTGCGAACAGCAACAGGGCTGGCTGAATGTTTTTCTCGTCACCGCCATTGGCGAGGGCGGCGGCCAGTACGCCGTTGGCGGCCTGGGCTGCGGTGCTTACGTCACCGATGGAGACTTTGTACTTGCCGCTCTTGAGGTCGGCCCATTTGGTCGGTGCTTCGGAACCGTGCAGCAGCTTTTTATTGATGATGAACGCGATGGAGCCGGTGTAAGCCAGCGCCCAGTTGCCGTCCTTGTCCTTGGCCCAATCCGGAACCTGTGCCCAAGTACTCGGCTTGTAAGGTTGCACCACGCCCTGCTTGACCGCGATCGGGCCAAAGGCGGCTCCGACGTCGCCGATGTCGGCTGTGGCGTTGTCTTTTTCGGCGGCGAACTTGGCGATTTCCTGGGCCGAGCTCATGTCGGTGTCGATGTGTTTCAGGCCGTATTTCTTGGCCAGGTCTTCCCAGGTGCCTTTCCAGTTGGCCCAGTCATCGGGCATGCCGACGCTGTTGACGGCGCCTTCCGCTTTCGCAGCGGCTTCGAGTGTTTTCAGATCGGTATCCGCCGCCATGGCGGCAGTGCACAGGGCAATGGTCGAGCCTAACAGTGATGCCAGGAAAAACTGTTTCATCCGAAGCTCCTTTGGGCGTTTTCAACGCTGCGATTGCGGTTGTGTTGGTCTAGGTCAGCAATACCTGAGCCAATTTAGGCGTCCTGGATGACATTTTGATGTCGACGACCGGTCGGCCTGAATTTCCTGCGCTCGGATACGCGGGGTGCGAGATAAGCGTAGACCATGGCTAAAGGGCTGATATGAAAGGGACTTGGCCATAAAATTGCAGGTGTCTGAAGCAACCGTTCGGCGGCTTTGTCATCTGTCAGTCATCTGCAGTGCCTAGGCTTGCAGGCAATTGATGGAGCCCGGTTTCGATCGCGGTTCTGCCCTGAATCAGTGCTGGTCTAGTCCAGATAGGTAACGTTGATGCGCATCGAGACAACCAAAGCGGTGACAGCGATCGGGCAGGTTCTGCAAGAACAGCTCGACCACGGGCTGTTGGCGCCCGGGAGCAAGTTGCCGGCCGAGCGCAAGCTCAGTGAGTTGTTCGGTACCACGCGGATTACCGTGCGTGAGGCGTTGTTGCAGTTGGAGGCCCAGGGCCAGATTTATCGCGAGGAGCGGCGCGGCTGGTTCGTGTCGCCACCACGGCTGGCTTATAACCTGATGCAACGCAGCCACTTTCACGCGATGGTCAGCGCCCAGGGGCGGGTGCCGTCCACCGAGGTGATTTCCGCGCGTTTGCAACCGGCGTCAGCGGCGGTATGTGCCTGGCTCCAGTTGCCGGCGCTGTCGAGCGTGATCCAGATCTGCCGCTCGCGACGGATTGACGGGCGATTGGTGCTGTATGTGGAGCACTACCTGAATCCGCAGTATTTTCCGGGGATCCTGGACTTCGATCTGAATCAGTCGATGACCGAACTGTATGCGCGGCATTACGACTTGCACTACGGACGGGTGCGCTTCGAGATCGTGCCGACCGCGTTGTCGGTGGACGCCGCGGCGGCTTTACGGGTGTCGGTGGGCAGCCCGGGGTTGCGGATTGCCCGGGTCAACTACGATCAGCATCAGCGGCTGATCGATTGTGACCTGGAGTTTTGGCGCCATGATGCGATTCATGTCGGGGTGGATGTGGTCTGAACCCACCTACGCAGATTGTTCGCCACCGGGGGTGATCACCTGAATGCTCATGCGCGGTGTCGCCAGATCCAGTCCGGCCTCATCCAGATGCCGCTTGAGCGACAGGTTGAACGCCCGGGACACTTCCCACTGCTTGATCGGCGCGGTCTTGAAGCGCGCGCGCAGAATCGCATTGCCGGACTCGAAACTTTCGACCCCCTGAATCTCCAGCGGCGACCAGATGTTGCGCCGTTGCAGCGGGTCGGTGCGCATTTTCTGGCCGACGTCGCGCATCAGCTTGATCGCCTCGTCGATGTCCATGTTCGAGGGCACCGCCACCCGGAAGATCGCGTAGCCGAACTCTCGGGAGTAGTTCTTGATGCTTTTGATTTCACTGAACGGAATGGTGTGGACGATGCCGTCGATGTCCCGCAGGCGCACGGTGCGGATGGTCAGGCCTTCGACCGTGCCCAGGTGGCCGCCGACGTCCACGTAGTCGTCGATGGCCAGGGAGTCTTCGATGATGATGAACAGCCCGGTGATCAAGTCGGCCACCAGCGATTGCGCGCCGAAGCCGATGGCCAGGCCGATGACGCCGGCACCGGCCAGCAGCGGCGTGACGTTCATGCCCATGTTCGCCAGGGCGACGATCAGCGCAATGATGAAAATCGCCACGAACAGCACGTTGCGGATCAGCGGCATCATCGTCTGCGCGCGGGCATTGGCCAGGCCTTTGCGCGAGCGGGTGAGGGCGTGGTGCACGGCGGTGTCACTGAGGATCCAGATCAGCCAGGCAAAAATCAGCGTGCCGCCGAGGCTGAACAGTTTGACGCTGACTTCATGCCCTTCGCCTTCGGTGAAGCGAATCAGCGACATGCCCCAGACCCGCAGGCCGAGTTCGATGAACGCCAGCCATACCAGCAGATGGGCGAGGGTGTAGAAGAAGCTTTTCAGACGATCCGAATACAGCGCATGGCGCTTGGGGCCGCGTTGAGGCTTGAGTGAATGACGGCGCACCAGCCCGTTGATGACCATGCACAACACCAGCAGCACGGTACAGATCAGCGACTGACGCAGCGCGGTGCTGGTGTCGCCGGCAGAGACGAAGGTGGCGAACAGCGAGATGCCCACCAGCACCAGCGCCGGCAGATACCAGAACGTCCCGAGGATTTCGATCGTGTCGCTCAAGGCGCGGCGGGTCAGGCGCCGAGACAGCGGCTGGTTGCGGATCAGATGCGCGATGGGCCGGCGGAAACGCAGAATGAAAAAACCTGTGAAGATCGCCGCCAGTACATTGGCGAACGTCGCCGCCGTATGGGCCAGATGTTCACCGAGGCTGGCGATCAGGCGCGGGTCGTTCAGGGCTTCACCGAAGGCGGCGAAACTGCCGATCAGCCACAACGGGCGGAAGGCCTGATGCCGCAGGATGTACAGGGCGCGATGACGATGCGGGCCATCGAGCAGGGAAAACGCGATGACGCAGATCGCCGAGAAACAGGTACCGACCACCAGCGCATAAGCCAGCACCATGGCCAGGCTTTTGCCCAGTGACGAGGGCAGGGCGTAGGTCATGTAAACCGTCATGACCAGGGCGATCATCCACGGCCCGAGTTTGCGCAAGGCAAAGCGCAGCATGTCCAGGGCCTTGGGGTGTTGCGGCAGTTCTTCGGTGAGGCCGAAGCGCATGCGCACCCGGTGGCCGAGCCAGATCAGGGCGGCGGCCAGCAGGCTCCAGACCATCAGGATCATGGCGAAGGCAAAGATGATGGGCAGCCATTCATTGGCCGGCAGCATGAGTGCCACCAGTTCATCCTTGGCCAGGTTAACTTCTTCGGACCAGCGAGTGAGGGGGCTGTCGGCGCCGGAAAATTGCTTTTCGAAACTGGCCAGGGTGCCGCCGATCAGGCCCAGCACGCCTTCTTCTGTGGTCGGTTGGGCTTTTTTGCTGACGTCGCGCAGCTTTTTCAGGTCCGCCAGGAGTTTGGTCCGTTGCTGATCGTTTTCCAGCGACTTGATGACTTCGTCCAGCGACTGTCCCAGTGGAGCTTGCGCTTCGGGCTGGGTTTTTGCCGAGCCGCTGAGCAGCCCCGGCAAGCCGGCCGCCTGGGCAGGCGTCAGCGGCAGCAGCGTCATCAGGCAGACAAGGAACAAACAGGGCAGGGCAAAAAGACGAGCGAACACTAGGCGGTCAACCTCGGATGAGCGAATCGGCCGAGTGTACGAGCCCGTCAAAATCAATGCGAGCCGGGCGCGAGGATTTATTCGTTGAGTTTGGCGAGGATCTTGTAGATCACGGTGGCGAGGATCATCAGCATGCCGACCCACATCGCGAACACACCGGCGTTCTTGTCGCGAAAGTTGAAACCGATGGCCAGCATGATCATCCCGGAAAGAATCGGGATCAGCATGGCGTGAAACGAAGACATCGAGATCATGGTGACAGCCTTGTCGGAGGGGTTACTGCAAGTCTAGGCGGCTTTCGGGCGGGCGTTGGTGATGTGTGGCAGGAATGGATCGCAAGATCATTGTGGCGAGGGAGCTTGCTCCCTCGCCACAAAAGTTGCCTTTTAATCACAAGGGTTATGGCAATTCGCGGCAGGCGTAAAACGCGCTCAGCACTTTGACCAGGTGTGCCAGGTCATGGCTGCCGCACAGCTCGCGGATCGAGTGCATGGCGAACGTCGGCAGGCCGATGTCCACGGTGCGCACGCCCAGGTGGCTGGCGGTGATCGGGCCGATGGTCGAGCCACAGCCCATGTCGCTGCGCACCACGAAGCTCTGCACCGGTACTTCTTCGGCCATGCACAAATGACGGAAGAACCCGGCGGTTTCGCTGTTGGTGGCGTAGCGCTGGTTGCTGTTGACCTTGATTACCGGGCCGGCATTGAGTTTCGGGCCGTGGTTGGCGTCGTGCTTGTCGGCGTAGTTCGGGTGTACGCCGTGGGCGTTGTCGGCCGAGACCAGCAGGGATTTCTGAATGGTCCGTACGAACTCATCCCCTTCGGGCAACAGGCGACGCAGGGTTTGCTCAAGCATCGGACCGTCGGCGCCACAGGCCGAGCAGGAACCGACTTCTTCGTGATCGTTGCAGACCAGCACGCAGGTTTCGTCGGTTTCGGTCGTCAGCAATGCTTGCAGGCCGGCGTAGCACGACAACAGGTTGTCCAGGCGAGCGCCCGCGATGAAATCGCCATGCAGGCCAATGACCGCGGCGCTTTGGGTGTCGTAGAAGCTCAGCTCGTAATCAAGCACCACGTCGGCGTTCAGGCCATGTTCGCGGGCCAGCTGATCGGTGAGCACGGCGCGGAAGTCCACGCGTTCGTCACCGGCGAATTGCGCGAGAATCGGCGGCAGTTCGGTCTGGGCATTGATCGCCCAGCCCATATTGGCTTCACGGTTGAGGTGAATGGCCAGGTTCGGAATGATTGCAACGGGAGCCTTGAAGTCGATCAACTGGCTCTCGACCTTGCCATCGCGACGGAAGGTCACGCGGCCGGCCAACGACAGATCGCGGTCGAACCACGGCGCCAGCAGTGCACCGCCATAGACTTCGACGCCCAATTGCCAGAAGCCCTGGCGTTGCAGTTCCGGCTGGGGTTTGACCCGCAGGCACGGGCTATCGGTGTGCGCGCCAACCAGGCGAATGCCGCCGTGCAGGGGCGAATGACGGCCCATTTTGAACGCGACGATCGAAGAGTCGTTACGGGTGACGTAGTAACGGCCATTGGCTTCGGTGGTCCATGGCTCGCGCTCGTCGAGGCGCACAAAACCGGCCGCTTCCAGGCGCTGGACAAGGCTGGCGGTGGCATGGAACGGGGTAGGGGAGGCCTTGAGGAAGTCGATCAGGCCTTGGTTCAACTCTTCGCGCATAAGAAGCTCCAGACAGCAGTGGCGCCAGTTTAACGTATTGAAAGCGCAAAGTGCGGCGGGCCTGATGTTGGCGGCGCGTGAGATTTAATGTGGCGAGGGAGCTTGCTCCCGCTCGGCGGCGCAGCGGCCGCAAATCCTGCTTGCGCGGTGTGCCCGACAGAATACGGTCGCTGGTTTTGGGAGTGCTCCGCACTCCAGCGGGAGCAAGCTCCCTCGCCACAACAGCCCCCTCGCCACAACAGCTCCCTCGACACCGAAGCCTGGGCACCACCGTTAGAACGGTGCCGGGCACTCGAAGCGCAGGCGTTCGCCGCTTTGCGGATGAGTGAAGCTCAGCATGCTCGCGTGCAGGCACAGGCGTGGCCAGGCAGCCAGGGCTTGCGGATGGGCATAGAGCCCGTCACCCAGCAGCGGGTGGCCGATGGAGAGCATGTGCACGCGCAACTGGTGGGAGCGGCCGGTGATCGGCGTCAACTCGACGCGGCACCAGTCGCCACAACGCTCCAGTACGCGCCAGAAGGTCAGGGCGTGCTTGCCGAATTCGTGGTCCACCACGTGACGTGGCTTGGTCGGCGGATCGTAGCGCAGGGGCAAGTCGATGCTGCCACTGTCCAGTTCCGGTTGTCCCCAGCACAGGGCGGTGTAGGCCTTTTCGGTTTCGCGGTCGTGAAATTGCCGAGACAGCTCGCGATGAGTGTCCGGGTCACGGGCCAGCAGAATGATGCCGGAGGTTTCCCAGTCCAGCCGATGGACAATTCGCGCTTCCGGGTAGCCGTTTTCTTGCAGGCGCGTAATCAGGCAGTCCTTGTTGTCATCGGCCCGTCCGGGGACGGAGAGCAACAGGGTCGGTTTATCCACCACCAGTACGGCGGCGTCCTGATAGATGATGCGGATGTTGGACAACGGCATTAAAACAGCCTCGTAACAAACGCCAACGGCGACTCAGGCCCCCTCCAGTCATGGAAGGGGCCTGAGCCGCCGTGGCTCCCGCCGGATCGACTCAGCGATCGGGCAGGGTGATATTGAGTTCCAGAATCGAGCAGCTGCCCTGGTTTTCCAGAGCGACGTGCACGTCATCGGACCCGATATTGACGTACTTGCGGATCACTTCCACCAGTTCCTTCTGCAAGGCTGGCAAGTAGTCCGGCGTACTGCGTTGGCCGCGTTCATGCGCCACGATGATCTGTAGACGCTCTTTCGCTACCGAGGCGGTACTGGGCTTTTTGTTGGCACGAAAGAAGTCAAAAAGGTTCATTACCTACCTCCAAAAAGTCGCTCGAAGAATCCCTTCTTCTCGACATCGAGGAAACGATGGTCCACGGTCTTGCCCAACAGACGATCGACAGCATCGCTGTACGCCTGGCCGGCGTCGCTCTGGTCGTCGAGAATCACCGGCACGCCCTGGTTGGAGGCCTTGAGGACGGCTTGCGATTCTGGAATCACGCCCAGCAGGGTCACCGCGAGGATTTCCTTGACGTCTTCGACGCCGAGCATTTCGCCGTTGACGACGCGCGTAGGGTTGTAGCGGGTCAGCAACAGGTGTTCCTTGATCGGGTCTTCGCCGTTTTCGGCGCGACGGGACTTGCTGGCCAGCAGGCCCAGCATGCGGTCCGAGTCACGTACGGAGGAGACTTCCGGGTTGGTCACGACGATCGCTTCGTCAGCGAAGTACATGGCCAGGTGGGCACCTTTCTCGATACCGGCCGGGGAGTCGCAGACCACGAATTCGAAATCTTCTTTCAACTGCATCAGGACTTTTTCTACGCCTTCCTGGGTCAGCGCGTCTTTGTCGCGGGTCTGACTGGCGGCCAGCACGTAGAGGTTTTCCAGGCGCTTGTCTTTGATCAGGGCCTGTTGCAGGTTGGCTTCGCCGTTCACCACGTTGACGAAGTCATACACCACGCGGCGCTCGCAACCCATGATCAGGTCGAGGTTACGCAAGCCGACGTCGAAGTCGACGATAACTGTTTTGTGACCACGCAGAGCGAGGCCGGTACCGATAGCGGCGCTGGTGGTGGTCTTACCCACACCACCCTTGCCGGATGTAACCACGAGAATCTTGGCCAAGGTGTTTTACCCCTAAGGAAAAAGGACGTTTAGCCCCTGAAAAACATCTCTTGAAAAACTACTGCAGTCGGACAGCCTTGGCTGGAATCCGGTTTTGAGCGGTATCTACCCCCGGTAAACACTGCTTTTAGCCTTTTTCCTACTTCGTTTGAGCCGTTTTCGCTACGTTTTAGAGATGCTTGGAAAATGCGGCAGTATCCGTTAAAGCCGAATGATGTTCAACACGTCACCCGACAGGCTGACTTGTACTCCGGCGCCCCACAATGGATCGCGGCGCAGGTCCTCGGAAACCTTGTAGTGACCGGCGATGGAGACCAGTTCAGCGGTCATTTGCTGACAGAAAATCCTGGCTTTCGTATCACCTTTGACGCCAGCCAGCACACGACCGCGCATCGCGCCGTATACATGGATGTTGCCGTCGGCGAGAAGTTCCGCCCCCGGGCTGACCGACGAAATCACCACCAGATCGCTGCCCTGGGCATAAATCTGCTGGCCACCACGTACTGGCGACGTGATGATTTTTGTCGGTTTGATGGTCGGCTCCGGTGGTTTTTCCGGCTTTTTCGCTACGACGCCTTCGAGCGGGTCGAGCGGGCGTTCCCGCGCGCCGGACGGCGGCAGCACTGGCAGATCGACCGCAATGGCCGCTGCGATGTCTTCGATGCGGCTGGCACGGATCGCCAGGGTGCGCAGGCCATGCTGGCGGCAGATGCGCATCAATCCCGGCAGGTCGACCGAGCCTTCGCTGGCCGGGAGTTTGTCCAGGGCCAGTACCAGCGGCGCGTTACTGAAGAAGTTGGGCGCCTGGGCGACCTTGGCGGCCAGTTGCCGATCAAGGTTCTCGAGGTCGTTACGGGCCAGTTCCAGCACCGTAATGGCCAGCATGCTGCCCTTCAACTGGAACACGGGATCTTGGTCTAGCGGTTCGGTTTGGCTCATGGTCGGCATACAACGGCTTGTCACTAAAAGTGCCGAGACTTATAACGAGAACGCCCGCAGGCCGCAAGCCGGGTCGAACGATGTAGAATGCGCGGCCATTAACTTTCCGGAACCTTTAATGGAACGCCCGCGATTTCGAACAGCATTTCTTTCTCCGCGTTTCTGGCCGCTGTGGTGTGGCCTGGGGCTGTTGTGGCTGATTGTGCAGTTGCCGTATCCGGCGTTACTGGCGATCGGTCGCGCCCTGGGCGCATTGATGTACCGAGTGGCCGGCGACCGACGGCGCATTGCCAAGCGCAATCTTGAGCTGTGTTTCCCTGAAAAATCCGCTGCCGAGCGCAAACGCCTGCTCAAGGAAAACTTCGCGTCCACCGGCATCGCCTTCTTCGAGATGGCCATGAGCTGGTGGTGGTCGCGCAAGCGTCTGGCGAAACTGGCCCATGTCGAAGGCCTGGAGTATTTGAAACAGGCTCAGGCGCAAGGCAAGGGCGTGATTCTGATGGCTGTGCACTTCACCACGCTGGAGATCGGCGCAGCGTTGCTCGGTCAGCAACACACCATCGATGGCATGTACCGCGAACACAAGAATCCGCTGTTCGACTTCATCCAGCGCCGAGGCCGCGAGCGGCACAACCTTGACTCGCTGGCGGTGGAACGCGATGACGTGCGGGGCATGCTCAAACTGCTGCGCGCAGGGAGAGCGATCTGGTACGCACCGGATCAGGACTACGGCGCCAAGCAAAGTATCTTCGTGCCGCTGTTCGGGATTCAGGCGGCGACTGTCACCGCCACCAGCAAATTCGCACGCTTGGGGAAGGCGCTGGTGGTGCCGTTCACCCAGGAGCGCCTGGCTGACGGCAGCGGTTATCGACTGGTGATTCATGCCCCGCTCGAAGGCTTTCCCGGCGAGACGGAAGAGGCCGATTGCATTCGGATCAACCAATGGGTGGAGGGTGCGTTGCGCGAATGTCCGGAGCAATATCTCTGGGCGCATCGCCGCTTCAAGAGCCGCCCACCGGGCGAGCCGAAACTGTACGCCAAACGCGGTTGAGTCACCGATCCCTTTAAGCACCATGGAGTGTTGCAATGAGTCCTGCTGAACCGGTTACAGGGTTGATTCTTTCCGGCGGTGGGGCTCGTGCGGCCTATCAAGTAGGCGTGCTGGCAGCGATTGCCGAGCTGCTGCCGATGGGGGCGACGAATCCGTTTCCGGTGATCGTCGGCACCTCGGCCGGTGCGATCAATGCGGTCAGCCTGGCCAGTGGGGCGATGGATTTTCGGAGTGCGATCGAGCGTCTGACGGCCTTCTGGCAAGGTTTTCGCAGCCATCTGGTATTACGCAGCGATTGGCCGGGGGTGATTCATCAGGCCGCCCGTTTTGTCAGTCACAACCTGATGGGCATTGGCTCGCCGGTGCCGGTGGCCCTGCTTAACAGTTCGCCGCTGCGCCGCCTACTCAATCACAAACTGCACATGCCCGGGATCGCCGAAGCGATTGCGCAAAAGCAATTGCGGGCCGTAGCGGTTACAGCGTTCGGCTACGAGTCCGGCCAGGCCGTCACGTTTTATCAGGGCGGCGGCACCATCGAATCCTGGTTGCGCCATCGGCGAGTCGGCGTGCCGACCCAACTGACTGTCGACCATCTGCTCGCCAGTTCCGCGATTCCGTTGCTGTTCGCACCGGTAAAAATCGGCGAAGAATATTTCGGCGATGGCGCGGTGCGTCAATCGGCACCGATCAGCCCGGCCCTGCACCTGGGCGCCAGTCGCGTGCTGGTGGTGGGCGTCAGCGGCAACCCGCGCGGGATCGATCCGCAACAGCCGCTGCAACGTGCCTACACCGGTCAGCAGCCGACCCTGGCGCAAGTCGGTGGGCACCTGCTCAACAGTACGTTCATTGACAGCCTGGAAAGTGACATCGAGTTGTTGCAGCGTCTGAACCAGTTCAGCCATCTGCTGCCCGATGGCATCTCGAGTCGTGCATTGGGAGCGGCGCCAGTGGATGTGTTGGTGATTTCACCGAGTCAGCCGATCGATGAAATTGCCGCGCGGCATCGCCAGGAACTGCCGGCAGCCTTGCGCCTGTTTTTACGCGGGCCGGGGGCGACCAAGACCAGCGGGGCAGGGGTGCTGAGTTATCTGCTGTTCGAGGCGGGGTATTGCAGCGAATTGATTGATCTGGGGCGGCGCGATGCGTTGGCCAAGCGCGATGAGCTGTGCCGGTTTCTGGGGTTGGTGGAGCCTGCGGTTCCGGCTTGAGGTTTGTGGTGTGGCAATCGCGGGCAAGCCTTGCCCGCGAAGCTTTTACGATCAGAAGTGGAACTTCACCAGCAAACTCGTGTTGCTCTGATCGGTCTTGAAGTACTGGCTGTCCCTGATCCCGTACTTGTCCGACCAATAGTCGTACTCGACACCCACATACAACTGCTTCTCGCCAATGTTCAGTGCTTTGCCCAAGTCGTATTTGATCTGCGGGTTGAAGTGCAGGTTGGCGTGGTAGGTGCCTTTGCTGTTCTTGTCGTTGTCGACCACCCAGTCCATGAAGCCATCGATCAGGATGTTCGAATCGCCCACCGGAATGGTGTAGGACCAGACCGGGGTGATCTGCCAGACGTTGTCACCAGGGCGGCTGCCTTCGGTGTGACGCTGGTAGAAGTTCAGCTGGAAGTAGTCGAAACCAGGAATCGCCAGGTCGAAACCCGGACCGATCAGGTAAGACTCGGTATCGCCTTCACCGAACTCGTACGTCATGGCCAGCAGCACGTCCTTGACCGGGCCGAACTCCAGTTTCTGGTCGAAGATTTTGCCAAACGACAAGCGCGGGCTGATTTCGCCGTAGTAGGTGTTCGAACCGACGCCGGGGTCGTCCTTGCCGTTGTAGAAAATCTTGTCGACGAACATGAAGTTGTCGCCGTATTTCCATGCATCGGCGTGCTCGAAAGTGACGGTTTGCTGAATGCGCGGGTTGACCTGGAAGTCCTTGCCATAGAGGTAGGTCAGGCTGTTGTTCTGCCATTGCAGCAAGTCGCCGGCCATGGCCTGGCCCCCGGCCAGCAAGGATCCCGCGAGCATCAGACTGGTGCACGTACGTTTCATTCGGTTGCTCCCAAAAAGTAGGTGGTTCCACGTTATTTTTCTAAGGTCGGCGCTCTGGTGTGGCGCCTTTTCTTGCTGCTGTAAAAAAATCATCCATTCGGTCAGCTTTGGTGCTGTTAGCAAGAGCTGAGCCAAGGCTTTCAAAAAGCCAAAAAATGCCCGTTCGGCTGTTCTACAACAGTCGATTGAGCGTCTTTTCGGGAAGCCTTGATACTGCCCGGAGCCGGGGTAAGTTGGCTTTCCGGTCAGGAATTAAATCCGGGCTTTTTTTTAGACCGGATTCGGGCGGCCGCGGAGAATACTGACTCCTTGGCCAGGTCTCAAGTGCCCCGCAACAGAGCACTGGCGACAGGTGTGGGGCATTGCTGAACGACAGACTTGTCTGGGTACGAATCATCTGTTGCTCCCTCTTGTTTTTATTGTTTGAGGTGCAGGCAGTCACCCCTGTGGGAACTCGCCACAGGGTGTGTGCTTTGTACTGTGTCAGTGCGTGTGGGCGTGGCAGTCGTTGACGGCTGCGCGTTCGTGACCGCCGAGGATGTTGAACAACAGGTTCAATGCCAGGGCGCTAAGCGTGGCCATGGCGATGCCGCTGTGGGTGATCGGGCTCATCCACATCGGCAGGTGGGCGAAGAATTCCGGGCGCACCACCGGGATCAGCCCCATGCCGATACTCACCGCCACCAGCAACTGGTTGCGCCGGTCACCGATGTCGGCTTCCTGGAGAATCTTGATCCCGGTGGCGGCGACCATGCCGAACATCGCAATCGCCGCGCCGCCGAGTACCGCCGGAGGTATCGATGCCACCAGGAACGCGGCTTTGGGCAGCAGGCTCAGCACGATCAGTAAGCCACCGGCGACGATGGTCACCGAGCGGCAACGTACGCCGGTCATTTGTACCAGGCCGATGTTCTGAGCGAATGAGGAGTGGGTGAAGGTGTTGAAGAAGCCGGCGAAAAACGAAGCACCGGCATCGCACAGCAAGCCGCGACGCAGCATCCGCGGCGTGACGTCCTGGCCGGTGATTTTGCCCAGCGCGAGGAACATCCCGGTGGACTCGACGAAGATGATTACCACCACCAGGCACATGGACAGAATCGGTGCGAGCTCGAATTTCGGCATGCCGAAATGCAGCGGGGTGACGATTTGCAGCCACGGCGCCTGGTCCATGCCGCTGAGGTCGACCATGCCGATCACGCCGCAAATCGCGTAACCCAGGCACATGCCGATCAGCACCGAGATGTTGACCCAGAATCCGCGCATGAAGCGGTGGACCAGCAGAATGGTGGCCAACACCAGTGCGGCGATGGCCAGGTAGACAGGCGAACCGAATTGGGCTGCGCCAGCACCGCCACCGGCCCAGTTCACGGCTACGGGGAACAGCGATAAACCGATCGAGGTGATGACAGTGCCGGTCACCAGCGGCGGGAAGAAGCGCACGACCTTGGACATGAACGGTGCGATGAGCATGCCGAAGAAACCGGCGGCAATGGTCGCGCCGAAGATCCCTTGCAGGCCGATGCCGGGCATCCCGGCCATGGCCACCATGCTGCCGACCGCGGCGAAACTGGCGCCCATCATCACCGGCATGCGGATGCCCATCGGGCCGATGCCCAGCGACTGGACGATGGTGGCAATGCCAGCCACCAGCAGGTCGGCGTTGATCAGGAAGGCGATTTCTTCACGGTTCAGGCCGGCGGCCTGCCCGATGATCAGCGGCACTGCAATGGCGCCGCCGTACATCAGCAGAACGTGTTGCAGACCGACCAGAATCAGTTGCACAAGGGGTAAACGTTGAATGGCGGGTGCGTCGGGGATGCGCGCTTCGGATAGCTCGGACATGCAACACCTCGGATCTTTTTTATTCTTGTGATTTTTGTATCAGGCAGACCTATGGCGAGGGAGCTTGCTCCCTCGCCACACAAGCCCTGTCTCCATCAAGTTTTTACTTACTTGGTCGGAGCTCCCTGAACAATCCACGCGCCGATCAGGTCACGTTCCTGCTGGGTCATCTGGGTGATGTTGCCCAGTGGCATGATCTGGCTGGTGACCGCTTGAGCCTGAATGCGAGCGGCGTTTTGGCGGATCTGTTCTGGCGTGTCGAACATCACGCCGGCCGGTGCGGCACTGAACAGCGGGCTGGTGGGCTTGGCCGAGTGACAGACCGCGCAACGTTCCTGAATGACGCTGTGAACCTTGTCGAACGTCGGGCCCTGATTCGAGGCCTGGGCCGGTGCAGCGGCAGGCGCATCAGGTTTCGCCGCTTCAGGTTTGGCACCACCGCCGAGGGCGGTTTCCGGCAGCGGCTGGTACTCGATGGTCCCAGGTGCCTTGGCCACTTCAGGTGCGCTGGACATCGGCGCCGGGCCGGTCACGTAGGCCAGGCAAATCATGCCGACCGCCGCAACGGGCAGGGTCCAGGCGAATTTGTGGCTGTCGTGACGGGTGTTGAAGTAGTGACGCACCAACACCGCCAGCACCGCGATCCCGGCCAGGATCAGCCAGTTGTACTGGCTGCCGTACGTGCTCGGGAAGTGGTTGCTGATCATGATGAACAGCACCGGCAAGGTGAAGTAGTTGTTGTGCCGCGAACGCAGCAAACCTTTGGCCGGCAGCGCCGGATCGGGCGTGCGGTTTTCGGCGATCGCCGCCACCAGGGCGCGCTGGGCCGGCATGATGATGCGGAACACGTTGCCGACCATGATAGTGCCGATGATCGCGCCGACGTGCAGGTACGCACCACGACCGCTGAACACTTTGCTGAAGCCGTAGGCGGCGCCGATGATCAGCACGAACAGAATAAAGCCGAGCAGGGCAGGGCGTTTGCCCAGGGCCGAGTCGCAGAGGAAGGAGTAGATGAACCAGCCGATGAACAACGAGCCGAGGCCGATGGCCACGCCTTCAGGTCCGCTCAGGGTGCTGCCCGGAGCCAGCAGGTACAGCGTCGGGTTGGAGTAGAACACCACGCACAGCAGCGCGATCCCCGACAGCCAGGTGAAATAGGCTTCCCATTTGAACCAGTGCAGGTTGTCCGGCATGGTCGGCGGAGCCAGTTTGTATTTTTCCAGGTGGTAGATACCGCCGCCATGGATCGCCCACAAATCACCCGCCAGCCCGTTTTTCGGGTTGACCCGATTGAGGTTGTTTTCCAGCCAGACGAAATAGAACGACGCGCCGATCCAGGCCACGCCAGTGATCATGTGAACCCAGCGCACGCTCAGGTTCAGCCATTCCAACAGATGTGCTTCCACAGTCTTTACCTCTCGCCTGTCACCCTTGTTGTCGAGTGATCAGACCTTCTCTTATTGGTGGGGGGCGAGGATCAAACACTCATCCTCTTGGAAAAAATGCTCATCGCAGTTATTGCCTGTGCCACTGCGATCAACCACCAGGAAGTCATCCCGCTTTTCGATCGTCAGCACCGGGTGGTGCCAGACGCCGCGATGGTAATTAATGCCCTGCCTGCCGTTGGTGACGAAGGCGCGGACCAAGCCTGATACAGGTGCATCGCCAAGTGGCGCGACCACGATCAGAAAGGGGTTGCCGAGCAGCGGAATGAACGCCTGACTGCCCAGCGGATGGCGCTCCAGCATGCGCACGGTCAGCGGCATGTCCTGCGCGTCGGCGCGGAAGATGCTGATGATCGCCTTGTCCTCTGGCGTGGCGGTTTCCACCGTCGCCAGTTTGTGGAAGCGCATGGTCGAACCGTTGTTGATCATGAAGTGATCGCTGCCGTCGGTTTCGATCACGTCACCGAAAGGGGCGAAGGCTTCTTTGGTCAGCGGTTCAATCGTCAATGTGCGCATGCTGGTCTTCTTAATCTCGAATGTGTTGGGGTACTGCTTTTGTAGGAGCCGGCTTGCTGGCGATGGCGTCAGTGAGGGCGCTATCGCCAGCAAGCCGGCTCCTACAGGCTCAGCATTACTTCGCGACCTTGCCCAAAACGCGCAGGCGGCTCACACCACCATCCGGGAACACGTTCAGGCGGATGTGGGTGATCGGGCCCAGCGCCTTGATCTGTTCGGCGAAGGTGTGTTCGGCGTGCATTTCCAGCTTCTGGCTTGGCAGCAGTTCGCGCCAGAACAGCGATTGGGTTTCGATCTGGCTGTCGGTGCCGCCCTTCACGAAGGCACCCTGGATCGAGCAGCTGTCCGGGTAGTTGCCCTTGAAGTGCAGGGTGTCGACGATGACTTTCTCGACTTCACCCGCATGGCCCAGCGCGACGATCACCCAGTCATTGCCCGGGGTACGACGACGTGCGGTTTCCCAGCCGTCGCCCATGTTGATGCCACGGCCCGGGTTGAGGATGTTGCTCATGCGGCCGAAGTGTTCATCGGAGCAGGCGAGGGCGCGACCGCCGTTCAGGGCTGCAGCCAGGTCGACTTGTTCGTTGTCGCCAACGGCCGACCAGTCGCGGAACGGAATGCCGTACACGCGCAGACGGGCCACGCCACCATCCGGATAGATGTTGAAGCGCAGGTGGCTGAACGCCTGGTCGTTATTGATTTCGTGGTAGTGGTGGCTGTTGCCCTGCAGCTCGACGGCCGACAGCACTTCAGTCCACTGGGTGTTTTCGTCCGGCTCGCCCGAGGCCAGGAAGCAGGCTTCCAGGGAGGCCGATGGCGGGTAGTTGCCGGTGAAGAATGAAGTGTCGATGTCCACGCCTTTGATCGAACCCGGTACGCCCAGGCGGATCACCGCGCTGTCGTAGCCTTCGAAGCGCTTGCGGCGCGACTCCCAGCCGTCCATCCACTTGCCGTTGTCATCGAACACGCCCTCTTTCCACACGGCCGGGGTCGGCTGGAACAGACGGTTGGCGTCTGCGAACCAGTCATCGGTGACCGAGATGATTTTGGTGCCCAGACGGGCGTCGGCCAGGTTGACGAACTTCTCGAAAGGTACGGCGTAAGCTTTCATTCTTCTTGTCTGCCTTTAATAAGTTGGCTTGGGATGCTTGCAGTGCCCTGGGTGCTGTTTGCGTTTGAGAACACTCGGGCAAAGCTCGCTATAGGGTCAGTAATCGGAACAACGCGATCTTGTTGATCTGCGCCAGCGCGCATTTGAATTCGGTGTCGACCGAATTGTGAATGCGCGTTTCGAACGCTGCGAGGATCTGATGCCGGTCGCTGCCTTTTACCGCCATGATGAAGGGAAACTTGAACTTGGCCTTGTAGGCGTCGTTCAGCTCGGTGAAGCGCTCAAACTCTTCGGCCGTGCATTGGTGAATACCGGCGCCAGCCTGTTCATGGGTGCTGGCTTCGGTCAGTTGGCCCTGGACGGCAGCTTTGCCGGCCAGGTCCGGATGCGCGTTGATCAGGGCCAGTTGGCTGGCGTGATCGGCGCTCAACAGGATGTCGCTCATGCGCTGGTGCAGGGTTTCGATCTGGTCGATCGAAGCGTCCTGGCCCAGGTCGAAGGCTTTTTCGGCCACCCATGGCGAGTGTTCGTAGATGTCGGCGAAGGCGGCGATAAATGCGTCGCGGCTCAGGGTCGATGGCTTCAGTGTCAGGAAGTGGCTCATTTGGCAGCCCCTTGGTACGGATGGGTTTGCTGCCAGTGGCGAGCGATGTCGACGCGGCGGCTGAACCACACCTGTTCATGACTTTTAGCGTATTCGATAAAGCGCTTGAGCGAGGCCAGGCGCGCCGGGCGGCCGATCAGCCGGCAGTGCAGGCCGATCGACAGCATCTTCGGTGCCTCGGCGCCTTCGGCATACAGCACGTCGAAGGCGTCCTTCAGGTATTCGAAAAAGTCGTCGCCCTTGTTGAAACCCTGAACCTGGGTGAAGCGCATGTCGTTGGTGTCCAGGGTGTACGGAATCACCAGGTGTGGCTTGCCGGTCGGGTTGTTCGGTTCCCAGTAGGGCAGGTCGTCGTCGTAGGTGTCGCAGTCGTAGAGGAAACCGCCTTCCTCCATCACCAGCCGGCGGGTGTTCGGGCCGGTGCGGCCGGTGTACCAGCCCAGCGGGCGCTCGCCGGTGATTTCGGTGAGGATGCGGATCGCTTCGAGCATGTGCTCGCGTTCCTGCGCTTCGTCCATGTACTGGTAGTCGATCCAGCGATAGCCGTGGCTGCAGATCTCGTGGCCGGCCTCGACCATCGCGCGGATCACGTCCGGGTGACGCTGGGCGGCCATGGCCACGGCGAAGATGGTCAGCGGGATGTCGAATTCCTTGAACAGTTTCAGAATCCTCCAGACGCCGGCACGGCTGCCATACTCGTAAAGGGATTCCATGCTCATGTTGCGCTCGCCTTGCAGCGGCTGCGCCGAGACCATTTCCGAGAGGAAGGCTTCGGACTCTTTATCGCCGTGAAGGATATTGCGCTCGCCACCTTCCTCGTAGTTGAGCACGAAGGACAGGGCGATGCGGGCATTGCCCGGCCAGTGTGGGTGAGGAGGGTTACTGCCGTAACCGATCAGGTCGCGTGGGTAGTCAGCGCTCACTGCAGTCTTCCTTCTTGTTCGTGTCGACTTGTTCAAAGTCAGGGTGTGTGTGGCGGCCTGGCGATGAGAGGGCAGGCTGGCGTCACAGCGATGGAGTGATTGTATACAACTTTATATTCACTTTGTAAGCCTGATTTTTTGCATTTTTCACTGACTGCTCTCATTGGAGGGTACTGCAAGAAACCTGCCTGACTGGTCAGCTAATGGATAGAAGGTCCACTGATCTTATGGTTTGGCGCAAGATTCGCCCGCAAACCATGAATGCCGTTGGTGGTCGTAAAAATGTCGTTTTTATTGTGTACAATTTTTTTGAAAAATGTCTTAATCAGTCGCTCGCCGCAACTTTTCGTGCTCCGGAACGGTGCGGTGTCCTTTTCAACTGACTTCGGGAGGTGCGAGGTCTGACTGCTCCACGCAGGCAGGCGCGCAGAACCAATGGGACGTTTGACTACACACGTTTTGGACGCTGCACACGGTTGCCCGGGCAGTTCGATCAAGGTCGAGCTGTACCGCGTCGAAGGCTCGCAGCTGGAGCTGGTCGCCACGGTGCTCACCAACAGCGACGGCCGGGTCGATGCGCCGCTGCTGCAAGGCGATGACTACCGTACCGGGGTCTATCAGCTGCAATTTCATGCGGGCGATTACTACCGCGCCCATGGCGTTCAGTTGCCTGAGCCTGCGTTCCTCGACGTGGTGGTGCTGCGGTTCGGCATTTCTGCCGAACAGGATCACTACCATGTGCCTTTGCTGATTTCGCCATACAGTTATTCCACGTATCGCGGCAGCTGATCCCCCAAGCAGCTGCCTCAACCTGGAAGCGACTGCGCATATAGCTTCTTTGGTCTTTCGCCCGCTCACACTGCGGGCTTTTTTTCGCCTGGTGGAAAGTCAAAAGATCGCAGCCTTCGGCAGCTCCTACATGGAAACGCATTCCCCCTGTAGGAGCTGTCGAGTGCAACGAGGCTGCGATCTTTTGCCCTTAGCGGCTCAACAATGAGGCCGCGCCCGCACCGCTGAACAACCCGGCACTGACCCGGTTAAACCAGCTTTGCCCCTTGCCGCTACGCAGATACCGCGCCGCGCCATGAGCCCCCAGCCCATAAGCCAGCTTGCACAGCAGATCCAGCACGGTCCAGGTGGCAATCATCACCAGCAACTGCGGCAGGAACGGTTGTTCGGCACTCAAAAACTGCGGCAGGAACGCGGCAAAGAACAAAATGTCTTTCGGGTTGCTGGCGCCGAGCATGAACGCGCGCCCGAACAGTGCACGAAAGCGTGGCACCGGCGCAGCCTGGGGCACTTCGGCGCCCAGGGAGGGTTGGCGTGATTGCTGCCAGCTCTGCCAGGCGAGGTAGAACAGATACAGCGCGCCGACGATTTTCAGGGCGCTGAACAGCTGTTCCGACGCCAGCAGCAATGCACCCAGGCCGAGCGCCGAAGCGCTGAGCAGGCAGATCGAAGCAAACACACCCCCGAGAAACGCCGGGTAAGAACGGCGCAAACCGTAATTCAGACTGTTGCTGATCATCAGCAAAGACAGTGGCCCCGGGATCAGGATCACCACCAGCGCAGCGCCGCTGAACAGCAGCCAGGTTTCCAGACTCATCACTTTCCTCCCTATGCACAAAAGCCCCACCCGACGGGGTGAGGCTGGTTTGAAACGCGTACCGCGTGACGCTTACAAGAAGATGAACTTGGCGATGAAGATCGCGCAGAGCACCCACAGGCTGACGGATATTTCCTTGTACTTACCGGTGCCGGCCTTCAGCACCACGTAAGTGATGAAGCCCAGCGCGATGCCGTCGGCGACCGAGAAGGTCAGCGGCATCATGATCGCGGTGACGATCGCTGGAATGCTGTCGGTCGCTTCGTCCCATTCGATGTGCGCCATGCCGCCCATCATCAGCATCGCTACATAAATCAGCGCACCGGCGGTTGCATAAGCGGGGATCATGCCAGCCAGCGGTGCGAAAAACATTGCGGCAATAAATAGCACACCTACGGTCACGGCGGTAAGACCAGTCCGACCACCCGCCGCTACGCCAGCGGCACTTTCCACATAACTGGTGACCGGCGGAACACCCACCACCGCCCCGAAAACGCTGGAGGCGCTGTCGGCTTTCATGGCACGGGACAGGTTTTCGATCCGGCCGTCAGCGTTCACCAGGTTGGCGCGCTGGGCGACGCCCATCAAGGTGCCGGCGGTGTCGAACATGTGCACAAAGAGGAAGGCCAGCACCACACTGATCATGCTGACGTTGAACACGCCGGCGATGTTCATGGCCATCCAGGTCGGTGCCAGGCTCGGCGGGGCCGACATGATGCCCTCGTAGTGCACCAGGCCCAGGCCCCAGCCGGCCAGGGTCACGGTGATGATGCTGATGAGGATCGCGCCGAACACTTTGTGGTAGCTGAGCACGGCGATCATCAGGAAGCAGATGGCAGCCAGCAGCGGGCCGGGCTCGCGCAGGGAGCCGAGCTTGATCAGGGTGGCCGGGCTATCGACGACGATGCCCGAGGTTTTCAGGCCGATCAGCCCCAGAAACAGGCCCACACCCGCGCCCATGGCAAAGCGCAGGCTCACCGGAATGCTATTGAGCAGCCATTCACGAATCCGGGAAAAGGTCAGGAACATGAACAACACACCGGACACGAACACCGCGCCGAGAGCGGTTTCCCAGTTGTAGCCCATGGTGCCGACCACGGTGTAGGTGAAGAACGCGTTCAGGCCCATGCCCGGCGCCAGGCCCACCGGCCAGTTGGCGTACAGGCCCATCAACAGGCAACCCAGCGCGGCGGCGATGCAGGTGGCCACGAACGCGGCACCGTGATCGATCCCGGCATCGGCCATGATGTTGGGGTTGACGAAGATGATGTAGGCCATGGTGATGAAGGTTGTCAGACCGGCGATCAGCTCGGTCTTCACCGTGGTGCCGTGCAAGCTGAGTTTGAAGATGCGCTCCAGCCAGCCATTGCGTAACGGCGGCGAGAGTTCCAGCGTCGAGGCTTCGGATTTGCGGCTTTCCACAGCGAGTACTCCTCAAGAGTTTTATTGTTATTTCCAGGGCCGGACCCATGAGGGTGGCAGCGACCCTTTGAGGTGCTTGCGAATTTGTTGACCTGATGGTCAGGAACTCGCACGAAGCGAATTATGCTTTTGTATACAAATAAAGCAAATAATGTTTTTGATTTTGTAGACGAAAAAAATGGCAGGCGGGGTATATAGATATGAAATGTGATGTGTAGCGAGCTTTTTGTGGCGAGGGAGCTTGCTCCCGCTGGGGCGCGCAGCGGCCCGACTCAGGCGGTGGCAATTTTTCAGGCATACCGGCGTTATCGTTCTTTGCGACTGCTGCGCAGCCGAACGGGAGCAAGCTCCCTCGCCACAGTCAGGTGTCGTCCCGATCAACTCTGGTTACTTCCCAATGCCAGATTCACCGCCAACCACCCATTCACCGCCGTTTCCCCAGCCTCGGCAAACACTCGCTCGAGCAATTTCACCTGCTCGCGCCGCAACGACTGCTCGAACCGCGCGCCTTCCACAGTCAGTTCCAGCAGCCGCTTACGCTTGTCGGTCTGGGACGCGACGCTGTTCACCAAATGCATTTCCACCAACTGCCGCAGCGGAATGTTCAGCGCCTGCTTGGTCACGCCGAGCAACGCCAGCAACTCCTTGACGCTCAGGTTCGGATAACGCGCGATGAAAAACACGATGCGCTGATGCACCCGGCTCAAGCCGCGACGCTCGAGCATTTCATCAGCCTTGGCGGTGAAGGCCTGATAGCCGAAGAAGAACGCTTCCATGGCTTGTTGCTGGGTGGTGGGGTTTTTAAGGTCAAGCATGTTGACGTATCCGCTCGGTCTGTCGTAATTTCGGTCAATCAGTTTGACTCATTTTCCTCAGGCCTCGCTACCGGTGACCCCCATGGCTTTTTCCGAACGTGTCTCGCGCCTTAAAAGTTCTTTGATCCGTGAAATCCTCGCCGCCGCCCAGCGCCCGGAAGTGATGTCGTTCGCCGGCGGTTTGCCGGCCGAAGCCATGCTGCCGAAAGTCGAATGGGCGCAGATGCCGCTGTCCGTGGGCCAATACGGGATGAGCGAAGGCGAGCCGGCGCTGCGTGAAGCGTTGGCGGCCGAAGCCCGGGCGTTGGGCTTGCCGTGCGAGGCGAGTCAGGTGCTGGTGGTCAGCGGTTCGCAACAAACCCTCGATCTGGCGGCCAAGCTCCACATCGACAAAGGCACCGAAATCCTGCTTGAAGCGCCGACCTACCTGGCGGCGTTGCAGATTTTTCAGCTGTTTGGCGCCGATTGCATCACCGTCCCGCTGGAGGCTGATGGCCCGAACCTGGTGCAACTGCGCAGCCGTCTGGAACAACACAAGCCAGCGTTCATCTACCTGATCCCGACGTTTCAGAATCCGTCGGCGGTGCGCTACAGCGAAGCCAAGCGCGATGCGGTGGCGGCGTTACTCGACGAGTTCGGCGTGACCCTGATCGAAGACGAACCCTATCGCGAACTGACCTTCGATGGCGGCAGCGCCACACCGATCGTCAGCCGCTTGACCAAGGCCAGTTGGATCTACACCGGCACCGTGTCGAAAACCCTGCTGCCGGGCCTGCGGGTTGGTTATTTGATTGCCAGTCCGGACCTGTTCCCGCATTTGCTGCGGCTCAAGCAATCGGCCGATCTGCACACCAACCGCATCGGGCAGTGGCAAGCGCTGCAATGGATCGGTACTGAAAAATACCAGCAGCATCTAGGCGAGTTGCGGGACTTCTACCGGGTTCGTCGGGATGCGTTCCAGTTGGCACTGGAAAGGCATTTTTCCGATCTGGCGGATTGGAACGTGCCGCAGGGTGGGCTGTTTTTCTGGCTGACGCTCAAGCAGCCGCTGGATACCCGCACGCTGCTCAAAGCGGCGCTGGCAGCAGATGTGGCGTTCATGCCGGGCGAACCGTTTTTCCCTGAGCCGGATAACAACCCCGGCCATCTGCGGCTGAACTTCAGCCACATTGATCCGGCACGGCTGGACGAAGGGCTCAAGCGATTGGCAGCGGTGGTGCGTCAGGCCCAAGCGGCGCAAGCAGCCTGAGGCTGTTGGTGGGAGAGGGGGTAGAAACGAATAAACCGGCCAATTGGCCGGTTTATTTTTGTTCGGGTTTTGCGGTGTTTATACCGGCGCCACAGAAGTGTCAGACCGCAGCAAACCGCTTATCCAGATAATCAATGATCACCTTGGACTCATACATCCAGGTGGTCTGGCCATTCTCTTCGATGCGCAGGCACGGCACCTTGATCTTGCCGCCTTGCTCCAGCAGGGCCTGGCGATCCTGTTCGTTGTTCTTGGCATCGCGCAAGGCCACCGGAACGTTCAGGCGACGCAGGGTGCGGCGGGTTTTCACGCAGAACGGGCAGGCGTGGAACTGATACAGCGTCAGGTCCTTGGCGGCCGCTTCCACTTGGGCCTGAGCGGCGGCGGGGCGCTGCTTCTTACCTGGACGGGTGATGAAATCGATGAAGATGATCAGTTGGCCGAGGCCGACACGAAGCGCTTTTACGAACACGGTATAAGTCTCTCAGGGCAAACAGAAGGCGCGCAGCTTACCTGATTTTTCGCAGGCGAAAAAAAACCGGCGATCAGTGCCGGTTTTCTTCGTGCTGCGAATTACTTGATCAGGCTGAGAAACTCGCTGCGGGTGGCGGCGTTTTCGCGGAACTCACCGAGCATCACCGAGGTGATCATCGTCGAATTCTGTTTCTCCACACCGCGCATCATCATGCACATGTGCTTGGCCTCGATCACCACCGCCACGCCCAGGGCGCCGGTGACTTGCTGGACCGCATCGGCGATCTGGCGGCTGAGGTTTTCCTGGATCTGCAGGCGGCGGGCGTACATATCGACGATCCGCGCGACTTTCGACAGTCCCAGTACCTTGCCGCTCGGAATATAGGCAACGTGCGCCTTGCCGATGAACGGCAGCAGGTGATGCTCGCACAACGAGTAGAGCTCGATGTCCTTGACCAGCACCATCTCGCTGTTGTCGGAGCTGAACAAGGCACCGTTGGTGACCTCTTCCAGCGTCTGTTCATAACCGCGGCAGAGGTACTGCATGGCTTTGGCGGCACGTTTTGGCGTGTCGAGCAGGCCCTCGCGGGACACGTCCTCGCCCAATTGGCCGAGAATCGCGGTGTAATTCTGTTCCAGGGACATGAAACTACCTGTGGGATTTTACGCAAAGGGCAAGGGTACGGTGGCAAACACGGCGCTGCAAGCGTGAAGCGACAGCTTTACTCGTCGCGACCTTCCATCATGGTGCGTTTGAGCATCACGTAAACCGCTCCGGCGCCGCCGTGTTTCGGCTGGCACGAGGTGAAGCCGAGCACTTGTGGATGCTGACGTAGCCAAGTGTTGACGTGACTCTTGATCATCGGCCGCTTGCCGTCCAGACGCACGGCTTTGCCGTGGGTGACGCGCACGCAGCGGATTTCGAATTTAGTTGCTTCGGCCAGAAACGCCCAGAGGGTTTCACGGGCCTTTTCCACGTTCATGCCATGCAGGTCGAGGCTGCCTTCGAACGGAATCTGTCCGATCTTGAGCTTGCGCATCTGGCTTTCCTGAACACCGTCACGCGCCCACATCAGCTCGTCTTCCGGGCCGACATCAATCACAAACTGATCGGACAGCCCGTCAACGGTGGTCGCATCGGTGCGCACAGTGGCGGCCTGGCGCAGCTTGGCGATTTGCGCGCGGTCGGCCTTGGGTTTGCCGGTTTCAGCGCGATCGTGCTTGATCGGCTTGACGCCTTGGATCGCGCTTTTGAACAGGGAAAAATCGTCGTCTTGCATGTCAGCCTCCGCGAAGGGGGGGCAGTTTACCCAAGTCGGAGCGCTATCCATAACAATTGAGGCCCGTCAAAACGCCAGGCCTTTGATTCAGTCGTGTTTTTTCATCAGGTGCGGGGCTATGTTCAGCTCTCGCGACTGGCGCGAACGGCGACGGCAGCGGCGCCATAGCGACACGCCGAGGTACAGCACGAACACGCCCACCGCCAGAATGATCGACGAGCCCAGCGGGCTGGCATTCAACTCGCCCAACGCCGGTGGCCGCCCGAGCAGGCTGGCCGCGCCGGCCATCGCCAGCAATACACCGCACATCGCCAGCAGGGCAGCGAACGCTGCGCCGAAACGAAATCGCCAGTTGCGTTGGCCCTTGGGCCGCAAGCGGCGTGCATCAAAACCATCGGATAACTTCATTCCGACCTTCCTCAATGGGTATCGGCCCTTCGACCGGGAGTTGACCGGGATGTTCCTGAGGCTAGGGCAATTACGGCAAATGAGAGGCTTTTGCGGATGAGCGGCGGTTTGGGCCGCTCATCGACGGTCGATCAGATCAGATCGCGGGTCAGGGCGAGGGTGGCGAAGTTGTCCGCCATGATCGCCATTTCGGTCTGCTGAACGTGTTCGGCGCTGAGGATCCCGCCCTTGCAAGGCAAATCCCGCGTCGCGCAGGCGTCTTCCACCAGGGTGCAGCGAAAGCCCAGGTTCTTCGCCGCACGCACGGTGGTGCTGACGCTGGAGTGACTCATGAAACCGCAAACGATCAGGTCGAGCGAGCCCAGTTGTTGCAGGCGATCGTACAGTTCGGTGCCGTGAAACGCGCTTGGCAGCAATTTGCCGATGACGGTTTCGTCGCCCTGTGGCTCCAGGCCCGGGATGAACTCACCGCGTTCGCCCTGGGGATCGAACAGCCCACCGACGGTGCCGAGGTGACGCACATGCACGATTGGCCGACCGGCTGCACGGGCAGCGGTCAGCAGGTGTTTGATGTTCGCGACGGCAGCATCCATGCCGCTCAGGGCCAGCGGACCACTGAGGTATTCTTTCTGGGCATCGATGATGACTAGGGTCGCATGACCCAGATTGGCCGCTGCATAACCACGGCCGCTGAGTTGAAACATCGTTTTTGGAACGGACATTCTGGGGCTCCTTCGGGTGGGGCTTTTGCGGCATTGTCCTCTGGCTGAGCGCTTCTGTGAATCGCTTCCATCGCAGGCACCGCCGTTGCTGGCTCGCAGCCTTGTCAAGATACTCGTTCTGTTCAATAGCTCGCTGAAAAAATAGAAGAGTCCTACATCTGATCCGGTGTTTTTCCTGCGTCGTCGCGGCGCCTTTTGGCTGTTAGAATCGTCAGTCGTTTTTTCTGGAGTTTACCCCGTGATCACTTCCCGCCTTCGTACCCTGCGTGACCATATCCGTTGGGCCGTCAGCCGCTTCCATGGGGAGGATCTGTTTTTCGGCCATGGGACCGACAACGCCTGGGACGAAGCCCGTCAACTGGTATTGGGTGCGCTGCACTTGCCGTGGGAAATCGCCGACAGCTATCTGGACTGCCGTCTGGAGGACGATGAGCTGGTCAATCTGCAACGCTTGCTCAAGCGCCGCATCGAAGAACGCATTCCGACCGCTTACCTGCTGGGCGAAGCCTGGTTCTGCGGCTTGTCGTTCATTGTCGACGAACGCGTGCTGATCCCGCGTTCGCCGATTGGCGAGCTGATCGAAAAACGTTTCGAGCCGTGGCTGGGTGCCGAACCTGCGCGCATTCTCGACTTGTGCACCGGTTCCGGTTGCATCGGTATCGCCTGTGCCTATGAGTTCCAGAACGCCGAAGTGGTTTTGGCCGACCTGTCGTTCGAAGCACTGGAAGTGGCTAACCAGAACATCGAGCGCCACGGTGTCGACGAGCGCGTGTTCACCGTTCAGGGCGATGGTTTCGATGGTTTGCCAGGGCAACGTTTCGACCTGATCGTGTCGAACCCGCCTTACGTCGATGCGGAAGATTTCGCCGACATGCCGGACGAATATCAACACGAACCCGAGCTGGGCCTGGCCTGTGGCGACGACGGTTTGAACCTGGTGCGCCGCATGCTCGCCGAAGCGGCGGATCATCTGACCGAGAAAGGTTTGTTGATCGTCGAGGTGGGTAACAGCCAGGTTCACGTCGAGGCGTTGTACCCGGAAGTCGATTTCGCCTGGCTGGAATTCGAGCGCGGTGGGCATGGGGTGTTCATGCTGACCGCCGAGCAGTGCCGCGATCATCAGGCGCTGTTCGCTTCTCGCATCTGACCCCGAATATTGTGGTGAGGGAGCAAGCTCCCTCACCACAATTGGGTTTGATGTCGGTTACCGATGCGTGGCAATCCAGATCAACAACCCCGCCTGAAACACCGCAAACGCCACCAGACAGGTAATGGTAAAGCGCAATCCAGCGTCTTCACGCTTGTACTTGCTGACCTTTTCTTCGTGTTTCTTCAGTTTGACTTCCTGTTCCGCCAGGTTCTGCTCGGCTTGCTGGAGCATCTGCGCGGCTTCGAGGATTTCCACCTGTTGCAGCTTTTCGCTGTTCCAGTCGCCCAGCAAATCACCGATCTGCACCTCTTTGACGCTGCCCTTCAAATGCTGGGCATCGGCGTAGGCCACGTCAAAACCGTGCACCCGCAGAAAGTGGTCGCGGCGCAGGCGCGTGTCTTCGTTCAACGCGTCCTTGTTGTTCAGGTCGGTGCCGTCGACGGTGTAGGCGGGCCATCGTTTCTTCGCCCAAGTGATGCCTTGAGCCGCCATATAGCGCCCGATGCCACGGTTCATCGGCTCTATCTGCAAGCCGCTATCCGGAGCGAAATGCACGCGTTTGGCGGCGTGATCGACCCACACATCCAGATGATTCTGTTCTTTGCGTACCCGTTGGCCTGGCAGCTTGATGGCCATGCGCAGCAGGCTGTGCTCCTTGCTGTTGCGTTCGGCGTAACCGAATTCGACAAAGCGCAGCGGTCGGCCGCCGGTGTTACGGTCGGTTTGCAACGGCGCCAGGCGGAGCATTTTGTGGTGCTCGACGTGGACGTCCGCCCACGGCAGCTCGACCGCTGGCGGTGTGTCTTTTTCAGCGGTGGAGTCGGGTGAAGTCTGGGTATCAGTCATAACGGCGAGATCCTGTCCAAGCCCTGTTGCCGCCAGTCATAGCGCTGGCGACAAAGGCTTATCGGCCGTTTTTTTCAGGACTGGAGCTTAACTGGGGCGAAGTCCGTCAATAAATCCGAGGATTCGTGCGCCGAGTTCCGCCGCCAGGGGCAATTGCGGATCTTTATAGGAGGCCAATTGCCGCTTCACGTCGTTGGGCACGATGCGCATGACGTGGTTCATGCCTTCGATCAGTGCCAGTTCGGCGTCCGGTTTGGCGGCTTTGAGCGCCCTGGCGTCACCCACGCCGACCTGGATGTCGTTGCTGCCCTGAATGATCAGTGCCGGCATCTTCAGTTTGGCGAAGGCGGCTGCCGGGTCCTGGCGGAACAGTGAAATCAGGTACGGCTGCACGCTGGGGCGGAAAATCACCTGCAACTGCGGCGGCACGTTGTCGTCAGTGTGGCCGGCCTTGAGGCTGTCGAGCAGTTCATTGCTGCGCAGCATCAAGGCCGGCGGCAAGCGATTGCTCAACTGCTGGCGCAGCACTTGATCGATCGGCCGGGCGCTGCCGGACAGGGAAATCACCGCCGCAGCGTCGACACTTGGCGCCGCCAGGCTGGCAATCAACGCACCTTCGCTGTGGCCCAGCAAAATCAGTTTGCCCAGGCGCGGGTCGGCCTTGAGCTTCTGCCCCCAGGCCACGGCATCGGCCACATAGGCTTCCACCGACAGATTGCGTTCATCGGGCGTTGCCGCAAGGCTCGCCGCCACGCCGCGTTTGTCGTAACGCACACTGGCAATGTTGTGTTTGGCCAACACCCACGCCAGCCGTTTGAGGCTGTCATTGCGCCCGCCGTCGGGGTTGTTTCCGTCACGATCCGTAGGGCCGGAGCCGGAAATGATCAGGACAACCGGTACCGGCGTGTCGGACTTGGGCAGCAACAGCGAGCCGAAAAGCTCGCCACTGCCGGTGTCCAGGGTGATCGGGCGTTGCAGGACTGAGGCCTGTACAAAACCGGTAAACAGGGTAAGGCTCAAGGCTAGAACTCGCAGCATCATCACGCCATCATCAACAAGGTGCCGGTTGGACTCGCAGGCACCCATAAGGTTCGAGGATGAACTACTTGGGTAGCCTGCGTATACTGGCGCGCATTACGTATTTTAGGTTCGATTTCACGGAGCGTCCTGCATGTCCGGCAATACCTACGGCAAGCTGTTCACTGTCACCACCGCGGGCGAAAGCCATGGTCCGGCGTTGGTCGCCATTGTCGATGGCTGCCCGCCGGGCCTGGAGATCTCCCTTGAGGACCTGCAGCGCGACCTGGACCGCCGCAAGCCCGGCACCAGCCGCCACACCACCCAGCGCCAGGAAGCCGACGAAGTCGAAATCCTTTCCGGCGTGTTCGAAGGCCGCACCACCGGTTGCGCCATCGGCCTGTTGATCCGCAACACCGACCAGAAGTCCAAGGACTACTCGGCGATCAAGGATCTGTTCCGTCCGGCCCACGCCGACTACACCTACCATCACAAATACGGTGAGCGCGATTACCGCGGCGGCGGTCGCAGCTCGGCCCGTGAAACCGCCATGCGCGTAGCCGCCGGCGCGATTGCCAAGAAATACCTGGCCACCCAGGGCATCGTCATTCGTGGCTACATGAGCCAGCTCGGCCCGATCGAAATCCCGTTCAAGACCTGGGATTCGGTGGAAGAGAACGCTTTCTTCAGCCCCGACCCGGACAAAGTGCCGGAGCTGGAAGCCTATATGGACCAGTTGCGTCGCGACCAGGATTCGGTCGGCGCGAAGATCACCGTGGTCGCCGAAGGCGTGATGCCGGGCCTCGGCGAGCCGATCTTCGACCGCCTCGACGCCGAACTGGCCCATGCGCTGATGAGCATCAACGCGGTCAAGGGCGTGGAAATCGGTGCCGGTTTTGCCAGCATCGCCCAGCGTGGCACTGAACACCGCGATGAAATGACCCCGGAAGGTTTCCTCAGCAACAACGCCGGCGGCATTCTCGGTGGCATTTCGTCGGGTCAGCCGATCGTTGCGCACCTGGCGCTCAAGCCTACATCGAGCATTACCACGCCGGGCCGTTCCATCGATATCCATGGCAACCCGGTGGAGGTCGTCACCAAGGGTCGTCACGACCCGTGCGTCGGCATCCGCGCCACGCCAATCGCCGAAGCGATGATGGCCATCGTGCTGATGGACCACTTGCTGCGTCACCGCGGGCAGAACGCCGATGTGCGCGTGAGCACTCCGGTGTTGGGGCAGCTTTAATGGCTGATCTGAAAGCCGCTGCAGTCTGATGACGGTGGCGGCGCTCCCGTACTGGCGGCTTTCCAGCTTCTACCTGTTCTATTTCGCCTTGCTCGGTTCGACAGCGCCGTTTCTGGCGCTGTACTTCGATCATCTGGGCTTCAGCGCCGCACGCATTGGCGAACTGGTGGCGATCCCGATGCTGATGCGCTGCGTGGCGCCGAATATCTGGGGCTGGCTCGGTGACTACACCGGGCGACGCCTGGCGATCGTGCGTTTTGGCGCCGCCTGCACCTTGCTGACCTTCTCACTGATTTTCGTCAGCAAAAGCTACGCCTGGCTGGCGATGGTCATGGCCTTGCACGCGTTTTTCTGGCATGCGGTGTTGCCGCAGTTCGAGGTCATCACCCTGGCTCATTTGCGGGGACAGACCTCGCGTTACAGTCAGATTCGCCTGTGGGGCTCAATCGGTTTCATCATCACTGTCGTGGCGCTGGGCCGATTGTTCGAATGGCTCAGCCTCGACATTTACCCGGTGGCACTGGTGCTGATCATGGCCGGGATCGTCGTCAGCAGTCTCTGGGTGCCCAACGCGCAACCGGTTCAGGGTGAACGGTTGGCGGGGGAGGGATTCCTCCAGCAATTGCGCAACCCCGGAGTATTGGCGTTTTACGCGTGCGTGGCGCTGATGCAGATGAGTCACGGGCCGTATTACACCTTTCTGACCTTGCACCTTGAGCGACTCGGTTACAGTCGCGGGCTGATCGGCATGCTCTGGGCGGTCGGCGTGGTCGCCGAAGTCTTGATGTTTCTGTTCATGAGCAAGATTCTCGCGCGCTTCTCGGTACGCCGGGTGCTGCTGGCGAGTTTCCTGCTGGCGGCTTTGCGTTGGTTGTTGCTCGGCTCGTTTGCCGAGTTCCTTTGGGTGCTGTTGTTCGCCCAGGTGCTGCACGCCGCCACCTTCGGCAGCTTTCACGCCGCTGCCATCCAGTTCGTGCAACGTAGCTTCGGCGCGCGCCAGCAAGGCCAGGGCCAGGCGTTGTATGCCGCGCTGGCCGGCACCGGCGGTGCACTGGGCGCGTTGTATTCCGGCTACAGCTGGAATGCCCTCGGCGCCACATTGACCTTTAGTATTGCCAGCCTCGCAGCCTTTGCCGCTGCCGTTATCATTGCCACACGTATGCAAGAGGACAGGCCATGAGCCTTACCCGTGAACACCTCGCCCAGGAAATCATCGACGCCGGGCGCTTTCTGTATGGTCGCGGCTGGTCGCCGGCCACCAGCAGCAATTACTCGACCCGCCTGTCGCCGACCGAAGCCTTGCTGACCGTGTCCGGCAAGCACAAGGGCCAACTGGGCCCGGACGATGTGCTGGCCACCGACTTGTCAGGCAACAGCCTGGAGCCAGGCAAGAAGCCGTCCGCCGAAACCCTATTGCACACCCAGCTCTATAGCTGGCGTCCGGAGATCGGCGCGGTGCTGCACACCCATTCGGTGAACGCCACGGTGCTGTCGCGCCTGACGCCGGAAGATTTCATCGAGTTCGAAGACTACGAACTGCAAAAGGCCTTCAGCGGCGTGTCGACCCACGAGTCCCGGGTGCGCGTGCCGATTTTCGACAACGACCAGGACATTGCGCGGCTGGCCACCAAGGTGCAGCCTTGGCTCGACGCCCACCCTGATTGCGTCGGCTACCTGATTCGCGGTCATGGCCTCTACACGTGGGGCGCGCGCATGAGCGACGCACTGCGGCAGATCGAGGCTTTTGAATTTTTGTTCGAGTGCGAGTTGAAGACGCGCTCGCTCTTTAACCGTAATGCATGAACTGTTAAGGAGTTGCCCTGATGAGCAGCCTGTCCGTTTACCACGTCTCAAACCCTGACATTCCGAACAAGGTGCTGACCCACTTTGAAGACATCGCCTCGACCCTGGCCGAGCAGGGCGTGCGTTTCGACCGTTGGCAAGCCGCAGCGAAAATCCAGCCAGGCGCTAGCCAGGAAGAAGTGATCGCCGCGTACCAGGAGCAAATCGACAAGCTGATGACCGAGCGCGGTTATATCACCGTCGATGTGGTCAGCTTGAACAGCGATCACCCGCAAAAAGCCGAGTTGCGTGCCAAGTTCCTCGATGAACACCGTCATGGCGAAGACGAAGTGCGATTTTTCGTCGCTGGCCGTGGCTTGTTCACCCTGCACATCGACGATTACGTGTACGCCGTGCTCTGCGAGAAGAACGACCTGATCTCGGTGCCAGCCGGCACAAAGCACTGGTTCGACATGGGTGAAAACCCGCATTTCGTCGCAATCCGCCTGTTCAACAACCCCGAAGGCTGGGTGGCCAACTTCACCGGCGATGACATCGCCAGCCACTTCCCGTGTCTTGAGGACTGAACCGATGCCGATCAAAGCGATTCTCACCGATATCGAAGGCACCACCAGCGCGGTGAGTTTTGTGTTCGACGTGTTGTTCCCGTACGCGGCCAAACACCTGCCGGACTTCGTTCGCGAAAATGCCGAACGTGTTGACGTCGCCGAACAGCTCGCCGCTGTTCGGCGTGACAGCGGTGAACCGCAAGCCGACGTCGAGCGGGTTATCGAAATCCTCTTGGGCTGGATCGCCGAAGACCGCAAGGCCACGCCGCTCAAGGCGTTGCAAGGCATGGTCTGGGAGCAGGGGTATCTGGCCGGGCAGTTGAAAGGCCACGTTTACCCGGACGCCGTTGAAGCGCTGAAACGCTGGCATCAGGAAGGCTATCAACTGTTTGTGTATTCCTCGGGATCGATTCAGGCGCAAAAACTGATTTTCGGTTGTTCGGAGGCGGGGGATCTGTCGCCACTGTTCAGTGGCTATTTCGACACCACTTCAGGGCCCAAGCGCGAAGCGCAGTCCTATGAGCGCATCACCCAGGCGATTGGTGTCGAGGCTTCGCAGATTCTGTTTTTGTCCGACATCGTTCAGGAACTCGACGCGGCGCGCACGGCCGGTATGGCCACCTGTGGCCTGGCCCGTGAAGGCGGGGAATTGGCAGGGCATGTGACGGTGGACAGTTTTGCGCGGATCAGTCCGTCTGCCTTTTAAACATCAGCCGTAGAAACAACTCAGGCCGTGAAGCGAAAGCTCTCACGGCCTGATCGTTTATAGCGCTGTGACGGTTTATGCCGAGTGATAGGTCGGCAGCGCGAACCGTTGCTGGCTTTGCAGCATGGAAATCTGCGGCAGTTCGCTGGCCTGTTCGGCGACGTCACGGCGAATCGCGCTGATGACCCATGACAGCTGATCGCCGGCATGCAATTGCTGGTAGGAAATCGAACGTTTGAAGACTTTACCGTCGTGGCTGCGCAGGGTCAGCAGAATGCCGCCATCCGGCCGGGGCTGGGTGGTCACTTCGAAGTTGGAGAACAGCGACGAAAATTTTTCCTGGATCAGGCTCATGTCTATCAGCTCCATTTTGTGCTTGAAGGGCAACATGGAGGGGTAGTTGCAGTGATTGTGCCAGCACCCATATTTTTAAAATTTCATATAAATCAGTAAGTTATATTTTTACGATTTTTTGGCTTTCGTGCAATTTGCATGAATGGCCATCGTGCATCCTGCATTTTGCGAGATCGTCGACAACTGGATGGAACCAATCGCAACGGCGGAGTTCCGCTTTGCGAAGGCATCGGTCGCGGATACAAAACATTGCAAAAACCGCGTGTACAGCTCAAGAAGCCCTGACGTATTTTCGGCCTCAATCAACGCCACCCGACAATAAAAAGATCGAACGGGAGCAACCATGAGCCGCACGCTGCACGACACGATTACCTGGGGCATGATGCTCCGCAAGCTGCCTTCCATTGCCAAAGCCATCCCCCGCGTGGTGAAGGGCATGAAAGTCGCCAACGTCAAGGACCCGACCCAACCGTGTGGTCTCGGCTGGAGCTTCGAGCAGGCGACGTTGCGCAATCCCGATGGCCCGGCATTGCTGCAGGGCGACGTGATGCTCACTTATGCACAGGCCAATCAGTGGGCCAACCGCATCGCCCATCACCTGATTGCCCAAGGCATCGGCAAGGGCGATGTGGTCGCGGTGTTTATCGAGAACCGTGTGGAACTGCTGGTGACGATATTGGCGGTGGCCAAGGTCGGTGCGATCAGCGCCTTGCTGAATACCTCCCAGACCCGCGATACCCTGGTTCATAGCCTGAATCTGGTGGCGCCTGTAGGGATTGTGGTCGGAGAAGAGCTGGTTCCGGCCTTCAATGCGGTCCGCGAGCGGGTGGCCATCGATGTGGCGCGCACCTGGTTTGTCGCCGATCAAGATACTGACCGTGATCCGGGCAAAACGCCCGATGGCTTCATTAACCTGATGGCGGCCAGCTGCGACGCGCCCAGTGACAATCCCGTCAGCAGCCGGCAGGTTTTTTTCGATGACCCTTGTTTCTATATCTACACCTCGGGCACTACCGGGTTGCCCAAGGCCGGGGTGTTCAAACACGGCCGCTGGATGCGCAGCTCCGCCAGCTTCGGGCTGATCGCCCTGGACATGCAGCCGCAGGACGTCGTCTATTGCACCTTGCCGCTGTACCACGCCACCGGGCTTTGCGTGTGCTGGGGCTCGGCGATCAGCGGGGCGTCGGGGTTTGCCATCCGCCGCAAGTTCAGCGCCAGCCAGTTCTGGAGCGACGTGCGCAAATACCGGGCGACCACCCTCGGGTACGTTGGCGAATTGTGTCGCTACCTGGTGGATCAACCGCGCAGCGTCGACGACAGTCGGCACAGCGTGAGGAAGATGATCGGCAATGGTCTGCGCCCCGGCGCGTGGAACGAGTTCAAGACGCGATTTGCCGTCGACCACATCTGCGAGCTGTACGCCGCCAGCGACGGCAATATTGGTTTCACCAACATCCTCAACTTCGACAACACCATTGGCTTTTCCCTGATGTCCTGGGAGCTGGTGGCGTACGACCACGACAGCGGTGCCCCCACGCGGGATGCCAAGGGGTTCATGCGCAAAGTGGCCAAGGGCGAGCAGGGGCTGTTGTTGGCGAGGATCGACGACAAGGCGCCTCTGGACGGCTACACCGATCCACAGAAGACCGCAAAAGTGGTGCTCCACGATGTGTTCGTGAAGGGCGACCGCTACTTCAATACCGGTGACCTGCTGCGCAACATCGGTTTCGGTCATGCGCAATTTGTCGATCGCCTGGGCGACACCTACCGCTGGAAGGGCGAAAACGTCTCCACTACCGAGGTCGAGAACATCCTGTTGCAACACCCGCACATCGCCGAAGCCGTGGCCTATGGCGTGGAAATCCACAACACCAACGGGCGGGCGGGGATGGCGGCCATCACCCCGGCCGAATCCCTGGCGACCCTGGATTTCAGTGAGTTGCTGGCATTCGCCAGGCAACAAATGCCGGCCTATGCGGTGCCACTGTTCCTGCGGGTGAAAGTGAAAATGGAAACCACCGGGACCTTCAAGTACCAGAAGACCCGGCTCAAGGACGAAGCCTTCGACCCGAGCAAAACCGGCGATGACCCGATTTATGCCTGGCTGCCGGGCACCGAAACCTACGTGCGAGTCACCGAGCAGGTGCTGGCGGATATTTACGGAGGCAGGCATCGCTATTGAAAGGGTCGCTATTGAATATCGCTATGACCGTCCATGAGAAAAAACAAGTGACAGGTTCCGGGCTGCTCGGGAAACTATCGGCTTTCCGATTGACCGAATGTGGAGTCCCCAATGTCAGACAAAAGCCGCCAGATGACCCCCGAAGAGGCTGCTGAATTTGCCGAACAGGTGTTCAACAAAGCGCGCGAGGGCGATGCGGCCATGATGGCTGCGCTGCTGACCAAGGGCCTGCCGCCGAACCTGCGCAACCACAAGGGCGACACTTTACTGATGCTCGCCGCGTACCACGGCCATGTCGACACCGTAAAAGTTTTGCTCGAACACAAGGCCGATCCCGAGATTCGCAACGACAACGGCCAGAGCCCGATTGCCGGCGCGGCATTCAAGGGTGATCTGGCAGTGGTCAAGGCGTTGGTCGAGGGTGGCGCTGAAGTGGAAGGTTCGTCCTTCGACGGACGCACTGCGTTGATGATGGCGGCGATGTTCAACCGCGTCGAAATCATCGACTACCTGATCAGCAAAGGCGCCGATCCGAAAGCCAAGGACGCCAATGGCGTGTCTGCGCTGGACGCGGCCAAGACCATGGGCGCGGCGGATACCACGGCTCAGCTGCAAAAACTCCTGGCCTGATTCGGGCTTTTGTGGCGAGGGAGCTTGCTCCCGCTGGGCTGCGAAGCAGCCCCAAAATCAGCGATCGCGGTCATTCAGATAGACCACATTCACCGGATTTACGACTGCTTCGCAGCCGAACGGGGGCAAGCCCCCTCGCCACAGGTTCCTGCCAGGTCCCGCAACCGTTTCCGAATGCGTTATCCTTCGCGCCCTCAAAATTCCCTTGCTACAGGATCCACCTCATGAAAGCCGCACTCGTCGAACTCATCAGCAAAATCAGCTCCGGGTGCATGGGCGAGGACGAAATCCTGAAAATCGCTGACGAAGCGGCTCAGGCCTACGCCGATCCCGAGGCTTTTCTGGCGGCCAATCCAGATATCAACTACGACGACACCTTTCCGATCCCGTTGGGCGAGTGGGTTGTCGTCGGCAGTCTGCCGGAAACCGTGTTGTTCCAGGCCGACACCTACATGGACCTGTTCGCGCAGATCGTCGCCTCGTTCGGCCCCGGCGTTGAGTTCAACATCAAGCCCAAGCAACTGGCCAAAGCCGAAGCCCTGACGGCACTCAATCGCATTCAGGTGCAGATGAGCAGCCTGAACAAGGAAAACGGTGGCTACACCTTGATGAATTTCAGCCAGTTGCTCGACGACGAACTGCAAGTGGTGCTGGTCTTTGGCAACGACGTGCCACGGGTGCTGGAGTTGTGCGCCGAAGTCGGCATCGCCGCCGCGCCCTCCCTGGAAGCCCTGAAAGTGGCCATCCACGTCTGAGGCCGTCTACAACGGTAATAAAACGGAACCCTCGCCAGGCCCGACTATCCTAAGAGTGCCTACCATTTTTTTGGAGCGACACCATGGGTTCCACGTTCAACACCCTGATCGGCCTGATTATTTTTGCCCTGGATATCTGGGCCATCATCAACGTGCTTAAAAGTGGCGCCGAAACCGGGATGAAAGTCCTTTGGGTGCTGTTGATCCTGCTGCTGCCGGTGCTGGGCCTGATCATCTGGGCCATCGCCGGGCCAAGAGGCGATGTGCGGATCTGACCGGTTTTGCACAAGCAACACCGGACTTGTGGGAGCGTGGCTTGCCCACGACACAGGCGCTAAGGTCTGTCACCTACACCGCGGTGATCCTGTCGCGGGCAGCCTGCTCTCACAGGGATTGGGTCGAGTCATCACGTGAGGTTCGACCTGTCATGTTCCGCGACGTAGAATGCGCGCCTTTCCCGGTCAATCGAGGCGATCGATTGGCCATCATGGGCGGGTAACCGTCCGTTGCCACCCGCATTCATCGGAGCACTTCCCATGAGCAATACCCCAACCAGCGAGTACCTGGAAACCCTCTACGAAGGCTATGGCCAGCGTTTTCGCATGGAAAAACTGCTGCACGAAGTGCGCACCGAACACCAGCACCTGGTGATCTTCGAAAACCCGCGCATGGGCCGGGTTATGGCGCTGGATGGCGTAATCCAGACCACCGAAGCCGACGAATTCATCTACCACGAAATGCTCACCCACGTGCCGATCCTCGCCCATGGCACCGCCAAGCGCGTGCTGATCATCGGTGGTGGCGACGGCGGCATGCTGCGTGAAGTGGCCAAGCACCGCAGCGTCGAACACATCACCATGGTCGAAATCGACGGCACCGTGGTCGACATGTGCAAGGAATTCCTGCCGAACCACTCCAAGGGTGCGTTCGATGATCCACGCCTGAACCTGGTGATCGACGACGGCATGCGTTTCGTCGCCACCACCACCGAAAAGTTCGACGTGATCATTTCCGACTCCACCGACCCGATCGGTCCGGGCGAAGTGCTGTTCTCCGAAAACTTCTACCAGGCTTGCCACCGCTGCCTGAACGAAGGCGGCATTCTGGTGACCCAGAACGGCACCCCGTTCATGCAAATCGAAGAAGTCAAAACCACCGCCGGTCGCCTGCGCAGCCTGTTCCCGGACTGGCACTTCTATCAGGCGGCCGTGCCGACCTACATCGGCGGCGCAATGACCTTCGCCTGGGGCGCGACCGATACCGCTTATCGCAAATTGTCCCGCGAAATCCTGCAACAGCGCTTCGCCGGCAGCGGCATCATCACCCGCTACTACAACCCGGAAATCCATATTGGTGCCTTCGCGTTGCCGCAGTACGTGCTGCAAGCGGTGAACAAACCTAGCAACGACTGATGCTTCGTCGATAAGAAAGGCCGTCGCCGGTGTGTGAACACGCGGGTGACGGCCTTTTTTCATGTCTCGCTTTTGGGATCCCTTGGAACGATCGGCCAATGCACGAGTCGAGATAGATGTAAGCCCATCCATGGGTTTTACCGAGGAGGCACCGATGCAAAAGTGGAAAATCACTTTCGTGGATGAACACGGTGAATCAGTCGACGAACTCTTCGAGTGCGAGGAGTGCCCGAGCAACGAGCAAGCCGCCCAACTCATTCGCGACCGGCGACTGCCGGTGGCTGCGAAACTGGACCTCAATGATCTGGAGGGTCGTACCGATGATCCGACCGTCAAAAGTCTGAAATCCCAGCACAGCATTGAAATCCTCAGTATTACTCCGATTTGATACACCTCCTGTCACATTCACCACCAGGCCTTGGCAGCGGCTCTGTCTTGAGGCTACTCTGCAACCGAGATCAGCGAGTGACTCGCTAAGGTCTGGTCTTGTCAGCTACATGCTTGTTTCCCGGCGGCAACCTCTGTTGCCGCATCGAAAGTGCAGGGAATACGGAAAGTCTATCCATCAGTCTGAGGGGGACGTTTCATGAGCACAGCCTATCAAGAAGACATCAGCAGCAGCGTGCTGCGCCGCATGAAAGAAGGCGGTTTCGATTTTTCACGATTCCATCCCATCGAGTTCTACGCCATTTTCCCGGACGAGGAGCGGGCACGCAGGGCGGCAGGTCATTTTTGTGGTGAATCCTTGAATGCCCAGATCAGCGCGCGTGACGACGGCGCGTGGTCGCTGGAACTGAGCAAAGTGATGTACGCCACCTACGACGGGATCGGCGACTTCGAGCAGGACTTCGAGGCGGTGGTCGAGCCTCTGGGTGGCATCATCGAGGGATGGGGCGTCAAACAGGAGATACGAGGGCTACTCGCATAAGCTTATGAACAGTGACACTTAGTAACGGCTGACCTTTGGGTTGGCCGTTTTTGTTTCAATCTTTTTATTTCGCCACATTTCAAACGGACAAAAAAAAGCCACCTGAACAGGCGGCTAAAGGGAAGAGCGATCAGTTTTCCAGCGAATGTACGGATTATCCGCATCTCCCTCCCGAGCAGTGAAATCAACTCTGACTATGCTGCTGATAGGCGACAGCATTGCTTCGCCATGAAGCGGGGGCGATCAGGGTGGGGCAATTACCGCACAGGATTGGTGCGGGGCGCGCAGCGACATTATCCAACTGATTGATATCAAAGCGTTTCTGCCTATGGCACGGGCCTTGCGAAGGCCTGGATGTCCGTGTGACAAGGAGTACGGCATGATCCGCACCTTTTTTGATGAGATGTACGATGCCGGCGGCCAGGTCCGTCCGCATTATCGGGAGTTTGCCCGTTGGCTGGCCGAAACGCCTGACGAGCTTTTGGCACAACGGCGACGCGAGGCCGATCTGTTATTTCATCGTGCCGGGATTACCTTCACGCTCTATGGTGATGAGCAGGGGACAGAGCGCCTGATTCCCTTCGACACCATTCCCCGCAGCATCCCCGCCAGTGAATGGCGGGTCGTCGAACGCGGCTGCATTCAGCGGGTCAAGGCATTGAACATGTTCCTTGCCGACCTCTATCACGAGCAGCGCATCATCAAGGCCGGCATCATCCCGGCCGAACAAGTGCTGGCCAACGAGCAATACCAGTTGGCGATGCAAGGGCTGGATCTGCACCGCGATATCTATTCGCACATTTCCGGTGTCGACCTGGTGCGCGATGGCGACGGCACCTACTACGTGCTCGAAGACAACCTGCGTACCCCCAGCGGCGTGAGCTACATGCTCGAAGACCGCAAGATGATGATGCGCCTGTTCCCCGAGTTGTTCGCGGCCCAGCGCATCGCACCGATCGACCACTACCCGAACCTGCTGCTCGACACTCTGAAAAGCTCCAGCCCGATCGACAACCCGAGCGTGGTGGTGCTGACGCCGGGGCGTTTCAACAGTGCGTTTTTCGAGCATGCGTTCCTCGCTCGGGAAATGGGCGTTGAACTGGTGGAAGGCGCCGACCTGTTCGTGCGCGACGACAAGGTGTTCATGCGCACCACGGACGGGCCGAAAGCGGTCGACGTGATCTACCGTCGCCTCGACGATGCTTTCCTCGATCCGCTGGCGTTCAACCCCGATTCGATGCTTGGCGTTCCAGGGCTGCTGTCGTCCTACCGCTCCGGCAATGTGGTGCTGGCGAATGCCATCGGCACCGGGGTCGCGGACGACAAGTCGGTGTATCCCTTCGTCACGGACATGATTCGTTTCTACCTCGATGAAGAGCCGATCCTGAAGAACGTGCCGACGTGGCAGTGTCGTAATCCTTCTGAACTGTCCCACGTGCTGGCCAACCTTCCGGAGCTGGTGGTCAAGGAAACCCAAGGCTCCGGCGGTTACGGAATGCTGGTGGGGCCGGCGGCGACGGCAGCGGAGATCGAGTCTTTCCGTGAACGGATCAAAGCCAAGCCCCACGCGTACATCGCGCAACCGACGTTGTCGTTGTCGACCTGTCCGACCTTTGTCGAAAACGGCATCGCACCGCGCCACATCGACCTGCGTCCGTTTGTATTGTCTGGCCGCGAAACCCGGGTTGTGCCCGGCGGTTTGACCCGAGTCGCCTTGCGTGAAGGTTCCCTGGTGGTGAACTCGTCCCAGGGCGGCGGAACCAAGGACACCTGGGTGGTCGAGGATTGAAGGAAGCCTGCCATGTTAAGTAGAACTGCCTCGGATCTGTACTGGATGTCGCGTTACCTGGAGCGGGCGGAAAACCTCGCACGGATGCTCGACATCAGTTATTCGCTGTCGCTGATGCCCCAGGACGGTCGTGGCGACGGCTTGCACGAACTGGCCATGCCGTTGCTGATCACCGGCACCCTGGACGATTACCTGGCGCGCCACGGCGATCTGCATGCCGAACGGCTGCTGCATTTTTTCGCCTTGGACGCGGCCAACCCGGCGAGCATCTACAGCTGCCTCGGTGCCGCGCGAGCCAGCGCCCATGCGGTGCGTGGGCGAATCACCGCCGACATGTGGGAAAACATCAACGCCACCTGGCTGGAAATTCGCGGGATCGCCGAGCAGGGCTTGAGTCGCTACGGCATGAGCCGTTTCTGTGAGTGGATCAAGGAACGTTCCCACCTGTTCCGCGGCGCTTGCTACGGCACGATCATGCGTAACGACGCGTTCCGCTTCATTCGTCTGGGCACCTTTATCGAAAGGGCCGACAACACCTTGCGCCTGCTTGATGCCCGTTACGAAATGGCCGGCGATCAAGCCGAAGCAGTCAGTGACGGTACGGCCCACGCCTACTACCAATGGAGCGCCTTGTTGCGGGCCTTGTCATCGTTCGAGGCCTACACCGAAATCTACCGCGACGCCCCCGGCGCCCGGCATGTGGCCGAGCTGTTATTGCTGCGCGCCGATGTGCCGCGATCCCTGCGAGCCTGCACCGAAGAGGTCGATCAGATTCTCGCTCAACTACCGGGGGCCAACGGCCGTCCCGCACAACGCCTGGCGGCGGAAATGGACGCGCGCCTGCGCTACACCGGTATCAACGAAATCCTCGACGAAGGCCTGCACACCTGGCTGACCGAGTTCATCCCGCTGGTGCGCCAGTTGGGCAATGCCATACACAGTTCCTATCTGGAGGCTGCATGAGACTTTCCATTAGCCACGAGACCGCCTATCACTACGAAGATCAGGTGCGGGCGAGCATCCAGTACCTGCGACTGACACCCCACGACAGCGAGCGCCAGCACGTGCTGAGCTGGCAACTCGACCTGCCGCGCCCGGTGCGCGCGCAACTCGATCCGTTCGGCAACATCCTGCATGTGTTGACCCTGGATGAGCCGCATGAAGCGATCATCATCGGCGCCCGTGGCCAGGTCGACATCGACGAGCTGCGCGAAGCCGAGCACGAGAGTCAGTCGGCGCTGCCGTTCCTGCGTTTCACCCGGCTGACCGAAGCCGACGAAGCCCTGCGCGCGTTTGCCGAGAAGGCGTGCAAGCAACGGCGGGATCGCACGGCGCTGATCGATTTGATGCATGGCCTGAACCAGCACATGACCTACACGCCAGGTGCCACTGAAGTGGAGACCAGCGCCGCGCAAGCTTTCGCCGGGCGTTCCGGGGTCTGCCAGGACCATACCCATGCGTTTCTCGCCTGCGCCCGCAGCCTGGGCATCCCCTCGCGTTATGTGTCGGGGTATTTGTACAGCGAGAACAGTGAACACCTGGCCAGTCACGCCTGGGCGGAAGCCTGGCTGGATGACGCCTGGTATAGCTTCGATGTAACCAACGAACTGGCCCGGCCTGAACGTCACTTGAAACTGGCCGTGGGCTTGGACTACCTCGACGCCTGCCCGGTGCGCGGTATGCGCCGTGGCGGTGGGTATGAGCAGATGCATGCCAAGGTGTTGGTCGCGCCGACGCCTGCGCCGGTGATCTCCGTCCAACAGCAGTAGCAGTCATTCATTGTGGCGAGGGAGCTTGCTCCCGCTCGGCTGCGCAGCAGTCGCAAACCCGGCGAATGCGGTTTGCCTGACGGATCGCGTCGCCTGATTTGAGGGCCGCTTCGCGCCCCAGCGGGAGCGAGCTCCCTCGCCACAGGTGGATGTTTACTTGGCCGTAGACACCTTGCGTCCCGCCATGTGTTTCAAATACCCCACCAACAACTCTAGGTCTCCCTCCGGCAACACCGTCGGCGAGAACCCGGGCATCTTCGCCTGCGGCCACTGGCGCAAGCTCTGCGGGTCACGGATGTAACGCTTGAGGAAGTCCGCGCCGAAATACTCGGTCGGGTTGAACGGAATATTCAGGTCCGGCCCGAACTGCGCGTCCCCCGCGCCATTGAGTCGATGACAGGCCAGGCAGTTCTTCTGAAACAGCGCAAAGCCCTTGTTCACCGGATGGTCCGCCTTCAGCGCAGGATCGGGTAACAGGGCAGGGAAGCGCTCAGCCACCGGGGCCATGCGCTTGATGCTCGCCACTTCGAACGGCCATTGCTCGGGACTGATATTGCCCGCCTGTGGATCGGTCCAGACCAGATAGAACGGCCCGGCACTGGGCTTGCCCTCGGACAGCGGCGGCCACGGCTTGGCCGGGTCTTCAATCGCCAGCCAGGCCTGCGCGCCCTGGGTATTGAGCAACGGCGCGGCGGCCAGTTCGGCGGCAAAACCGTCCAGGGCCACGGCTTGCAAGTGGTCGTCAGGCTTGATGCCCGTCAACAACGCTGCCAACGGCACGGCGCGATAGCTCATGTCCCGTTTGTAGGAAACGTCGTTAGTGATCGTGATGGTCTGAGCCTGAGGATGCTTGAGCAATTCCTCGGTCTGCCAGGTGCGAGGGCTCGCGCCCAACTCAAGATTCAGCTGCGCGGCAGACAGAGGCGTGCTGAGCAGCAAGGCCCCAAACAAAATGAGCGCTTTCAAGTGATCGTCGTCCATGTCGTGGAAGTGCCGCAAAGGTTGGCACAGCCACGCCGGCCCGGATAGCGAGCCAGTCACATTTTTATCAGGCGAAATGAAAACCCCCGCTGCTCGATCAGCCAAGCACCTTGGTCAGGTTCGGCAAAATCAACAACAGCGTAGTAGCAAATAGAATGAGCCCGGCTTGACGTACTTTCGAATGTTTGAACATGGCTTGACCGCCTTTTTTGTTATTTCCTGGTTGCCTGCCTGCATATCTCCATGACGGCAGAGCGCTGCACTTCCTGTAGGACGAGAGCCTCGGCAAAACCCGACGACAACTTCGTACAGGTTTACATTAGGGCCCGCGTCACGCTTGGCTTAGATCCATTTCGTATGGACTTAGCGCTGACCACTGCCAAAAAGACATGAGGCCTATGGCCATCTTCTTGGGCGCCCGTTGGCTAGACAGCTTGGTGACACGAATCGATTAATCCGATAGCTGACTACCGTTCGTCTGAGCGTGACCGTCAACGCCAATGAGCGCTGGGGTCATTGAATCCACGGCTGCTCGGCATAAGGTGAGGGTATAGAGATCACCCTCAGGTTCGAGAACGCCATGACCCAAGCTTTGATATTTGACGCGTTACGCACGCCCCGTGGCAAAGGCAAGGCCAATGGCGCCTTGCACAGCGTCAAGCCAGTGAACCTGGTGGCCGGGCTGCTGACGGCGTTGCAGCAGCGCACCTCCCTGGACACCAGTCAGGTCGACGACGTGGTGCTTGGCTGCGTGACGCCTATCGGTGATCAGGGCGCCGACATTGCCAAGACCGCCACACAAGTGGCCGATTGGGACGTCAGCGTGGCGGGTGTGCAACTCAATCGCTTCTGCGCGTCGGGGCTGGAAGCAGTGAACCTGGGCGCGATGAAAGTGCGTTCCGGCTTCGAAGATCTGGTGGTGGTCGGTGGCGTCGAGTCGATGTCCCGCGTGGCCATGGGCAGCGACGGCGGGGCCTGGGCGCTGGACCCGGAAACCAACTTGCACAGCCATTTCACACCCCAGGGCGTGGGTGCTGACCTGATCGCGACAATCGAAGGTTTCAGTCGTCAGGACGTCGATGCCTTCGCGTTGCACTCCCAGCAGAAAGCGGCGCGGGCGCGGGCGAATGGTTCCTTCAACAAGTCGTTGGTGTCGGTGCAGGACCAGAACGGCATCATCCTGCTTGATCACGATGAGTTCATTCGCGCCGATTCGACGATGGAAGGCCTGGGCAAGCTCAAGCCGAGTTTCGAAATGATCGGGCAAATGGGCTTCGACGCCACGGCATTGCGGGTGTACAGCCAGGTCGAGCGGATCAACCACGTTCACACGCCGGGCAACAGCTCCGGGATCGTCGATGGCGCGGCGCTGATGCTGATCGGCTCCGAAGCGAAGGGCCGGGCGCTGGGCTTGCAGCCACGGGCGCGGGTCGTCGCCACGGCGGTCACCAGCACCGACCCGACTATCATGCTCACCGGCCCGGCGCCGGCCACCCGCAAGGCACTGGCCAAGGCCGGGCTGCGGGTCGAAGACATCGACCTTTTCGAGGTCAATGAAGCGTTCGCCTCGGTCGTGTTGAAGTTCATCAAGGACATGGCCATCGACCCGGACAAGGTCAACGTCAACGGCGGCTCCATCGCCATGGGCCACCCGCTCGGCGCCACCGGTTGCGCGATTCTCGGCACGCTGCTCGATGAACTGGAAACCCGGCGCCTGCGCTATGGCCTGGCGACATTGTGTGTCGGCGGCGGCATGGGCATTGCCACCATCATCGAACGCCTCTGAGCCTGCGTTTAAGAAAATCCGACTCAAGGAAAATTGCCATGACCCAAGCCATTCGTTACGAAAAGGGCCAGGACCGGATCGTCGTCCTGACCATCGACATGCCGGGCCAGAGCGCCAACACCATGAACGCGGTCTACCGCGAGGCCATGGCCACCTGTGTCGAGCGCCTGGTCGCCGACAAGGATGCGATTGCCGGCGTGATCATCACCTCGGCCAAGAAAACCTTCTTCGCCGGTGGCGACCTCAATGAACTGATCACGGTCGGCAAGCCCGAAGCCCAAGCCTTTTACGACATGGTGCTGACCCTCAAGGGCCAGTTGCGCACCCTGGAAACCCTCGGTAAACCGGTGGTCGCCGCCATTAACGGCGCGGCGCTCGGCGGCGGTTGGGAAATCTGCCTGGCGTGCCATCACCGTGTAGCGCTCGACAACCCGTCGGTGCTGCTTGGCCTGCCGGAAGTCACCCTCGGCCTGTTGCCGGGCGGCGGCGGGGTGGTGCGCATGGTGCGCATGCTGGGCATCGAAAAAGCTCTGCCGTATCTGCTGGAAGGCAAGAAAATCCGCCCGCAACAGGCGCTGCAAGCGAGGTTGATCGATGAGTTGGCTGTCGATCACGATGAGCTGATGGCCAAGGCGCGGGCGTGGATTGCTGCTCGTCCGGTTGCTGTGCAGCGTTGGGATGTGAAGGGTTATCAGATCCCTGGCGGTACGCCGTCGGATCCGAAAGTCATGCAGATGCTGGCCATCACGCCGTCGATCCTGCGTAGTAAAACCCAGGGGTGCCTGCCCGCGCCGGAGAAAATCCTCTGCGCCGCGGTGGAGGGCGCTCAGGTGGATTTCGACACCGCGCACCTGATCGAAACCCGCTATTTCACCGAACTGACTACGGGCCAGGTGTCGAAAAACCTCATCGGCACCTTTTGGTTCCAGCTCAATGAGATCAATGCCGGCGGTTCGCGACCTCAGGGCATAGCGCCTTACGTGACGAAGAAAGTCGGCGTGCTCGGCGCCGGGATGATGGGCGCGGGCATCGCGTTTGTCAGCGCCTCGGCCGGTATCGATGTGGTGCTCAAAGACATCAACCTCGCCGCGGCAGAGAAGGGCAAGGCCCACTCGGCGGCGCTGCTGGACAAGAAGGTTGCTCGGGGTCAGTTGAGCCGGGAGCAGCGCGAGGCGATTCTGACGCGAATCGATACCACTCAAGACGATGCGGATCTGGCCGGTTGTGATTTGATTATCGAAGCGGTGTTTGAAGATCGCGAGCTTAAAGCCAGGGTCTCATCGGCAGCGCAAACCGTCGTCGGCCCGGACGCAGTGATCGCCTCCAATACCTCGACGTTGCCGATCAGTGGCCTGGCCACCGCCGTGCCAGACCAGAGCAAATTCATCGGCCTGCATTTCTTCAGTCCCGTGGAGAAAATGCCGTTGGTGGAAATCATCAAAGGCGTCCATACCAGCGACGAAACCCTGGCTCGCGGTTTCGATTTCGTCCTGCAAATCAAGAAAACTCCGATTGTGGTGAACGACAGTCGTGGCTTTTTCACGTCGCGTGTGTTCGGCACTTTCACCAACGAAGGCATCGCCATGCTCGGCGAAGGGGTGAGCGCGCCGATGATCGAGACCGAAGCGCGCAAGGCCGGCATGCCCGTCGGGCCGCTGGCGATTTCCGACGAAGTTTCCCTCAGCCTCATGAGCCATATCCGCCAGCAAACCGCCAAAGACCTGCAAGCGGAAGGGAAACCGCTGATTGAGCACCCGGCGTTTGCCGTGATTGACTTGTTGCTCAAGGAATTCAAGCGTCCGGGCAAGGCCGCTGGAGGTGGTTTCTACGATTACCCGGCCGCCGGGCAGAAACATTTGTGGCCGGAGCTGAAAACCCGTTTCGAGAAAGCTGACGGGCAGATTTCGCCGAAGGATGTGCGTGATCGACTGCTGTTCATCCAAGCCATCGAAACCGTGCGGTGTGTGGAGGAGGGCGTGCTGACCTCGACGGCGGATGCCAACGTCGGCTCGATCTTCGGCATCGGCTTCGCGGCCTGGACCGGCGGTGCGCTGCAATTCATCAACCAGTACGGCGTGAAAGACTTCGTCGCCCGCGCCCAGTACCTGGCCGAGCAATATGGCGAACGCTTCACGCCGCCTGCGCTGTTGCTGGAGAAAGCCGCCAAGGACGCGCTGTTCTAAGGGGACGTTCCAAGGGACCGATGACGCCTTCCGGGGCTTGCCTTGCCACCGTGTTTCAAGGCAGGCTCTGGGGTGTGCATTATTCCCACCATGTGTCAGGTATTTTTTATGTCGTTACGCATCTGCATTCTGGAAACCGACATCCTGCGTCCGGAACTGGTCGATCAATATCAGGGTTACGGGCAGATGTTCCAGCGTCTGTTTTCGCAGCAACCCATCGCGGCCGAATTCAGCGTGTACAACGTGATGCAGGGCGAATATCCCAGCGATGATCAGACCTTCGATGCGTATCTGGTCACCGGCAGCAAGGCCGATTCCTTCGGCACCGACCCGTGGATTCAAACCCTCAAGACGTATCTGCTCAAGCGCTACGAACGTGGCGACAAACTGTTGGGCGTGTGCTTCGGTCATCAACTGTTGGCGCTGCTGTTGGGCGGCAAGAGCGAGCGGGCGACCCAGGGCTGGGGCGTCGGCACCCACAAATACAAACTCGCGGCCAAGGCGCCGTGGATGAGCCCGGTGAGGGAAGAGCTGACGTTGCTGATCAGTCACCAGGATCAGGTCACCGCGCTGCCGGAAAACGCTACAGTGATTGCCTCGAGCGACTTCTGTCCGTTCGCCGCGTACCACATCAACGATCAGGTGCTGTGCTTCCAGGGGCATCCGGAGTTCATTCACGATTACTCACGGGCGCTGCTGGATATCCGCCAGGAGGCGTTGGGCGAGCAGATTTATTCGCAAGGTATGGCGAGTCTTGAACACGAGCATCACGGCACTACCGTTGCAGAGTGGATGATGCGGTTTGTGGCGCACAAGCCGGAGACTGACTCGGTTAAGCCTTAAAAGCTTCGTGGACAAGCCTCGCTCCGGATAACCCTGTAGGAGCGAGGCTGTCCGCGAATTTTGCAGACGCCTCGGTTCCGACTACAACCACCCAGACTTTTTGAAGCTCGCCCACAAACCGACGCATCCAACGGTGATAAACCCCAGCACCGCGAAATACCCGTAATGCCAAGTCAACTCTGGCATGTCCTGGAAGTTCATCCCGTAAATCCCCGCTATCGCCGTCGGAAACGCCAGAATCGCCGCCCACGCCGCAAATTTGCGCTGCACCACGCTCTGGCGCGACGCCTCCAGCAACACCCCGACCTCGATGGTCTGGCTGGCAATGTCCGCCAGGGTCGTCAGGTCTTCCATCTGCCGCGTGACATGAATCTGCACATCGCGGAAATACGGGCGCATGTTTTTGTCGATAAATGGAAAACTCAGCTTTTGCAGTTCCTCACCGATCTCCACCATCGGCGCCGCAAACCGGCGCAAGCGCAATACATCACGACGCAGGCCGTGGAGTTTCTGGATATCGCGCTCGTTCAGCGAACCGCAGAGGACATTGCTTTCCAGCTCATCGATCTCGGCATGAATCGCTTCGCCCATCGGCTGGTAGTTTTCGATCACGAAATCGAGGATGGCATAGAGTACGAAATCTTCCCCATGCTCCAGCAACAGCGGACGTGCCTCACAGCGTTGTCGGACATGGGCGTAGGACGCCGAGTGACCATTGCGCGCGGTAATGATGTAACCCTTGCCGGCGAAGATATGCGTCTCGATGAACTGCAATTTGCCTTCATGGCGGATCGGTGAATACGTGACGATGAACAGCGCATCGCCGAACGTTTCCAGCTTCGGTCGACTGTGTTTTTCCAGGGCGTCTTCGATGGCCAATTCGTGCAGGTTGAACTGGCGTTGCAGGTTGAACAGCTCCTGCGCATTGGGCTCTTCGAGGCCGATCCACACAAAGTGGCCAGGCTTGGCAGCCCAGGCCGCACCTTCGTCAAGCGTGATATTGGTGACTTTCTTACCAGCGCTGTAAACCGCAGCAGCAACGACTCTACCCATGATGATTCACACTTCTTATCGGTCGCTTTCTATTGGTAAAGACTGGCGGTGCCAGGCAGGTTTCAGCTTAACCTTGTCTACTGCTTGAGAGTCAGCAAAATCGGTAGAGTTCGCAGGCAAAAGAAAACCCGCACAGGGCGGGTTTCATTCAGGCGGCTTGCAGTTGCCGATCCATCGAGTCGATGCACTCACGCATCTGTTCGCGGCACTGGGCGATCAACATCGGCATGTCATCCAGACTCAATCCAGCCGTAGGAATTGCCGGTAACGAACGGATCAGAATCTTCCCACTGCGCCAGCGGTTCAATCGCATGTGTTTGACGTAACTGCTGACACACACCGGCACGATTGGCACGCCGGCGGCAATCGCCATCTGGAACGCGCCTTTCTTGAACGGCAGCAGCTCTTCGCCCAAGTTGCGGGTTCCCTCGGGGAAGACCCAGATCGAGGTGTCTTCATTTTGCAAGGTGTGCGTGGTGGTCAGCATCGACTGGCGTGCCTTGTGCGCATTGCCGCGATCGATCAACACATTGCCCGCCAGCCAGAACAACTGCCCGAACAGCGGCACCCACTTCAGGCTCTTCTTGCCGATGCACACGGTGCGGCGGGGCACCACGTTGCCGAACACAAACAGATCGTAGTTGGACTGGTGGTTGGCGATGATCACACAGCTGTCGGGTTTATCCATCAGCGGCCCGACATCGGCCTTGATCCGTAAACGCAAAATACACATTGCCGGCCACGCATACAGACGGGCGCACAAACGGCTGTTGTCCGGATTGAACGGACGGCACAGCCCGAGAATCACTCCAAGCGCACCGGCCAGAATAAAGTGCAGGCCCATCAATAACATACGAAACACAAACAGCATTTAAAGGCCCACCGGGACAAAAGGTGGCGCAGTGTACGGATGTGCACTGTTTTCGGCAATTGCCGCTATAAAAGTGGGAGATAGCCGATTTTTTAGTGCATGTTTCCGACTTGTGGGTCAGATGCGGCCTAGAGCGGTTGTAAGGTTTTAAACCAGACACCCAAGAAAAAGCCCGACACGACGGTCGGGCTTTTCGGTGCAACGCGTTCGGGCTTAGCCCATGTGCTCCTGATCCAGGATGATCGCGTTGTCCAGCGTCTCCAGCAGCGCCTTGCGCGTTTTCAACTTGGTGTTCTTGTGGGCGATCATGTTGAGCTTCTTCAACTGACGAGCCGCCGCCAGCGCCGCGCCTTGCAGCTCTTCGGCCGACACCACCTTATCGAGGAAACCGGCATCCACGGCACTCTGCGGGTTGAACATCTCGGCGTTGATCACCGCGCGATGAAACGCCGACTTGCGCAGACGATCACGGGCCAGTTCGATACCGGCATGGTGCATGGTCATGCCGATCTGCACTTCGTTCAGGCCAATGCTGAACGGGCCATCGACACCGATGCGGTAGTCAGCCGACAACAGAAGAAACGCACCCTTGGCCACCGCATGCCCAGGACACGCCACGACCACCGGGAACGGATGCGACAGCAGGCGACGAGCCAGGGTCGAACCCGCAGCCACCAGCGCCATGGCCTCGTTAGGGCCGGCCGTCATCACCTTCAAATCATAACCACCCGACAAAATCCCCGGCTGACCGGTAATGATCACCACCGCCCGATCCGCTACCGCCCGATCCAGCGCAGCGTTAAACGCGACAATCACGTCCGGAGAGATAGCATTGACCTTGCCATTGCTCAAGGTCAGGGTCGCGATACCGTCTTCGAGATGGTAGGAAATCAACTCACTCATGACGCCAATCCTTCTAATAAAGTAGGGCAGACGTTACCCACCGCTGTAGGCCAGGTAAAGCGCCGTGACTGACCCGCCAGTCACCCTTTTCCAGCCCTCCAGGCATTGTCCGCCCCGCCCATCGCGCCTCCCCTTCTATATAGAAGGGGAGGCGAAGCCGGAGATTGGCAGGTTTGCCATGCCCTTGAACGTCCCCAAAGCGCTAATCGCGTTAAGCGCATGAAAATTCTGAAAAAAATGTTTGCCATCAGAAAAGCTTTCGACTACATTAGCGCGCCTCGACAGACTGAATAAGTTTGACGAGATACGGTGAAGTGTCCGAGTGGCTTAAGGAGCACGCCTGGAAAGTGTGTATACAGGAAACTGTATCGAGAGTTCGAATCTCTCCTTCACCGCCAAATTCGATATACACAAAACCCCTGATTTCGAGAGAAGTCAGGGGTTTTGTGGTTTCTGGCGTCTGGATTTCATGCATTAGACTGCAAACTCCTCGAGCGGAATTCAGCCATCGTGTCAGTTACCGTCGTTTCACTTCATTGATGACAGCTCTGAACAAGGACATCCCATGATCACCACCACAACCCACACCATCGAAGGTCGGCAAATCACCGCTTACCTGGACATCGTCAGCGCCGAGTCGGTGCAGGGCGTTAACGTGATTCGCGACATGTTCGCCGGGATGCGGGATTTTTTCGGTGGGCGTTCTCAGACGTTGGAGCGGGCATTGAAGGAGGCGCGGGTTCAGGCGACCGAGGAGATCAAGGAGCGGGCGCGGGTGCTTCAGGCGGATGCGGTGGTGGGGCTCGATTATGAGATCAGCATGCCTGCCGGCAAAGGTGGGATGGTGGTGGTGTTTGTGACCGGGACGGCGGTCAAGCTGAGGTAGGTTGCTCGGTACTGGCCATTCGTCGGGCATGTAACGATCTGAATCACAAGTCTGGGAATGACCGGCTAGTCTCAAAAACCAGGGTGGTCGATATTTTTCAGGCAAAAAGGGCTTGCCGGTATCGACCCGTTTTGAGAGGAGCGAAGATATGGCTGAGCCGTATATCGAAGACGACGGTGCAGAGTTTCCAATCAATGATTGCGTGCAGTGTGGTCAGACGGACTATGTGCCGAGCTTCGGCGAAGACCGTATCAAAATCAACAAAATCAAATCTGCAGTGCCTCGGACCCGAGGGCCGAAATCGAAATTTATGCCCAAGCTGGGGGCGCCCTCCAGGAAGTAAACCGATAACAGCACGAACCCCGCCATTGAGCGGGGTTTCTTGTTTCTGAAGGGCGGGAAACGTGGCTCGGTGGCAATGCCGAGAAATGTCCTACAACTTTGCGAGCACTGGTATTTTTTTCACAAACTTTTCACACCGGCCTCCGTAGGCTCAGCTCATCCGTTAGAAAGCAGTACCCTGGCCCGTCTCCCCAGCGGGCTTTTTTTTGCCTGTCATAAAACCTTTTGCATAAACGCTGTCCAACCGTCGCCATTGGCGAGGTTGTTCTGGTTTTGTGTCTGGACTTTCCCTCCGCTAAAGCATTCAATCTCCGGCCTTTCGGTTCCCCTTTTTTTGAGGTTCTTGTTATGCGTTTGACACTGCCTGCTCTGGTTCTGGGCCTTTTGGTTGCTCAAGGTGCGATGGCTGCCGGCGACGGCACGGCCGCGCTCGGTGGTGGTCTGGGTGGTGCGTTGGGTAACGTGGTTGGCCAAAAAATGGGCGGCAGCACTGGCGCAGCGATTGGTGCTGGCGTAGCGGGTGCAGCCGGCAGCGCTGTTGCCGCACGTAAAGGCAGCCGCACCAAAGCGGCCATCGGCGGCGGTGTTGGCGCGGCGGGCGGTTCGATAATCGGTAACAGCCTGGGCGGCAAGAACGGCTCCACCATTGGCGCAGGCCTGGGTGGCGCATTGGGCGGCGGCGTAGGCAGCAACCTGTCCAAAAAGGGTCACTGATCCTGAATGATCCGCTGAAAAAGCCCGGCTTACATGCCGGGCTTTTTCGTTTGGGAACATTTCTCCGACCTGTGGCTCAAATCTCATACAGTCGGTATTGGTTTGCTGTACAACAGACTCAGATGCAGGCTGATGCCTATCCGCGGCATGTTCTTCCCCCAATGCGGAAATTAGAGGTTCATATCATGCGTATGACTTTGTCCACGGTGGTTTTAGGACTTTTAATCGCTCAAGGCGCAATGGCCGCCGGCAACGGTGACGCCGCAGTCGGCGGTGGTCTTGGCGGTGTGTTGGGCAACGTAGTCGGCGGGCAGTTGGGCGGCAGCACCGGGGCCGCGGTGGGCGCTGGCGTCGGCGGTGCGGCAGGCAGTGCGGTCGGTGCGCGCAAGGGCAGTCGCACAGAAGCGGCCGTCGGCGGTGGTCTCGGCGCGGCGGGTGGTTCGGTGATCGGCAACAGCCTGGGTGGCTCCACGGGTTCGGCCATTGGCGCAGGCCTGGGCGGCGCAGCCGGTGGCGCGGTGGGCAGCAACATGGGTGATGACCGCGGCAGTTCGCATTCCGGTGGCGGCTACTACAAACACAAGCATAAAAATAAGTACAAGAATCACTAACTCGATATCGAGTTAAAGTAAAACCCGGCCGAGTGCCGGGTTTTTCGTTTCTATCGATAGGACGCTGGAACGATTTGCCGTAGGACCTCTCGAACTTTATATAACTCTGAACGTTGTGAGGCATGCCCATGAGTCCGGAAACCGAAGACAAGGAAGAAGAAGGCCCGATCAACGATCCTGGCAACGAAGATCCGGGGTCTCTGATGGACGACGCCACGGTACCGCTCAACGATGCCGATGACGCAGGCGATGTGGGCAACCTGGAGAATGATGAGTATGACGAGGAAGACGACGAGTGATTTAGCGGTCGGCCCGACCGATTAATCCCTCTGATCGAACCGTGTCTGTCGTGTTGGCCTCGAAAGGCAAGGATCTGCTTTTCAGGTCCATTGAGAGGTGCGTTATGAACGCTGATCCGAAAGACTCCGATATCGACGATACCCCCGAATATCCGCTGCCTTCGCCCACCAATTCGCTGCGCCGCGACCAGCGCCCGCCCGACGATGACGACACCGCTGTGGAACAGGTGCCCGCCGATGATGTGAGGCGCGGTAATGTGGAAGCCGACCCGGAAGACCCGGACATCGCCGGCGATGACGCCTCGGGCGAACCGAGCTGAAACCTGTGAGGTGGTGCATCGCAGATTGTCGATTGAGCGACACCTTTTAAAAGCGATCACCGCCAGAGATCAGGTAAAGCACTCTTAAAAGGAGATGCACCATGATCAGATCAAAATGGATGGCGCTTACGATGGTCGGCTTTTTGTCGATCAGTTCATTGACGGCGTTTGCTGAATCTACCGGTCGCGATGCGCCGGTCGATAAGGGGGGGATGCCGCCCTACTCGGAAATGAATGCGGGTACCTCGGATGGGAAGGCGCTGCCACCGGACACCCTTGGTGGTGGGAGTGGTGGTGATGCCAACGGGAGGAGCATCGACCCGGGGAAGGGCAGCGGGTCGGTGAGTGGTGGAAGTTCGATGGGGAGTGGTTCTGGAAGTGGGTCTGGAGGATCAGGTGGTTCTGAGGGCGGTGCAGATAAAACCGGTAATTCGGGTGGCTGAAGTCAGATTCTTTACCATTGCACTGAGCCCAGCATCGAACTGGGTTTGGTGTTTGTACAGGAGTTAAAAGTCTCTTGGCCTCTTTTTTCAACCGCTACTCCTCTTCAATATCTGATTCAAACCAGCGCATAAAGAAGTCTCGCTGAACCTCTGGATCGTTGGTAAGATTATTTTCTTCGTAGTCAAAAATATTTACCAGGTCATTCCTTGTTGCATATTTGCCTAGTGTAAGTTCATATGCTTTTACTCCAAGCGACATCTGTGAGGACATGCTGGAAGGGTGTACGTTTATTTTTGCTCCTTTGCACAGGAAAACTACATCGCAGTGCTCTTTTCTGATATTGCCAAGGCACTCGTAAAAATCTCCCCCTGCATAAGTTTTGCTATATCCATCCTCCGTCACAAAATTAATAGTCAGTGCTTCCGAGTCGCAGAAAAGCTTCGCGATCTGGCGTATACCGTGTTTGATTATCACAATTTCTACGCTGTCCACTTTCTATTTCCTGTTCGGATTTAAGGTGGTGTAACTAGTGGGGCGACCATCAGCACCAATAGGCGTAACGCCGAGAATATCTTCTCTTTTGACTCCACCTTGGATTGCTACCTCCCTTTCATTACTAAATTTGTATTTTTTTCCAAGTTCCTTGACTAGATCTCTACCTGGAATCATTCGTATAGTGTACAAAAAACCATTTCTCATATTGAACTTTGTTGCGAAATCAATTCCTACATCTCTTTTTGGAGAAGTGCTAACAAAATTGCTCGGTGGTTTATTACTGTCAAGTGAGTGAAGTAGCAAATCATTGCTGTCACCCTTGGTTTTAAAACCCTGGTAAAAAATTTCATCTGGATGGCGGCTATCTCCACGATATAAATATTTTTCCTCCGTATATAAGGGAAGTTGAGCATCCCCCTCATCAACCCCCGTCTTACCCGCCGGATCCTCATCCCCATACGACGGCTTCTTACACCCATCCCCCCCAGGGCACTCACTCAACCCCAACGGATCAACCCAACCCGCTGGATTGCGCGTGTACTGATAGCCGTTTAATCCGCCCGCCAACTTGCTCGGGTCCGGCGTCAGGTACCGGCCGATATCCGGATTGTAGTAGCGATGCCGGTTGTAATGCAGGCCGGTTTCCGCGTCGTAATACTGCCCTTGAAAGCGCAGCGGTTGATCGAAGACCTGGTGGGTGTCGCGGTTGAGGCGGGTGAGGCGGCCATAGGCGGTGTATCGGGCGGCCCAGATGATGTCGCCACTGTAGTCCGTGAGTTCTTGCGGGGTGCCGAGGTGGTCGAGCTGGTAGTAGAAGGGACAAGCCTTACGCGGGCCTTTGCCGTCGAGCATGGCCAGCGGGCGGAAGGTGCCGGGTTCGTAGACGTAGCTGCGATGGTGGTCCTGGCTGTGTTCGGCGACGAGGTGGTCGCCTTGCCAGAAAAACTCGATGGTTTTGCCGTCGACGGTTTTGGCGATGCGGCGGCCGAAGGCGTCGTAGCGATAACTTGAACAACGACCGTCCGGCGTAGTGACGCCGACCAGCCGATGCTGGCAGTCGTACCGGTATTCGGTGACCAGTTTCTGCCCGGTGCCACGGCGCTCGCGGATCAGGTTGCCGAAGGTGTCGTAGTCGAAGTGGCGATCGCCCTGCATCAACAGGCGATTGCCTTTGACGGACGTCGGGCCGGGGCGGTCCTGCATCAGCAGGTTGCCGGCCGGGTCGTGGGCGTAGCTTTCCGGCTGTTGGTCGCGGGAGTGGCGCACGCGGATCAGTCGATTGAGCGGGTCGTACTGATAGCTGCGCTGGCCATGGCGGGTGTCGGCGATGCTGTCGAGGTTGCCATTGAGGCTGTAGGCATAGTCGCGGCGGTAGAGCGGATGTTGGTGCTGGCCGACAGCGTGGGCCTTCAGACGGCCCTGTTCGTCGTAGGCATATTCACTGAGCAGCAGGCCTTGTTGACGGTTTTGTTCGCGACCGGCGAGGAACGTATGCGAGGTCAGTCGTGCGCCGTTGAGGTCGATGGCCGTCAGCGCACCGCCCTTGGCATGGTGGTAATCGAGTTTGCTGCCGTCCGGCAGGCGCAGGCGGTTGAGCTGGCCGCAGGCATCGTAGGCATAACGCAGCGTGCCCCAGCCTTGGTGCTCGGTGATCAGGCGGTCCTGCCGGTCGTATTCGAATTCCAGCGGATGATCGTGGCCGTCGTCGACGCGGGTCAGCCGGCCCAACAAGTCGTAGCGATATTCGACCTGGATGCCGTCGGGCAAGGTCTTGACCAGCAAGCGCCCGGCCCAGTCCCGTTGATAGCCCGTGATCAGCTGCGAGCCGTCATCACCGAACTCGGTTTTCTCCTGTAGATGACCATTGAGATCGTAGGCGTACGCGGTACGACGGCCGTCGAAGCCGGTTTCCTGTCGGATCAGGCCGCTGGGCGTGTAGTCCAGCCGATAGTGTTCGCCGGATTCGTTCTCGATTTCCGTGAGCAGCAGCTGCGCATTGTCATAGCGGTACTTGAGCTGGGTGCCGTCGGGATTGATCCGGCGGCTGACCAGGTGCAGGTCGTCGACGTATTCATAGCGGGTGATGCGGCCCAGTTCATCGCGTTCGGCGGTGATCTTGCCGTAGGCGTTGTAGCTGAACCCGCGGGTGGCACCGGTAGGGAATGTTGTCTGGACCAGTCGGCCAATGGCGTCCCATTGGTACTGGGTGAGCGCACCGTGTTCGTCCTGATGAGTCGTCTGCCGTCCCAGCGCATCGTAGGAAAAGCGCCGCTGCCCACCGTCCGGCAAGGTCTCTTCGAGCAACTGGCCCAAGGCATTCCAGACAAAGACATGGCGACTGGTGTCCGGGTAGCGGACCGACAGCAACCGGCCCTGAGGGTCGTAGTGGTAATGGGTGACCTGACCGTCGGGATCGGTCGCCTCGGTGACATCGCCCTGGGCATTGCGCTGGTATTTCCACACCGCCTGACCGCGATAGCGCGCATGCAGGAAACCGTTGCGATACTCGTAGGCCGTCGGTTCGTCCTGCGGTGGAATCAGTGTCACCAGCCGTCTGACGTCGTCGTAACGGTATTCGGTGACGGCCCCCAACGGATCCTGCTCGGCAATCAACCGCCCGCTGTCGTCGTAGCTTTTGAGCTGCTCACCGCCATCCAGCCCGACCCGGCGCACCAGCCGCGCCCGGTCGTCGTGGACGTAAACCTCTTCGCTGCCGTCGATGTTCCGGACGGTGACACTGCCCTGGTCATCCCAGACATAGCGCGTGTCCATCTGCGCAAACGACGCCCAATGCCGCACGCAGCGCGCCGACTTGCCAGACCGTTCCCACTCCCAGAAGAAACTCGCGCCACCGGCCAGTTGTCGCTGCAAAATTACGTGCTGGTCGTCGTAGTCGTAACGCTCGCTTTCCCCAGCAGCATTGATCGCTTCGATCAAGCGCTGGCGGGCGTCATAGCGGTAGAAAGCCAGTGTTTGCTCAGTACGCCAGGCTTCACCCAAGTCATCGCTGGGGTGAAACGACTGGTATTCGACGGCGATGAGGTGCCTGCGCTCGTAGCACAACAGCAGCGAACGACCGGCACCGTTGTCGAGGCGTTGAATACGCTCCTGTCGGTCGCGGGTGATGCGCAGGCGGTTGTTGTAGGCGTCACTGATCGCCGTTAGTCGACCGTTGTGAAAGTGGTAGAACCGACTCGTCTCGCCGGCCAGCGCGAGGATCAGTTCCTCGGGGTTATCACCGAGGTAAATCGCCGCGCGCGACAGGCTGTTGTGGATCGCCGGGCGTTCGTTGCTCGGCAGCGGGAACGTGGTGCGACGGTTTTCATGGTCGATCCAGACGACCTGTTCAACGCCCAGCTCCAACCGCTGCGCCAGCGAATGGCTCCAGCCCCAGCCCAGCCCGCAATCGATCTCCACCGCGCTGGTGCGGTACAACCGGGTGAAGGCAAACGGCAGCAGCCCGTCCAGCGCACCGTCGGTGAGGGTCAGCAGTTCTTCGCCGCTGACCATCGACACAGGACAGCCGTTGGTGCAGGTCAGTGCCGCGCAATCGGTGCTGTCGCCATTGGGATTTTTCGCTTGATTCGGTGCATCGTCGTGGGGTTCGTGGCGGCCTAGCCGGGTCTTGGCAGCTGACTTGTCGCGGGCAATGGCGAGTGGATTGTTCACCTGCACAACCGGTGAGTTGCCGGCGCTGATCTGCAGTGGAATCGTCGGTGCAGGTTTCAGCGGTGCATTGCGCGCACTGACCACAAGCGGTTTGAGGACGCCAGCGTGGGCTGTCAGGTCGGATTTGGCCGTCAGTTCGGCCAGTCGCAAACTGGCAGTCGCCAACCATTGTCGAGCCCGATGGGACTTGATCTTGTCCAGCACTTTGGCGCTCATGCCGAGCTTCAGGCCCGTAGGACCTGTGAGACGCACCAGCAGGAAGCTGATTAATATTTCCGTACGAACTTGTGCCACGACTTCGGCGATGTACTGCGGCGGCAACATCCTCAGCCAACTGGTGAAGGCGGCGAGATGGATGAACATCAACGGCTCATCGCTCAACATCAGCAACACATTGGCAATGGTTTCAGCCGAAGCGTTCAGCAGCGTCTCAAGCTCGCCTTGTGTCAGGTACTCAAGGAGTTTTTCGCTGCTACCTTGCAGGTCCGCCACCAGTGCGTAGACCTGCTTCACGTCATCCCACAAGCCGTGCAGCGAACGCTCGAAACTGTGCCAGTCAGCCTGTTGCAGCAGGCCGTAGCGTTGAGTGAAACCAGCTTTGGAAAAAGCTGCCCATAAAGGCTCGAATTCGCTCCTCCATTCGTTGCGCAACCAGCTTTCCAGCTCGCCGATCACGCCCTGATAGGAGGCGTAGAGCGCTTTGACGTGTTCAGTGGTGACATTGGGAAAGAAGGTGATGCGATAGCGATTGCCGCGCCAGCATTCGGGGATTTCGAGAATGCCGCTGGGGCCGATGGTTGCGTGGACGGGCTCACCGAACGTCAGCTCACCGTTGTGCTGGGAGATAACCGGTTCGAGCATCACCGGCGTATCGCCGATCGGCACGAAACGCGCGGCTTCAAACATATGCACCAGGGTCAACGGACCGCTGGCCGGGCACATGGCGAGTGTTGAACTGACAGGCGCGGTGGAGTCCTTCGGTGCGCTGAGCCGGACTTCGTTGCCGACCTTGAACACTTGCTCGACGTTCAGCGCGCCACCGGTCCAGAAGTTTTCCGCCCAGGCTTCGTAGTCGTTGAGGCAGAGTCGGAAATCACCGAGCAGCGCTTTGATGTCCGGCTGTTTGGGGTTCATGGCGGCGACCACCAGCAGACCGATGGCGTTGTTCAAGGCCAGGACCTTGTCAGGTTCGAACATTCGCAATCCCTCGCGCTGATCAATGTGGAGCGAGAGACTTTGCGGGGGATCAAAAAGGAAAGAAGTCGGGAAAGGAGGTGTTTGGTGTAGGGGAAATCGCTAAATCATCACGGCGCCCTCGGCAGAGGATTTTGTATCCGCCAGGCATTGCCCGTTGCCCTCGACCAATTGCGCTCGCTATGCTGCTGAACCCTTTAATCCATCACGGATCCGGCCGTACCTGAGCCGTCCTGGGATGTCATGAGAAAACGGATCAGATGCGATGAGTGCACCCTTGGATGAGTTCGGTCCGATCAAGGCCGTGATTTTCGATATGGACGGTTTGCTGCTGGACACCGAGGGCATTTACACCGAGGTCACGTCCATCATTGCCGAGCGCTATGGGCGGACCTTCGACTGGAGCGTCAAACAGAACATCATCGGCCGTGGCGCGGGTGATCTGGCGCGCTATGTGGTCGAGGCGCTGGACTTGCCGATCACCGCCGAAGAGTTTCTGGTGATCCGCGAGCCCTTGATGCGCGAGCGTTTTCCGACGGCGCTGGCGATGCCCGGAGCAGAGGAACTGGTTCGGCACTTGAAAGCCAACAACATTCCTATCGCGGTGGGCACCAGCTCTTCGCGTCAGTCGTTTGGTCAGAAAACCACTTTGCACCGCGACTGGTTCGCGCTGTTTGACTTCATTGTCACCGCTGACGACCCGGAAGTTGGGGCGGCGAAACCGGCGCCGGATATTTTCCTGACGGCGGCGCGACGTCTTGGGGTTGCGCCCCGGGATTGCCTGGTATTCGAGGATTCGCCGTTCGGCGTCACTGCAGCCAAAGCGGCAGGAATGACGGCGATTGCGGTCCCGGATGCGGCGATGGCCGACGAAAAGTACGCACACGCCGATGGCATTCTTCGTACGTTGAAGGCGTTCAAACCCGGTACATGTGGCTTGCCGGCGCTTGAATGGAACTGACCATTCGATAATCCCTGACACAAAAGAACGCCGGCAATTGATTGCCGGCGTTTTTGTTTCAGTCGAGCGGTGTATCAGGCGCCGAAACCACCATCGATGGTCAGGCTGGCACCGGTGATGTAGCCAGCTTCGGGGCCTGCGAGATAAGCGACGAAGCTAGCGATTTCTTCCACGTTGCCGTAACGACCCACAGCCATCAGCGGGATCAGGCTATCAGCGAAGTCGCCGCTGGCGGGGTTCATGTCAGTGTCGACCGGGCCTGGTTGCACGTTGTTGATGGTGATGCCCCGTGGGCCGAGGTCGCGAGCCAGGCCTTTGGTCAGGCCGACCAGCGCCGATTTGCTCATGGCGTACGGGCCACCGCCGGCGAAAGGCATGCGCTCGGCATTGGTGCTGCCGATGTTGATGATGCGACCGCCTTCGGTCATGTGGCGGGCGGCTTCCTGGGTGGCGATGAACACACTTCGTACGTTGATGGCCAGGGTCTGGTCGAAGTCTTCGAGTTTGAAGTCCTCCAGCGGTGCGACGGCCAGAACGCCTGCGTTGTTGACCAGGATGTCCAGGCGGCCGAAGGTCTCGACGGTGGCGTTGACGGCATTGCGAATAGCAACGGCATCGGCGCTGTCGGCCTTGATGGCCAGGGCTTTGCCGCCGGCGGAGATGATGCTGTTTTGCAGGTCTTCGGCTTTGGCGGTAGAGCTGACATAGGTGAAGGCGACGGCTGCGCCTTCTGCGGCCAGGCGTTTGACGATGGCAGCACCGATACCGCGTGAACCGCCTTGAATCAGAGCTACTTTACCGCTGAGGTGTTGAGTGGTCATGTCGATCTCCAGAAGTTCAAGGCAGGCTGCCTTGTTGTCGGAGTCGAGTATCGGCTTCGCATTACCCGGCGGGTAGACCGTGATTGCTATAGTCTGTGTAAACCAGAAGTTTATAGTGGCGCTTATGGAAACCTTCAGCAGTATCGAATGCTTCGTGCGCAGCGCTGAGGTCGGCAGCTTCGCCGAGGCTGCGCGACGCTTGAGCCTGACGCCTGCTGCGGTGGGCAAGAGCGTCGCCAAGCTGGAGGCGCGACTTGGTGTGCGGCTGTTCCAGCGCAGCACGCGTAGCCTGACGCTGACCGAGGCCGGTCAGCTGTTTCTCGGCGAAGTCAGCGCCAGCTTGCACACGATCCAGAATGCCGTGGCCAACCTGGCCAGCGCCGAAGGACGTCCGGCGGGAACGCTGAAGGTCAGCATGGGCACGGTGTTCGGGCGCTTGTACATCGTGCCGTTGCTCGGAGAGTTTTTGCGGCGCTTTCCGGCGATCAACCCTGACTGGCATTTCGACAACCGTCAGGTCGACCTGATCGGCCAGGGGTTCGATGCGGCGATTGGCGGTGGATTCGAACTGCCCCAGGGCGTGGTGGCGCGCAAGCTGACGCCCGCCCATCGAGTGTTGGTGGCTTCAGCCGGGTACTTGGCGGGGCACGAAGCGATCATCGAGCCCGACGACCTCCAGCACCACGATGGCATCCTGATACGGTCGCCGCAGACGGGGCGCGTGCGTTCCTGGCAGTTGACCTGTCGCAACCGGCAATACAGCCCGCTGACGCTCAAGGCGCGAATGACCATGAGCGATTCGGAAGCGGCCTGCGCGGCGGCGACCCAGGATTTGGGCATTGCATTGGTGAGCCTGCCGTTCGCCGTGGGCTATCTGGACACCGGGACCTTGCAGCGGGTGTTGCCCGACTGGTACGTCGACGATGGCAATATCTCCATCTATTACGCCGAGCACAAACTGCTGCCGGGCAAGACCCGGGCGTTTGTCGACTTCATCATTGAACAGTTTGCCGAGCAGGGGTTGGGGCAGCGGTTCAGTGCAGTTTGAGCCCGGCTTGGGACCGAGGTGAGGCCTTCGCGGTCTACCGCCCAAACCGTCCCGGCCAACCCATAATGTTCTTCGGCCGCGGCGTCGCATACGTCCGTACTTTCGACGTCGACAACCCCAACCGCACCAGTGATTCGGCAATGGTCACCGCCGCCGTCACGCCATCCACCACCGGTACGCCGGTGCGCTGACGAATCTGTTCATCCAGCCCGGCCATGCCGCCACAGCCCAGGCAAATCACCTCGGCCTTGTCCTCGCTCACCGCCAGTTCCGCCTGGCGGACGATCGCCTCCAGCGCGCGCTCTGGATCGGACTCCAGCTCCAGCACCGCCAACCCACTGGCCCGCACCGACGCACAACGATCCCAGAGCCCGGAGAGTTTGAGGCGATCCTCGATCAGCGGCACGGTGCGGTCGAGGGTGGTGACCACCGAATAGGCATGGCCGAGGAACATCGCGGTGCTGGCGCCGGCATCGGTGATGTCCACCACCGGCACGTTGAGCAACTCCTGCAAACCTTCGCGGCCGTGCTCGCCGTAGCCGGCCTGGATTACCGCATCGAAGGGCTGATCGTAGGACATGACCCGGTCCATCACGGCGATGGCGGCCAGGTAGCTTTCGAAATTGCCTTCAATGGAGTCGGCGCCGAAATGCGGGGTCAGGCCAATGATTTCCGTGCCGGGCGCGGCCACGGACTGTGCTTGACGGGCGATGGCCTGGGTAATGGATTCGGTGGTGTTGACGTTGACCACGAGAATTCGCATGGGAGGTCCTTATAGCGAGTGGTTTGCGGCCCGATGTCACCGGGCCGCCAAGAGGATTAATGGCTGACATTATCGACCGCGATGGCTTCACCGCTGACATCGGCGTAGTAAGGCTGCCGTTTGGCGATGATCAGGTAGAGCATCCCTGCAATCCCGGCGCCAATCAGCCAGGAGAATGGCGAGACACTGTCGAAACCTGGCACCAGGGCCAGGACAATGGCGATCAAGGCTGCCGGAATGAACGCCGCTACGGCGCGCAAATTAACCCCACGGCTGTAGTAATAATCGCCATCGGGATCTTCGCTGTACAACTGCGGCACGTTGATCCGGCCTTTTCGTACCTGCCAGTAGTCGACCATGATCACCCCGTACAACGGGCCGAGCAGGGCGCCGAGGCCAGACAGGAAGTACACGATCACCAGCGGGCTGTTGTAGAGGTTCCACGGCAGGATCAGCACCGCGATGGTCGCGCTGATCAGCCCGGCGCGGCGGAAGGTCAGGTATTTGGGCGCCAGATTGCTCAGGACAAAGGCCGGGGCGACGAAGTTGGCCATGATGTTCACTGCCACGGTGACAATCAGGAACGCCAGGCAACCGAGTACCAGAAAGAAGGTATTGGGAATCGACGCGATAATCTCGGTCGGGCTTTCGATGATCCGGCCGTTGATCTGAAATTGCGCACCGCACAGCAGGACGGTGATCCCGGCGAATACCAGAATGTTGACGGGCAGGCCCCAGAAATTTCCGACCCGGATGGTCTTGCGGCAGGGAGAAGAGCGGGCGAAGTCGCAGAAATTGAGGATTAGCGTGCCGTAGATCGACAGCCACAAGGCGCCGCCGGCAAAGATATTGCGCCACATCTCACCGCCACTCAGCGGTTCACGAATCGACCAGGCGATGGTGGCGTTGGCCTGGAAGTACATCCAGCCGGCGAGGGCGGCGACGGTCAACAAAATCACCGGGCCGGCAAACGCCTCGTAGCGTCGCACCATTTCCATGCCATAGGCCAGAATCGCCAACTGCACGAACCAGATCGCCACGAAACACACCCAGCCCAGGCTCGACAGTCCGAGTATCGAATTGTGGTCGTAATCGGCGAGTCCGGGATGCACCGCCGTCAGCAATACGCGAAAGACCACTGACGCCAGGTACGTCTGAATTCCGAACCAGGCAATGGCGATAACGGCGCGAATCAATGCAGGAATCTGCGCCCCATGGATGCCGAAACTGATCCGGCTGATCACCGGAAACGGCACCCCGGTTTTCTGGCCCATGTAACCGGAAAGGTTCATGAAGCAATACACCAGCGCAGCACCGATTCCCAAGGACAGTAGAATCTGCCAGCCGCTCAGGCCCAGTGCATACAAGCCAATGGCAAAGGAGTAGTTGGCAATGTTGTGCACATCGTTTGTCCACAGGGCAAAGATGCTGTAACGGCCCCAGCGCCGACCTTCGGCCTTGGTCGGCGCGAGGTCCTTGTTATGCAGGCGGGGGCTGAGCACGACGGGTGGTTGAAACGTTTGGTCGTGAATCACGGAGGTAGAAAGAGGAGAGGGCAGATCCAGCGCAATATTGTTATTGGGGAGGCTAGTACGCATTCCGGCAGGCTCCTGAAGCTCGTTGCCGCGATGACTGTGCATGAGCGTGGGCTCGACAAATCTTCGTCGCGGGTGGGAGAGCATCATTGGTTACGGGGCATCTGCAGCCTGTACGGGATAGGGCGCTTCAGGCTTGCGGATCTAAAGTGTGTGTATGTTTTTGTATTTATTGTATACAAAACATGTGTTCACTTAAGCCAAATGTGTGCCAGTCGGTGATCTATAAAATTTAAGGCTAATTTCGTTTTGTTATTGATTGAAGATAAGTAGTTGAAAAAAAGACGATATAAATTGACCGATTGAACAGGTATTTATTTTGGGCAGGGTTTTGTCGGAGTGTTCGACTGAGGAAGTCAGGACAGGGGAATGTAACTTTCTGGGGCACTGAAACTAAAAGTGCACACAGATATGGCACTTATGGTGACATTTCTGTGTACACTTTTTTAAAGTAAAACCATCACAGGCTTCGCCAGCTCCTGCAGGAGCTGCTACGGGCTGCGATCTTTTAAGCTTTGGACTTGCTGATGATGTTCCCGGCATGCAGCCCGCATTCTTTCTGCGTGGCTTCTTCCCACCACCAACGACCTTCGCGCTCATGCTGGTTCGGCAGCACCGGACGGGTGCAAGGCTCGCAACCAATGCTGATGAATCCGCGTTCATGCAGGCTGTTGTACGGCAGCTCCAGCATGCGGATGTAACCCCAGATCTCTTCGCTGGTCATCTGTGCCAACGGGTTGAACTTGTACAGGGTACGTTCCGGGGTGGAAAACGCGGTGTCGATTTCCAGTACCGCGACGGCGCTGCGGGTGCCCGGGCTCTGGTCCCGACGCTGGCCGGTGGCCCAGGCGGTCACGCCAGACAGTTTGCGACGCAGCGGCTCGATCTTGCGAATGCCGCAGCACTCGCCATGGCCATCCTTGTAGAAACTGAACAGGCCTTTTTCCTTCACGAAAGGTTCGAGCTTGCTGTAGTCCGGCGACACCACTTCGATATCGATCTTGTAGTGCTCGCGCACCTGCTCGATGAAGCGGTAGGTCTCGGGATGCAAGCGGCCGGTGTCGAGGCTGAACACTTTGACGTTCTTGTTCAGCTTCCAGGCCATGTCCACCAGCACCACATCCTCGGCGCCGCTGAAAGATATCCACAGGTCATCGCCGAACTCGGCGAACGCGAGTTTCAGGATGTCCTGGGCGGATTTGTTGGCATAGGTCGTGGCGAGTTCCACGACATCGAACGATGGGCTCATCAGGGCGGCTTCCTACAGGTCGGTGGCGCTGGGCGCTCTATATGCGTCGATGGTAACAAAATCCTGCGGTGGCTGGCGCGTCCTCTGCGTTGCACGGAGGGGGGCGAGTCGCTAGAGTTCGGCAGTCCTTTTGCTCGCTCGACTCATAAATAATACTAATGGGAGTGTCTTGTGGAAATTGCCTGTCTGGATCTTGAAGGTGTGCTGGTCCCGGAAATCTGGATCGCCTTTGCCGAAAAAACCGGGATCGAGTCCCTCCGGGCCACCACTCGGGACATTCCCGACTACGACGTGTTGATGAAGCAGCGCCTGCGGATTCTCGACGAGCATGGCCTGAAGCTCTCCGACATTCAGGAAGTGATCGCTACGCTCAAGCCTCTGGAAGGCGCCAGTGAATTTGTCGACTGGCTGCGTGAGCGCTTTCAGGTGGTGATTCTGTCGGACACCTTTTACGAATTTTCCCAACCGCTGATGCGTCAATTGGGCTTCCCTACGTTACTTTGCCATCGTCTGATTACTGACGATGCCGGTCGGGTCACGGGCTATCAGCTGCGTCAGAAAGATCCCAAGCGTCAGTCGGTTTTGGCGTTCAAGAGCCTCTATTACCGAGTGATCGCGGCGGGGGATTCCTACAACGACACGACGATGCTGGGCGAGGCGGATGCCGGGATTCTGTTCCATGCGCCGGACAATGTGATTCGCGAGTTCCCGCAGTTCCCGGCGGTGCACAGCTTTGCCGAGTTGAAGCAGGAATTTATCAAGGCTTCGAACCGTAATCTGAGCCTGTAAACCCGATCTGTGGCGAGGGAGCTTGCTCCTGCTCGGCTGCGCAGCAGTCGCATGCGTTATATCTGTCGATATGCGGTGTCTGGTTTGGGGGGCGCTTCGCACTGGAGCGCCAGCCCGGCCCAGCGGGAGCAAGCTCCCTCGCCACATAAAAGTGCGATATCAGAGGTTCTGCAACGTTTCGAGCAGCACCTTCACCTTGGTAATCGATTCCTGATACTCCGCCTGCCAATCCGAATCCGCGACGATCCCCCCGCCGCCCCAGCAGCACACCTGCCCATCCTTGACCAACAAACTGCGAATGGCGATGGAGCTGTCCATCTCCCCGCGCACGTCCAGATACAGCAATGAACCGCAATACAACCCGCGACGGGTCGGTTCCAGTTCATCGATGATCTGCATGGCGCGAATTTTTGGCGCGCCGGTAATCGAGCCGCCGGGGAAGCTGCCGGCGATCAAATCCAGCGCGTCCTTGTCATCCGCCAGTTCGCCGGTAACGCTGCTCACCAGGTGATGCACGTTCGGATAGCTTTCCAGGCTGAACAGCTCCGGCACCCGTACCGAACCGATGCGGCAGGTACGACCCAGATCGTTGCGCAGCAAGTCGACGATCATCAGGTTTTCCGCGCGGTCCTTGGGGCTGGCCAGCAGTTCGGCGGCGTTCGCCGCATCTTCGGCAGCGGTCAGCCCGCGGGGGCGGGTGCCTTTGATCGGGCGGGTTTCGACGTGGCGCTCGCTGACTTTGACAAAGCGCTCCGGCGACAGGCTTAGCACCGCGTCGCCGTCGGGCAGGCTCTGGAAGCCGGAAAACGGTGTCGGGCAAGCCGCCCGCAGCGCGCAATAGGCCGCCCACGGATCGCCTTGGCATTGGGCGCGAAAGCGCTGGGCGAAGTTGACCTGATAGCAGTCGCCAGCCTGGATGTACTGCTGAATGCGTTCGAAGGCTTGCCGATAGTCGTCGGCGCTCAGGTCAGCACTCATCGGGCCGTCCAGTTTGAATGGCTGGATATTCTCGGTGGTGGGCTGAGTGAACAGTTCGATCAGCCGTTGTCGTTCGCTGTCGATCAGCGTCGGGTGGAACACCAGTTGACTGGTAGCCAGATGGTGATCGCTGATCAGTGCCCAGTCATACAGCCCGAAGCGTGCGTCGGGCAATTGCAGATCGTCCCGCGCCTGGCTCGGCAGGTTTTCCAGATGCCGGCCGAAGTCGTAGCTCAGGTAGCCGATCAGGCCGCCGGCGAAGGGCAAGTCGTCAAGGACGGTTGCTTCACCGAGCCGTGTAAGGTTCTTGCGAAGGCGTTGCAGGAAATGGCTGCCGCTTTCATCCGGCAACACGGCCAGTTGCTCCAGCGGCCAGGCGCTGAGCAGGTCAAAACGCCCACGTTCGGCACTCGGCCGGCCGCTGTCGAGCAGCACGGCACCGGGGGCATGACGAATCGCCGCGAAGTACTCGGCAGGGTTGGCGCGATAGGGCAGCGGGTGTACAGAACAGGTCAACATGGGCGGGGCAGATCAGCCAACGAGGCGGGGGAGCGATTGTAGTCCTCTGCAGGATTTGCTCCTAGAGGGGATGTCGGCAAGAGATACATCTGCGGCGAGGGAAGTTTGCCTGTGGCGAGGGAGCTTGCTCCCGGCGGACTGCGAAGCAGGCCCAAAGAAATCAGCCCCTCGGTTTTCAGAGAAACCGAGGATGCCGTTTTATGACTGCTGCGCAGTCAAGCGGGAGCAAGCTCCCTCGCCACAAAGAGCCAGAGGGGTCAGCCCTCAATCGTCGGAATATGCCCAAACAGTTCCTGAACGAACGCCACACGTTCCTGCGCCGTTTCGGTGATCCCGCGCGCCTTCAGCTCTTCGAGTCGCGCCTCGACCGCGTGGGTACGGGACGTCAGGCCGCAATCGTTGGCGATCTGAATGTTCAACCCAGGCCGGGCATTGAGCTCAAGAATCAGCGGCCCTTTCTCCTGGTCAAGCACCATGTCGACGCCGATGTAGCCCAGCCCGCACAACTCGTAACAGCCGGCGGCCAGTTTCATGAAACCGTCCCAGTAGGGCAGTTGCACGCCGTCTACCGCGTTGGTGGTGTCCGGGTGTTTGTTGATGATGTTGTTCAGCCAGGTGCCGCGCAATGTCAGGCCAGTGGCCAGGTCGACACCGACGCCGATGGCGCCCTGGTGCAGGTTGGCCTTGCCGCCGGACTGGCGGGTCGGCAGGCGCAGCATGGCCATCACCGGATAACCCATCAGCACGATGATGCGGATATCCGGCACACCTTCATAGCTGATGCTTTTGAAGATCTGGTCCGGAGTCACGCGGTATTCGATCAGCGCACGGTCGCGGTGCCCGCCCAGGGAATACAGACCGGTGAGGATGCTCGAGATATGGTGCTCGAGTTCCTCATGGTCAATGATCTTGCCGGACACTGTGCGATAGCGCCCCTCGAACCGGTCGGCAACCACAATGATGCCGTCGCCGCCGGCGCCCTGGGCCGGTTTGATCACGAAGTCGGTGCGCCCGCCGATGATCTCCTTGAGGTTATCGATTTCCTTCTCGGTGGAGATCACGCCGTACAGCTCCGGCACGTGGATGCCGGCGGCGATGGCGCGTTCCTTGGTGATGATCTTGTCATCGACGATCGGGTACAGGCTGCGCTTGTTGTACTTGAGCACGTAGTCGGCGTTGCGCCGATTGATCCCCATGATGCCCCGGGCCTCCAGGGCTTTCCAGGTCTTCCAGAGACCGAACATCAGGCGTCAGCCTCCTTCAGGAAAGCCTTGAAACGCACCAGTTCGGTCAGGCGGTAACCGCGATAGCGACCCATGGCCAGCATGAAAGCCACCAGAATCAGCAGGACCGCCGGGAAGGTGAACACGAAGTACACCAGCTCCGGCACGCTCATGATCAGGTGCGCCAGGGAGGCGGCGAACAGCGTGCCGATCGCCACTTTCATGGCATGGCCGCCACCGCGCTCTTCCCAGGTGATCGACAGGCGTTCGATGGTCATGGTCAGAATCACCATCGGGAACAGCGCCACCGACAACCCGCGCTCCAGGCCGAGTTTGTGGCTGAACAGGCTGATCGCCGCGATCAGCACCACCACGAAGGTCAGCACCACCGACAATCTCGGCAGCATTTGCAGTTTCAAGTGCTCAAGGTAGGAACGCAGCGACAGCCCCAGCGCCGTGATGATGGTAAACAGCACGATGCCGAAGCCGAGCTGGGTTTCCCGGAAGGCCAGGGCGATCAGCACCGGGGTAAAGGTGCCGAGTGTCTGGATGCCGATCAGGTTGCGCAGGATCAGGATCACCAGCACGCCGATCGGGATCATCACCATGATCATGAAGGTCTGCTGGGTTTGCAGCGGCAGGCCGTACAGCGAGTAGTCGAGGAAATTGGCGTCGGAGTTCTCGTCGGTCAGCTTGGCCAGGCGAATGGCGTTCATTTCGCTGTTGTTCAGACTGAAGGTGACGTTGGCTTTCTTGCCGCCATCGACGGTGATCAGGTTTTCATCGCCGGTCCACCACAGCAAGCGGTCGGTGGGCAGGCCCTGTTCGCCGGTTTCCGGGTTGAAGTACAGCCAGTCGGTGCCGTTGAAACTGCGCAACCAGAGTTCAGGCGTTTGCGGCTGATCGGCCACCAGGCGGATGGTGTGGACCTTTTCCACCGGCACGTGGGCGATGGACAGAACCAGCTCGACGATTTTGGCTTTGTTCGCGGTGGACGTATCGCCGGCCAGCAGCAGTTTCACGTTGTCGTCGTTGAGGTTGTTGACACGTTTGATGGCTTCGCCAATGAAAGTTTCGACGTCGGCCGAATGCTGGCGGATCGGCGCGAGCAAGGCTTCGGCGGCGATTTTTTCCGGGCCTTCGACGGCGATGCTGTCGCGGAAGGTCGCCCCTTTGACCTTGGATTTTTCGCCGGTGTAGCGCTTGGTCAGCACCAGGCGGTAATAAAGGGTCTGGTTGCCCTTGGCCCGACGTGCCGACCAGGTGACCTTGCGGTTGCCGTCGACACGGTTCACTGCCACACCGTAGTTATTGGAAATGAAACTCTCGTTAAGGCTCACGTAGTCGCGGCTCAGCGGCGGCACGAACATCTGGATCTTGATCGGGTCTTTGGCGTTGGCGACGAACTCGACCTTGGCGTCGATGTTCCACAAGTCATCGGTGGCATCTTCAGTCACCGGAATACCGAGCACGAAAATCTGATAGGCCGTAACTGAAATGCCCAGCACCACCAGGATGGCGATCAGCAATTTCAGATGGAGGGTAAGAGAGCGCATTGGAATTACTCTGCGGTATGTGCGTCGGTGGCGCAGGCAGGTTTGCCAGCAGCGTATTTAAGACTTGGATCGACCAGCGCATCGAAACGCTTGAGTGCCTCGGAGCCGATCAAGAGCGGGTATTGGAAGGCGCTGCGGTCGGTCAGGTTCACTTCAATACTGCGTAAAGCCGACCCCATGCAGATATCCAGCTCGATGACCGGACGGGCGGTGTACTTCTTGCCTTCTTCCGGGTCGTAGTCACCGGCCCGGCGCTTGATCTTGCTGACACGGGCCAGCGGTCGTTCAATCGGGTGCGAATGTGCGGCGTCGATGGCCAGATAGAAGCGCACCCAGGATTCGCCATTGCGTTTGAAACGTTTGATGTCGCGGGCGCTCAGCGAGGCGGTTTTCGCCCCGGTGTCGAGTTTGGCGGCAACTTCCAGGTTGATGCCATCCAGCGACGCGTACTCATTGAGGCCGTACACAGTCTTTTCCCCTGCCGCGGCAAAACCTGACAGGCCAAGAAGACAAAGAAATGTGGTGAAGAGCTTGAGTCTCATAAATCCTGATGCGCAGCGGTCCGTTCTTCAATTCAAGGCCCTGGCATTGCTGCACAAGCTCCCTCGTATGCCTATCCTTTTTTTATGACAGGCAATGCAGATGACAAGCAAATGCGGGCGGCATTCTAGCACGGTGGTTTTATGGCGCCAGCGCTGGCGGACGGCTGTAACCGGGGGTGCTGCTTCTTTATGGTGCAAGCGGTTATTAGACGATTGTCGACAATGTCTATTTATCCTTTGACGTAACTGGCCTTATTCGCTAGTTTTTGCGGCATTGCTTTTAAAGGTGTCGACAATATGCTGGATCAACTCGATCCCCCGGTCACGGTTCAGGACGACTCGGAAACACTTTCCGAAAACGTCTTCCGACGCATTCAGGCGGCCATCGTCAAGGGTGAGATCGCCCCGGGCAGCAAGATCTCCGAGCCGGAGCTGGCGCGCACCTACGGCATCAGCCGCGGGCCGTTGCGTGAGGCGATCCACCGACTGGAAGGCCAGCGCCTGCTGGTTCGCGTGCCGCACGTCGGGGCGCGGGTGGTGTCGTTGAGTCACGCCGAATTGCTGGAACTCTACGAAATCCGCGAATCCCTGGAAGGCATGGCGTGCCGTCTGGCGGCTGAACGCATGACCGTTGAAGAAATCGACGAACTGCGCCGGGTGTTGGAAACCCACGAGCGTGATGCGGCGTTTCAGGCGGGCGTCGGCTATTACCAGCAGGAAGGCGATTTCGACTTTCATTACCGGATCATCCAGGGCAGCGGCAACCGCACCCTGACCCAGATGCTCTGCGGCGAGCTCTATCAACTGGTGCGCATGTACCGCATCCAGTTTTCCACCACGCCCAATCGGCCACGCCAGGCGTTTGCCGAGCACCACCGAATTCTCGATGCCATCGCCGACCGTGACGGTGAACTGGCCGAGTTGTTGATGCGCCGTCACATCGGCGCCTCCAAACGCAATATCGCCCGTCACTACCAGGACGGCGCTAACCCGACAGCCACTGAACGAGGTGAGTCATGAGTTCCAACAAGAGCACTCCAGGCCAGCGTTTCCGCGATGCGGTCGCCAGCGAGCATCCGCTGCAAGTGGTCGGCACGATCAACGCCAACCACGCGCTGTTGGCCAAGCGCGCCGGTTTCAAGGCTATCTACCTGTCGGGGGGCGGGGTGGCTGCCGGCTCCCTCGGCGTGCCTGACCTGGGCATTACCGGCCTGGATGACGTGCTGACCGACGTGCGCCGCATCACCGACGTTTGCGACCTGCCGCTGCTGGTGGACGTGGACACCGGTTTCGGTTCCTCGGCGTTCAATGTCGCCCGTACCGTCAAGTCGATGATCAAGTTCGGCGCGGCGGCAATTCACATCGAAGACCAGGTCGGCGCCAAGCGTTGCGGTCATCGTCCTAATAAAGAGATCGTCTCGCAGCAGGAAATGGTCGACCGCATCAAAGCCGCTGTTGATGCGCGCACCGACGACAGCTTCGTGATCATGGCCCGCACCGATGCCCTGGCGGTGGAAGGTCTGGAGTCTGCACTGGATCGCGCCGCCGCGTGCATCGAGGCAGGCGCCGACATGATCTTTCCGGAGGCCATCACTGAACTTGAGATGTACAAACTGTTCGCCAGCCGCGTGAAAGCGCCGATCCTGGCCAACATCACCGAGTTCGGCGCGACACCGCTGTACACCACCGAGCAGCTCGCCGGTGCCGATGTGTCGCTGGTGTTGTACCCGCTGTCGGCGTTCCGCGCGATGAACAAGGCTGCCGAAAACGTCTACACCGCGATCCGCCGCGACGGCACGCAACAGAACGTCATCGACACCATGCAGACGCGCATGGAGCTTTACGATCGCATCGATTACCACACGTTCGAGCAGAAGCTCGATGCGTTGTTTGCGGCGAAGAAGTAAGGCGCAATCCCCCACAACTTGCCGATTCCCTAACAAATTCAAGATTGGAGACAGCAATGGCCGAAGCAAAAGTACTCAGTGGCGCCGGGCTCCGTGGCCAGGTTGCCGGGCAAACCGCACTGTCCACCGTGGGCCAGTCGGGTGCCGGCCTGACCTATCGCGGTTACGACGTGCGCGAATTGGCGGCTGACGCACAGTTCGAAGAAGTGGCTTACCTGCTGCTGTACGGCGAACTGCCGACCCAGTTACAACTGGCCGGCTATACCGAGAAACTAAGCAAGCTGCGCGACCTGCCGCAAGCGCTGAAAGAAGTGCTGGAGCGCATCCCCGCCGACGCCCATCCAATGGATGTGATGCGCACCGGTTGCTCGTTCCTGGGCAACATCGAGCCGGAGAAAGACTTCTCCGAGCAGCACGACAAAACCGACCGCCTGCTGGCCGCGTTCCCGGCGATCATGTGCTACTGGTATCGCTTCAGCCACGACGGCAAGCGCATCAACTGCGTGACCGACGAAGCCTGCATCGGCGGCCATTTCCTGCACCTGTTGCATGACAAGAAACCGAGCGAATTGCACGTCAAGGTGATGAACGTTTCGCTGATCCTCTACGCGGAACACGAATTCAACGCCTCGACCTTCACCGCCCGGGTGTGTGCCTCGACGCTGTCGGATCTGTATTCCTGCATCACAGCTGCCATCGGTTCCCTGCGCGGCCCGCTGCACGGCGGGGCCAACGAAGCGGCGATGGAAATGATCGAGCGCTTCAGCTCGCCGGAAGAGGCGGTCGAGGGCACCCTCGGCATGCTGGCACGCAAGGACAAGATCATGGGCTTCGGCCACGCGATCTATAAGGACAACGATCCGCGCAATGAGGTGATCAAGGGCTGGTCGAAAAAACTCGCCGACGAAGTGGGCGACACGGTGTTGTTCCCGGTTTCAGAAGCCATCGACGCAACCATGTGGGAACAGAAGAAACTGTTCCCGAACGCTGACTTCTACCACGCCTCGACGTACCACTTCATGGGCATCCCGACCAAGTTATTCACACCGATCTTCGTCTGCTCGCGCCTGACCGGCTGGGCGGCCCACGTGTTCGAGCAACGTGCCAACAACCGCATCATCCGCCCGAGCGCCGAGTACGTCGGCGTCGAACAGCGCAAGTTCGTGCCAATCGAACAACGCTGACCGGGGAGGGCGCCGGTACTGGTTACTGACGAAACCGGGAACCCTGCAGGTCGGGGTTCGGCCCGGTGCCAGGCGCCCACCTATTGAAATTACCGTGACCGAGTCCTGACGATGAATACTGAATTCCGCAAACCGCTGCCCGGCAGCTCTCTGGATTATTTCGACGTCCGTGCGGCGGTCGATGCCATTGCGCCAGGCGCCTACGACACCCTGCCGTACACCTCCCGCGTGCTGGCGGAAAACCTCGTGCGTCGCTGTGACCCGGCCACGCTCACCGATTCCCTGAAACAACTGATCGAGCGCAAACGCGACCTCGACTTCCCATGGTTTCCGGCCCGCGTGGTGTGCCACGACATTCTCGGCCAGACCGCCCTGGTGGACCTTGCCGGCTTGCGCGATGCCATTGCCCTGCAAGGCGGCGACCCGGCGCAAGTGAACCCGGTGGTGCCGACGCAATTGATCGTCGACCATTCCCTGGCCGTCGAGCGTGGCGGCTTCGATCCCGAGGCCTTCGAAAAGAACCGCGCCATCGAAGACCGTCGCAACGAAGATCGTTTCCACTTCATCAACTGGACCAAGAAAGCCTTCAAGAACGTCGACGTGATCCCGCCGGGCAACGGGATCATGCACCAGATCAACCTGGAGAAAATGTCGCCGGTGATCCAGGTGCGCGACGGCGTGGCTTTCCCTGATACCTGCGTCGGCACCGACAGTCATACCCCACATGTCGATGCACTGGGTGTGATCGCCATCGGCGTCGGCGGTCTGGAAGCGGAAAGCGTGATGCTCGGCCGCGCGTCGTGGATGCGTTTGCCGGAAAGCGTTGGCGTCGAGCTTACCGGCAAGCTGCAACCGGGCATCACCGCCACCGACATGGTGCTGGCGCTGACCGAATACCTGCGCAAACAAAAAGTCGTTGGCGCATGGCTGGAGTTCTTTGGTGAAGGCGCGTCAAACCTCACCCTCGGCGACCGCGCGACCATCTCCAACATGGCCCCGGAATACGGCGCCACTGCTGCAATGTTCTACATCGACCAGCAGACCATCGACTACCTGAAACTCACCGGCCGTGAAGACGAGCAAGTGCAACTGGTCGAGAGCTACGCCAAACAGACCGGCCTGTGGGCCGATAGCCTCAAAGGCGCGCAATACGAGCGCGGGTTGAGCTTCGACCTGTCCTCGGTGGTGCGCAACATGGCCGGCCCGAGCAATCCGCATGCGCGTGTCGCGACCTCGGATCTGGCCGCCAAAGGCATCTCCGGCCAGTGGGAAGACGTGCCCGGCCAGATGCCGGACGGCGCGGTGATCATCGCCGCCATCACCAGTTGCACCAACACCAGTAACCCGCGCAACGTCATTGCCGCCGGCCTGCTGGCGCGCAATGCCAACCAGCTTGGGCTGACCCGCAAGCCATGGGTCAAGTCGTCCCTGGCACCCGGTTCGAAAACCGTGGCGCTGTATCTGGATGAAGCCGGCCTGACCAAAGAGCTGGAGCAACTCGGTTTCGGCGTCGTGGCCTTCGCCTGCACCACCTGCAATGGCATGTCCGGCGCGCTGGATCCGGTGATCCAGCAAGAGATCATCGACCGCGACCTGTATGCCACCGCCGTACTCTCTGGCAACCGCAACTTCGACGGGCGGATTCACCCGTACGCCAAGCAGGCGTTCCTCGCATCGCCGCCATTGGTGGTGGCTTATGCCATCGCCGGCACCATCCGTTTCGACATCGAAAAAGATGTACTGGGCGTGGTCGATGGCAAGGAAATTCGGCTGAAAGACATCTGGCCGAGCGACGAAGAAATCGACGCGGTGGTCAAGGCCTCGGTCAAGCCGGAGCAGTTCCGCCAAGTGTACATTCCGATGTTCGCCATCCACGAAGACACTGGCCCGAAAGTCACGCCGCTGTACGACTGGCGCGAGATGAGCACCTACATCCGTCGTCCGCCGTACTGGGAAGGCGCGCTGGCCGGCGCGCGTCCGCTCAAGGGCATGCGCCCGCTGGCGGTGCTGCCGGACAACATCACCACCGATCACCTGTCGCCTTCGAACGCGATCATGCTCGACAGCGCAGCGGGTGAGTACCTGGCGAAAATGGGCCTGCCGGAAGAGGACTTCAACTCCTACGCCACGCACCGCGGCGACCACTTGACCGCGCAGCGCGCAACCTTCGCCAACCCGAAACTGTTCAATGAAATGGTGCAGGAAAACGGCAAGGTCAAGCAGGGTTCTCTTGCCCGCGTGGAGCCGGAAGGCAAAGTGATGCGCATGTGGGAAGCCATCGAAACCTACATGGAGCGCAAGCAGCCGCTGATCATCATTGCCGGCGCCGACTATGGCCAGGGTTCGTCCCGGGACTGGGCGGCCAAAGGCGTGCGTCTGGCGGGGGTGGAAGCGATTGCCGCCGAAGGTTTCGAGCGCATTCACCGCACCAACCTGGTGGGCATGGGCGTGTTGCCGCTGGAGTTCCTGCCGGGCACCAATCGTAAAACCTTAGGGATAGATGGCAGCGAAACCTATGACGTGATCGGCGATCGCACCCCGCGCGCGACGCTGACGCTGGTGATCAACCGCAAGAACGGTGAACGCGTCGAAGTGCCGGTGACCTGCCGCCTCGACACCGCCGAAGAAGTGTCGATCTACGAGGCCGGCGGCGTGTTGCAGCGTTTCGCTCAGGACTTCCTCGAAGAGTCGGCGGTTGCCGTTTAACACGACGAGCCGCGCGGGATTTCAAGTCCCGCGCTGGCCATACAGGATCAATATGGCTCACGCATCTCAGATAAAAATCCCTGCCACCTACATGCGCGGCGGCACCAGCAAAGGCGTGTTCTTCAGCCTCAAGGATTTGCCCGAAGCGGCGCAGATGCCAGGCACCGCCCGCGATGCCTTGTTGCTGCGCGTGATCGGCAGCCCCGATCCGTACGAGAAGCAAATCGACGGCATGGGCGGCGCGACGTCCAGCACCAGCAAAACCGTGATCCTGTCGAAAAGCATCAAGGCCGATCACGACGTCGATTACCTGTTCGGTCAGGTCGCCATCGACAAACCTTTCGTCGACTGGAGCGGCAACTGCGGCAACCTGTCGGCGGCGGTGGGTTCGTTCGCCATCAGCAATGGCCTGGTGGATGCCAGCCGCATTCCGCACAACGGTGTGGCGGTGGTGCGCGTGTGGCAGGCCAACATCGGCAAGACCATCATCGCCCATGTGCCGATCACCAATGGCGAGGTGCAGGAAACCGGTGATTTCGAACTCGACGGCGTGACCTTTCCGGCCGCCGAAGTGCAGCTCGAATTCATGGATCCGGCGGCGGAAGAAGAGGGGGGCGGTGGCTCGATGTTCCCCACCGGCAATCTGGTGGACGACCTTGAAGTGCCGGGTGTCGGCACGCTCAAGGCTACCCTGATCAACGCTGGCATCCCGACCATATTCATCAACGCCGAAGACATCGGCTACACCGGCACCGAGTTGCAGGGCGCGATCAACAGTGACCTGGAGGCTTTGGCAATGTTCGAAACCATCCGCGCTTACGGTGCGCTGCGCATGGGGCTGATTGAGCACCTGGATGAAGCCGCCAAGCGCCAGCACACGCCGAAGGTCGCGTTCGTCGCCCCACCTGCGGATTACATTGCGTCCAGCGGCAAGAAAATCGCAGCCGCCGACATCGACCTGCTGGTGCGCGCGTTGTCCATGGGCAAGCTGCACCACGCCATGATGGGCACGGCAGCGGTGGCGATCGGCACGGCGGCGGCGATTTCCGGCACCTTGGTCAACCTGGCAGCGGGCGGTATCGAACGCAACGCCGTGCGCTTCGGCCATCCGTCCGGCACCTTGCGCGTGGGCGCCGAGGCCGCAAAGGTCAACGGTGAGTGGACGGTGAAAAAAGCCATCATGAGCCGCAGTGCGCGGGTGTTGATGGAAGGTTATGTCCGGGTGCCGGGGGATTGTTTCTAACCTCAATCCAGGCATACACAAATCCCTGTGGGAGCGCCGCTCCCATAGGTGATGCATTTCCAAAACAAGAGTGTTGTACCGACTGAGACTACCCTGAACCGAGGTCCCATCAACGAACCACTTCAAGAGTGAATCGAACATGAGCGCCAACGTCGACCTGAACACCCGCCCCGACTACGACACGGTTCTGCAGGACATCGCCGACTACGTCCTCAATTTCAACATCCAGTCGCCCGAGGCGCTTGATACTGCCCGCAATTGCCTGATGGACACCCTCGGCTGCGGCTTGCTGGCGCTGCGTTTTCCCGAATGCACCAAACACCTGGGTCCTATCGTCGAAGGCACTGTCGTCCCCTGCGGCGCCCGCGTGCCCGGCACCAGCTATCGTCTCGACCCGGTCAAGGCCGCTTGGGACATCGGTTGCATCGTCCGCTGGCTCGATTACAACGACACCTGGCTCGCCGCCGAATGGGGCCATCCGTCCGATAACCTCGGCGGTATTCTCGCGGTGGCCGACCACCTGTCGCAAAAGCGCCTGGCCAATGGCGACGCCCCGTTGACCATTCGCGCTGTGCTGGAAGCCATGATCATGGCGCACGAGATTCAGGGCGTGATCGCCCTGGAGAATTCGTTCAACCGCGTCGGTCTTGATCACGTGATTCTGGTGAAAGTCGCCTCGACCGCCGTCACTGCCAAACTCATGGGCGCCAATCGCGAGCAGCTGCTGTCGGCGTTGTCCCATGCCTTTGCCGACGGCCAGGCGCTGCGCACTTACCGGCATGCGCCGAACGCCGGATCGCGTAAATCCTGGGCGGCCGGAGACGCGACCAGTCGGGGCGTGCGTCTGGCGGACATTGCGATGCGTGGTGAGATGGGCATCCCCGGCGTACTGACCGCCAAGCAATGGGGTTTCTACGATGTACTGTTCAGCCACACCAACAACGACCTGGGGCTCAAGCCTGAAGGCAAGCGCGCTTTCAGTTTTTCCCGGCCGTTCGGCAGCTATGTGATGGAAAACGTGCTGTTCAAGATCAGCTTCCCCGCCGAGTTCCACGCGCAAACGGCCTGCGAGGCTGCCGTCACCCTGCATCCATTGGTCAGGAATCGCCTGCATGAAATCGACAGGATCGTTATCACCACCCACGAATCAGCGATCCGCATCATCTCCAAGGTCGGCCCGCTGGCCAACGCTGCGGACCGCGATCACTGCCTCCAGTACATGACCGCCGTACCTCTGGTATTCGGCAATCTGGTGGCCGAGCAGTACGAAGACGACTTCCACGCCGCGCACCCGATTATCGATGTGCTGCGCGACAAAATGGTCATTGTCGAAGACCCGCGTTTCACCCGCGAATACCTGGAGGCGGACAAACGCTCCATCGCCAACGCGGTACAGGTGTTCTTCAAGGACGGTTCCAGCACCGATAACGTGATGGTGGAGTACCCGATCGGTCATCGCCGGCGCCGTGCTGATGGCATTCTGTTGCTGGAAGACAAGTTCAAGGTCAACCTGACGACGCGCTTCACGGCTCAGCGAAGCGCCGAGATCCTTGCGCTGTGCAAGGACCCGGCAGCGCTTGAAGCGACGCCGGTGAACCGGTTTGTGGATTTGTTTGTGATCTAGCTGGCCGCGAAGGCGGCATAACTGCCGCCGACTATCTACTTGAACCGCCGTTCCACACCTTTCTCCACCAGAATCTTCGCCGAGATCTCTTCCACGGAGAAATGCGTGGAATTGATGTGGGGAATGTTCTCGCGTCGGAACAGATTCTCCACCTCGCGCACTTCGAATTCGCACTGCGCGTAGCTCGAATAGCGGCTGTTGGGCTTGCGTTCGTTGCGGATCGCGGTGAGGCGGTCCGGGTCGATGGTCAGGCCGAACAGCTTGTGATGATGGGCGCGCAGGGCGGTCGGCAGTTGCAGGCGCTCCATGTCGTCTTCGGTCAGCGGATAGTTGGCTGCGCGGATGCCGAATTGCATGGCCATGTACAAACACGTCGGCGTTTTGCCGCATCGCGACACGCCTACTAGTATCAGGTCAGCTTTGTCGTAATAGTGCGTGCGGGCGCCATCGTCATTGTCGAGGGCGAAGTTCACCGCCTCGATACGCTCCATGTAATTGGAGTTATGGCCGATGGAGTGGGATTTGCCGACGGTGTAGGAAGAATGCTCGGTCAGCTCCTGTTCAAGGGGCGCCAGGAAGGTCGAGAAAATGTCGATCATGAAACCATTCGACGTTGCGAGAATCTCACGAATGTCCTGATTGACAATGGTGTCGAAAATAATCGGACGAAAACCATCGTTTTCGGCGGCTTTGTTGATTTGTTGTACCATGGCCCGCGCTTTATCAGCGTCGTCGATGTACGGTCGTATGATTTTGCTGAAGGTAATGTTTTCGAACTGCGCCAGCAGGCTTTGGCCGAGGGTTTCGGCGGTAATGCCGGTGCCATCGGAGATAAAGAAAGCAGATCGTTTCATTTGCACCTTGGGCCTTAAGCTAGTGACGATTCTTGGATATAGTAGGCGCGATTTGTCGGCCACCGATGGCCCGCATTCTCACTTATTTTCCAGGTCCAGGCCATACAGCCGGCAAAGGCTCCCCCGAGTCGCCGGCTTCTGAGCTTTTCCAACACAGTTAGTGGAGAGATCACCTTGGTAGAGTACGTAGTTTCCCTCGATAAGCTCGGCGTCCATGATGTAGAGCATGTGGGGGGCAAGAACGCATCCCTGGGCGAGATGATCAGTAACCTTGCAGGCGCCGGTGTATCGGTGCCAGGTGGCTTTGCCACGACAGCTCAGGCTTATCGTGATTTTCTGGAACTGAGCGGCCTGAACGATCAGATCCATGCCGCCCTCGACGCCCTGGACGTCGATGATGTAAACGCCTTGGCCAAGACCGGCGCCCAGATCCGTCAATGGATCATGGAAGCCGAGTTCCCCGAGAAGCTCAACGCCGAGATCCGCACCGCGTTCGCCACGCTGTCGGCCGGCAACCCTGACATGGCCGTGGCCGTGCGCTCTTCCGCTACCGCCGAAGACCTGCCGGACGCTTCCTTCGCCGGTCAGCAGGAAACCTTCCTGAACATCCGTGGTGTCGAAAACGTCATTCGCGCCGCCAAAGAGGTGTTCGCCTCCCTGTTCAACGACCGCGCCATTTCCTACCGCGTCCACCAGGGCTTCGACCACAAGCTGGTGGCCTTGTCGGCTGGCGTGCAGCGCATGGTCCGCTCCGAAACCGGCACCGCCGGGGTGATGTTCACCCTCGATACCGAATCGGGCTTCCGTGATGTGGTGTTCATCACCGGCGCCTACGGCTTGGGTGAAACCGTCGTACAAGGCGCGGTGAACCCGGATGAGTTCTACGTCCACAAAGGCACGCTGGAAGCCGGTCGCCCGGCCATCCTGCGTCGCAACCTGGGCAGCAAAGCCATCAAGATGATCTACGGTGACGAAGCCAAGGCTGGTAAATCGGTCAAGACCGTCGACGTGGACAAGGCTGATCGCGCTCGTTTCTGCCTGACCGACGCCGAAGTCAGCGAACTGGCCAAGCAGGCGATGATCATCGAGAAGCACTACAAGTGCCCGATGGACATCGAATGGGCCAAAGACGGCGACGACGGCAAGCTCTACATCGTGCAGGCCCGTCCGGAAACCGTGAAGAGCCGCACCCAGGCCAACGTCATGGAACGTTACCTGTTGAAAGAAACCGGCACCGTGCTGGTGGAAGGTCGTGCCATCGGCCAGCGCATCGGCGCCGGCAAGGTGCGGATCATCAAGGACGTGTCCGAGATGGACAAAGTCCAGCCGGGCGACGTTCTGGTTTCCGATATGACCGACCCGGACTGGGAACCGGTCATGAAGCGCGCCAGCGCCATCGTCACCAACCGTGGCGGCCGTACCTGCCACGCGGCGATCATCGCTCGCGAGCTGGGCATCCCGGCCGTGGTCGGTTGCGGCAATGCTACCCAGCTGTTGAAAGACGGCCAGGGCGTGACCGTTTCCTGCGCTGAAGGCGACACCGGTTACATCTTCGAAGGCGAACTGGGCTTCGACATCAAGAAAAACTCCGTGGATGCCATGCCGGAGCTGCCGTTCAAGATCATGATGAACGTCGGCAACCCGGACCGCGCCTTCGACTTCGCGCAACTGCCGAACGCCGGTGTGGGCCTGGCCCGTCTGGAATTCATCATCAACCGCATGATCGGCGTGCACCCCAAGGCGCTGTTGAACTACGGCGGCCTGCCGCAGGAAATCAAGGACAGCGTCGACAAGCGCATTGCCGGTTACAACGACCCGGTTGGCTTCTATGTCGACAAACTGGTCGAAGGTATCAGCACCCTGGCGGCAGCGTTCTGGCCGAAAAAGGTCATCGTGCGTCTGTCGGACTTCAAGTCCAACGAATACGCGAACCTGATCGGCGGCAAACTCTACGAGCCGGAAGAAGAAAACCCGATGCTGGGTTTCCGTGGCGCTTCGCGTTACATCAGCGAATCGTTCCGTGACTGCTTCGAGCTCGAATGCCGCGCCCTCAAGCGCGTGCGTAACGAGATGGGCCTGACCAACGTTGAAATCATGGTGCCGTTCGTCCGTACCCTGGGCGAAGCGAGCCAGGTGGTCGATCTGCTGGCTGAAAACGGTCTGGCCCGTGGCGACAACGGTCTGCGCGTGATCATGATGTGCGAGCTGCCGTCCAACGCGATCCTGGCTGAAGAGTTCCTCGAGTTCTTCGACGGTTTCTCCATCGGCTCCAACGACCTGACCCAGCTCACCCTGGGCCTGGACCGTGACTCCGGGATCATCGCGCACCTGTTTGACGAGCGAAATCCTGCGGTCAAGAAACTGCTGGGCAACGCCATTGCCGCGTGCAACAAGGCCGGCAAGTACATCGGCATCTGCGGTCAGGGCCCTTCGGACCACCCGGACCTGGCCAAGTGGCTGATGGAGCAGGGCATCGAAAGCGTTTCGCTGAACCCCGATTCCGTACTGGAAACCTGGTTCTTCCTGGCTGAAGGTCAGGCTTCGGCCTGATGGTGTGAGTGAAAGGGCCGATCTGTGATCGGCCCTTTCAGAGATTCAAGTAGGGCGGGCTCCTCTGGATGCCGCCCTTTTTTGTGCAAGAGCATATGCAAAGTAGCAGCAACCTATTTCCTGTCGCCCTGATCAGCGCCGAGCGGCGCGGCGATCTGAGCGAAGACGTCTATCGTTTGAAACCCGGCAACAGCCCCGACGGCACCGTTGAGCTGGCTGTGACACGCCTGGGCCTGGCCGATGAGCCGGCGGTGCGTGGCGTGCCGGTGATTCTGCTGCACGGCAGCTTTTCCAATCGGCGGTTCTGGTTTTCTCCCAAAGGTTTGGGCCTGGGCGCTTACCTGACGCGTCTGGGATTCGATGTGTGGATTCCGGAAATGCGCGGTCACGGCCTGTCTCAGCGCAACCAGAACTATCGCCAGAACAGCGTCGCCGACTATGCGCGTTACGATTTGCCGGCCATTGGCGCGTTCGTGCGCGAGCAAAGCGGCCAGATCCCGCACTGGATCGGCCATTCGCTGGGCGGCATTACCCTCGCCGCGGCGTTGGGCGGCCAGTACCTGGGCGAGCCCGCCGTGGCTTCCGCGGCGTTTTTCGGCACGCAAGTCAGCCGTACTTACTGGCCGTTGAAGTTTCCACCGGTGGAGTGGAGCGGGCGCTTCATTCTCAAGCGTTTTGCCCAACTGTCGGGCTCTCGGCTCAAGCGCGGCCCGGAGGACGAGCCGATAGGCCTGGCCCTGGAAAGCATGCGTTGGTACGGGCTGTTCGGCCGTTTCGGCGATGCCGACAAGGACTGGTGGGCGGGGTTGGCCGAGGTGCAATTGCCGGTGTTGGCCGTGAGCGCCGCGGGCGATCATCAGGACCCGACCTGGGCCTGCCATAAGCTGTTCGATCAAGTCGGCTCCGAGCACAAGCAGTTCATCACCCTTGGCCGCGAGCAAGGCTTTGGCGATAATTTCGGTCACGTGGAAATGCTGGTCAGCAAGGCTGCGCAGGCTGAAGTCTGGCCGTTGGTGGCTCGCTGGTTGGCGGATCAACAGACGCCTTTACTGGGTGAAAAGCCGGATTTGGCCACAGCGATTTGAGCCTGATGCTCTAACAAGGGCATTTCTCTCTGGTCGGCTTGCGGCTAATATGTGACGCATTGAGTGGTTCTGGTCACTTTGAGTGATTGATGCGGTCGCTGTGTTCGTGCGAACGGAGCGATTTGCAACCGTCCAGCCTTGGCCCGAGTATGCTGCATACTCGATTGTCTTCCTTGTTACAGGAGTTTCTCGATGAACCATTACCTCACGCCTGACCTGTGCGACGCCTATCCGGAGCTGGTGCAGGTGCTGGAACCGATGTTCAGCAATTTCGGCGGCCGTGATTCTTTCGGCGGCGAAATCGTGACCATCAAATGTTTCGAAGACAACTCGCGGGTCAAGGAGCAAGTCGAGCTCAAGGGCAACGGCAAGGTGCTGGTGGTCGACGGTGGCGGTTCCCTGCGCCGCGCGCTGTTGGGCGACATGCTGGCCGAGAAAGCCGCGAACAACGGTTGGGAAGGGCTGGTGATCTACGGTTGCATCCGCGACGTCGACGTCATCGCGCAAACTGATCTGGGGGTTCAGGCCCTGGCCAGTCACCCGATGAAAACCGACAGGCGCGGTGTTGGCGATCTCAACGTTGCCGTGACCTTCGCGGGCGTGACCTTTCACCCGGGCCACTACGTTTATGCGGACAACAACGGGGTGATCGTCTCGCCAAGCCCGCTGAAAATGCCTGAATAAGCGCTGCTGGCTTTTTGTTTCAAGAATAGGGGTGAGGATGTTCGAGGAAGAAAACGCGCAGTGGGGGCTGGTGCATGCCCTGGTGCTGGACGGTAAAGGCGGTGCGCGTTCGATAGCCCGGACTGAACTCGATGACTTGCAGTTGCAGGCCCACGAAAGCCTGTGGCTGCACTGGGATCGCAGCCACCCGCAAACCCAGACCTGGCTGCGAAAATCCAGCGGGCTGAGTGAATTTAGTTGCGATTTGTTGCTGGAAGAGAACACCCGACCGCGTCTTTTGCCGCTGCCGGACTCTGAACTGCTGCTGTTTTTGCGTGGGGTCAACCTGAATCCGGGCGCGGAGCCGGAAGACATGGTCTCGGTGCGGATCTTCGGTTCGGCCCAACGGGTGATTTCCCTGCGTTTGCGGCCGTTGCGTGCCACCGAAGAGTTGTTGGTGCAACTGGCCGACGGCAAAGGGCCGAGAAGCGCTTCCGAGCTGATCCTGTATATGGCGCAATACCTTACCCATAAAGTGCAGGATCTGGTCGGCGACCTCTCGGAAGTTGTCGATGAGGAAGAAGAAAAGCTGGATGCCGACGAACGGTATACACCTGAGCATGGGGCTGTTTTGCAGATCCGCCGCAGAGCCGCTGGACTGAAGCGTTTTCTGGCGCCGCAGCGGGATATTTTCGGTCAGCTGACGCGGATAAAACTGCCGTGGTTCTGCGAAGACGATGGCGATTACTGGAACGAATTGAACAACAGCCTGACCCGGTATCTCGAGGAGCTGGAGTTGACCCGGGAGCGTGTGGGGCTGGTCCTGGAGGCTGAAGACCGGCGTTTGAGCGTGCGCATGAACCGCACGATGTATCGATTCGGGATCATCACCGGAATCTTTTTGCCGATGAGTTTTCTGACCGGTCTTTTGGGCATCAACGTCGGCGGTATTCCGTTCTCTGCCAACCCCTACGGCTTCCTGATCGCCTGCCTGTTGATGGTCTTGGTGGCGCTGGGGCAGTGGTGGTTATTCCGACGTTTGCGCTGGGTCTGACGATGAGCCATGTGACCCGACCAAATCTAACCGCGTCTTTGACAGACATCACGAGAGGTGCGTATGCACGATCCGTTTGAACAGTCTTTGCGTGACATGCTCAAAGCATCGCCGTCCAGCCGTGACGACGATGCCTGTCTGGGGCGTGTACTGAAAACCGCCAACCGCCAGGTCGGTGCCGGCGATCTGTTCAGCCTTCTGGGCCGTTGGCTGCCCGCGCTGATGATCGCCCTGAATAACGGATCGGCCCATGTAGCGCCGGTTTCTCGTCTGCGTAAACCTACCGCCCGCACTGCTGATAAGGCTGATTGAATATGGAACTTGATCTCTGGACTCAGAGCCTCGTCACTGCAATGACTGCGTTGTGGACCAAAGTTGCGAACTTCATTCCGAACCTGTTTGGCGCACTGGTTGTACTGCTGCTGGGTTTTGTCGTGGCCAAACTGCTGGACACGCTGCTCTCAAAATTGCTCGCCAAATTGGGCCTTGATCGCCTGATGGGTGGCACCGGACTGACCAAATTGCTGTCCCGCGCCGGCCTCCAGGTGCCTATTTCGACGCTGATCGGCAAAATTGTTTACTGGTTCGTCCTGTTGATTTTTCTCGTTTCTGCCGCAGAATCCCTTGGACTTGAACGAGTTTCGGCTACGCTGGACATGCTGGCGCTGTATGTTCCGAAAGTATTCGGCGCGGCGCTGGTGCTGCTGGTGGGTGTCTTGCTGGCGCAACTGGCCAATGGGCTGGTGCGTGGCGCGGCAGAAGGCGTAGGGCTGGATTACGCAGCAGGACTGGGGCGGATTGCCCAGGGCCTGGTGATCATCATCAGTATTTCGGTTGCGATCAGCCAGTTGGAGGTCAAGACAGACCTGCTCAACCACGTGATTGTGATCGTCTTGATTACCGTTGGTCTGGCGGTTGCGCTGGCCATGGGGTTGGGAAGCCGGGAAATTGCCGGTCAGATTCTTGCGGGAATCTATGTGCGAGAGTTGTATCAGGTTGGGCAACAAGTGCGTGTTGGCGAGGTCGAAGGGCAGATCGAAGAGATCGGCACGGTGAAAACCACGGTGCTGACCGACGAGGGTGAGCTAGTCTCTCTCTCGAATCGGATTCTCCTGGAGCAGCATGTGAGTAGCCGCTAACCCGGCAAATCCTGCTAATGTATGCCGCCGCAAAATGCCCTGAGGGGTTGCGGCGGACATTGACCTGACTGTCGGCCCGACTTGTTTTGAATAAAGCTCAATCGCTCTCCACGCGCTACGACCCCCGCGAGCTCTCTGATGAGGAGTTGGTCGCGCGCTCGCATACCGAGCTGTTTCACGTAACGCGCGCCTATGAAGAACTGATGCGGCGTTACCAGCGAACATTATTTAACGTTTGTGCACGGTACCTGGGGAACGATCGTGATGCAGACGATGTCTGTCAGGAAGTGATGTTGAAGGTGCTGTACGGCCTGAAGAACTTCGAGGGGAAATCGAAGTTCAAGACGTGGCTCTACAGCATCACGTACAACGAGTGCATCACGCAGTATCGGAAGGAACGGCGTAAGCGTCGCTTGATGGACGCTTTGAGTCTGGACCCCCTCGAGGAAGCGTCTGAAGAAAAGGCGCCGAAACCCGAGGAGAAGGGCGGACTTGATCGCTGGCTGGTGTATGTGAACCCGATTGATCGTGAAATTCTGGTGCTACGTTTTGTCGCAGAGCTGGAGTTTCAGGAGATCGCAGACATCATGCACATGGGCTTGAGTGCAACAAAAATGCGGTACAAACGCGCTCTAGACAAATTGCGTGAGAAATTTGCAGGCATTGCCGAAACTTAGTTTGGCGCAAATATCTCTTACGTGTAGGCAAGTTCTGATAGACTTGCCGCCGAGTTGTCCCCCGGTTTGCGGGACTGCTTCACAATCACCAGATGGGGATTTAACGGATGAAACTGAAAAACACCTTGGGCTTGGCCATTGGTTCTCTTATTGCCGCTACTTCGTTCGGCGCGCTGGCACAAGGCCAAGGCGCAGTTGAAATCGAAGGCTTCGCCAAGAAAGAACAGTACGACAGCGATCGTAACTTCAAGAACAACGGCAACCTGTTCGGCGGCTCGGTTGGTTACTTCCTGACCGACGACGTAGAACTGCGTCTGGCCTACGACGAAGTACACAACGTACGTGCAGATGATGGTCGCAACGTAAAGGGCGCTGATACCGCTCTGGACGCTCTGTACCACTTCAACAACCCAGGCGACATGATCCGTCCATACGTTTCTGCCGGTTTCTCGGACCAGAGCATTGGCCAGAACGGTTCGGGTCGTAACCGCTCCACTTTCGCCAACGTTGGCGGCGGTGCCAAGCTGTACTTCACTGAAAACTTCTACGCCCGTGCTGGCGTTGAAGCTCAGTACAACATCGACCAGGGCGACACCGAGTGGGCTCCTAGCGTCGGTATCGGTGTGAACTTCGGTGGCGGCTCCAAGCCTGCTGCTGCTCCAGTTCCAGCACCGGCTGAAGTTTGCTCCGACAGCGACAACGATGGCGTTTGCGACAACGTTGACAAGTGCCCAGACACCCCAGCCAACGTAACTGTTGACGCTGATGGCTGCCCAGCAGTTGCTGAAGTTGTTCGTGTTGAGCTGGACGTGAAATTCGACTTCAACAAGTCGGTAGTCAAGCCTAACAGCTACGGCGACATCAAAAACCTGGCTGACTTCATGAAGCAGTACCCATCCACCACTACTGTTGTTGAAGGTCACACTGACTCCGTCGGTCCTGACGCTTACAACCAGAAACTGTCCGAGCGTCGTGCAAACGCCGTTAAGCAAGTTCTGACCAACCAGTACGGTGTTTCGCCGTCCCGCGTTCAGTCTGTTGGCTACGGCGAATCCCGCCCAGTTGCTGACAACGCCACTGAAGCTGGTCGCGCTGTAAACCGTCGCGTAGAAGCGAAGGTTGAAGCTCAAGCTAAGTAATTAGCTCGCAGCTCAAGAAAAGCCCGGCTTAGGCCGGGCTTTTCTTTGTCTGCGATTTGGTGAAGAGGGAGTAATAGGTAGGGTTCAGGCTGATTGATCGGCCACCATCGCGGGCAAGTCGCGCTCCCACATCGATGAAGTTGCGCAGGCTGCCACGGCGCCGATCACCAGGATCGCCGGGCTCTTCAACTGAAAGCTGAGGGCATCCTCTTCCATTGCTGTCAGGTCGCTCCGGCATTCCCGTTGGTGCGGCAGCGAAGCGTTTTCGATCATCGCCACGGGCGTATCGGCGGCCATTCCACCGGCCAGCAGTTGCTCACGAATCTCGCTCAGTTTTGCGACACCCATATAGACCACCAACGTGGTGCCGCCTTGAGCCAGGGCCTGCCAGTTCAGGCTACTGTCATCCTGAGTGTGCGCCGTGACCAGTGTCACGCCACGGGCGACACCCCGAAGCGTCAGTGGAATATCACATTGGGTCGCGCCGGCAAGGCCAGCGGTGATGCCATTGACCAATTCAACCTCGACCCCTCGTTCACGTAACCACTGCGCCTCTTCACCGCCGCGTCCGAAGATGCACGGATCGCCACCCTTGAGCCGCACCACGCATTTGCCGTGGCGGGTATAACGCAGCATCAGGCGATGAATGAAGGCTTGAGGCGTGGAGCGACAGCCGCCGCGCTTGCCCACGGGAATAATTCGCGCATTCGGGCAATGCTCCAGTACCGCAGGATTGACCAGATCGTCGATCAACACCACGTCCGCTTCGCGCAACGCACGAACCGCCTTGAGGGTCAGCAATTCCGGATCGCCGGGACCCGCACCCACCAGCCAGACTTTTGCGCTCATAGTGTTTTCCTCACGAGGTGACGGCGACTGGCTGCGCAGTGGCGGCCAGTAAACGCTTGATTTCCGGGACGCAGGAGCCGCATTGCGTGCCGCAGCCCAATTCTTGTTTCAAACCTTGCAAGTCCAGGCCACGGCTGATTCCGGCACAGATTGCGTTCTGGCTGACGTTCATGCAGTTGCACAGGGTTTTGCTGCCGGATGCAGGGGCGCCAGCGTTGCCTGGTGGCGCACTCAACGGTGCCAGCAGCCAACGGCGCAGTTGTTCGTCGGCGCGACCTTCGAGCCACAGGCTTTGCAGCCAATGTTGGGCGAGTGTTTCACCGGCCAGGCGAATCGCGGTGATCCGGCCGTTCTCGATACGCACCCGTTTACCGATCGAACGCCGGGGATCGTCATAAGCCAATACCGGGCCGTCGTTGAGCCCCAGGCATTGATCGATATCGCGCAACAACTGCGGCTCTGGCGCGGTGGCGCTGGCGGCGCGTATCAGCAGCGCGGGACGCTCACGGCCGGCCAAGCTGAGGCTGGCGTAGGAAAACGCCTCGCAGAGTGGTCGCAGCGTCTCCAGGTGCTGTTGAACATCGCCTTCGATCAGGGCGAAAAGCTGCCAGGGCAAGTGCACAGGCTCGAGTCGCACACCGCTGTGTTTGAGTTCCGGTTGCTTCGACAACGGATCGAAGGCGGGAAGGGTGAGGGTATTCACACCGCCCTTGAGAAAGCGGTCGCCCCAATGCATCGGCAGGAAAGCCTGGCCCGGACGTACGCTGTCGTCGCTGCTGACCGGCAGGATCACCGCGCCCCGGCGACTTTTCAGATTGATCAGGTCGCCAGGTTGCAGGCGATGCCGACGCAGTTCATCCGGGTGCAGGCTCAACACGGCTTCGCTGACATGGCCGAACAGCTGCGCGGCGGTGCCGGTGCGGCTCATGCCGTGCCATTGATCGCGCAGGCGGCCGGTGATCAAGGTCAGCGGGAAACGCGCATCGCGTTGTTCCTTGGCGGCGCGATAGGGGTCGGTCACGAACTGCGCACGCCCGCTGGCGGTCGGGAATACCCCGTCAAGGTACAATCGCGCGGTGCCTTCGCGGGCTCCGGCGGGGAAGGGCCATTGCTGCGGTCCGAGCCGGTCGATCAACTCATGACTGATCCCGGACAGGTCGAGGTCGCGGCCGCGAGTCAGTTGTTTGTATTCGTCGAAGACCTGTGCCGGGGTTTCAAAGGCAAACAGGCTGGAGGCTCCGGGACGCAGGTGTTTTTCCAGGCGCTGTGCGAAATCCACAGTGATCGCCCAATCGGGCCGTGCTTCACCGGGGGCGCCGATGGCTCGGCGGACGTGGGAAATGCGTCGCTCGGAGTTGGTAACCGTGCCGTCCTTTTCACCCCAACTGGCGGCGGGCAGCAACAGGTCGGCGAATGCGGCGGTTTCGGTGGTGTGGAAGGCTTCCTGCAACACCACGAACGGGCAGGCTTGCAGTGCCTCGCGCACAGTGGTCTGGTCCGGCAGCGACTGGGCAGGGTTGGTGCAGGCGATCCACAGGGCTTTGATCTTGCCGCTGCGCATCTGCTCGAACAGTTCGATGGCCGTGAGCCCGGTGTTTTCGGGCAGTTGATCGACGCCCCAGTAGGCGGCCACTTGCGCCCGGTGTTCGGCATTGGCCGCTTCGCGATGACCCGGCAGCAGGTTTGACAAACTGCCGGTTTCCCGGCCGCCCATGGCATTGGGCTGACCGGTCAGCGAGAAAGGTCCTGCACCGGGCCGGCCGATTTGCCCGGTAGCCAAGTGCAGGTTGATCAGCGCGCTGTTCTTCGCGCTGCCGGCGGTGGACTGATTCAGCCCCATGCACCACAGCGACAGAAAGCTCGGTGACGTGCCGACCCATTCCGCGCATTGGTACAGTTGCTCGACGCTGATGCCACAGAGTTGCGAAACCATTGCCGGGGTGTAGTCGCGTACCAGGTTTTTCAGCTCGGCCAAGCCTTCGGTGTGGGCCTTGATGAAGTCGCGGTCGATCCAGTCTTCCCACAGCAGCAAGTGCAAAATCCCATGGAACAACGCGACATCGGTACCGGGCAGAATCGCCAGGTGCAGGTCAGCCAGATCGCAGGTGTCGGTGCGCCGTGGGTCGATGACGATGACTTTCATTTGCGGGTGGCGGGATTTGGCTTCTTCCAGGCGACGAAACAGGATCGGGTGGGCGTAGGCCATGTTGCTGCCGACGATCATCACGCAGTCGCTCAATTCCAGGTCTTCGTAGTTGCAGGGCGGAGCATCGGCGCCGAGGCTGCGCTTGTAGCCGACCACCGCTGAAGACATGCACAGCCGTGAATTGCTGTCGATGTTGTTGGTGCCCACCAGCGCCCGCGCCAGTTTGTTGAAGGCGTAGTAATCCTCGGTCAGCAATTGCCCGGAGATATAGAACGCGACGCTGTCCGGGCCGTGTTCGGCGATGGTCTTGGCGAAGACACTGGCGGCGTGATCGAGGGCGCTGTCCCAATCTGTGCGGCTGCGAGCCAGTCCTTTGCCCAGGCGCAGTTGCGGGTACAAGGCCCGCGCCGTCAGGTCGCCGGTCAGATGCAAGGTCGAACCTTTACTGCACAATTTGCCGAAGTTGGCCGGGTGCGCCGGATCGCCGCTGACGCCGAGAATGCGCTCGCCGTCGTGCTCGATCAGCACGCCGCAGCCGACCCCGCAGTAGCAGCAGGTGGAGGCGGTGATTTGGCGGTCCATCAGCTTGCTTCCCGCAGAGCCAGCAGCACCCGGCCATTTTCGACCCGTGCCGAATGATGGTGGGCACAGCCGATATCGGGAGCCTGGGCTTCGCCGGTTTCCAGGTCGATCTGCCAGTTGTGCAGCGGGCAGGCGACCCGTTTGCCGTAGATCAAACCCTGGGACAGCGGCCCGCCCTTATGCGGGCAGCGGTCGTCGAGGGCGAAAACCTCATCGTCGCTCGTACGAAAAATCGCGATGTCGCCTTTCGGGCCGGCGACGATCCGCGAGCCCAGGGTGTTGATCTCTTCCAGTGCGCAGATATCCAGCCAGTTCATACCGACACCTCCAGGTTCTTCACGGGAATGACCTCGAATTCTTTTTTCAGCAGTGGTTGCTCGAGGCGTTCCTTCCACGGGTCCTGTTCGAACGACAGGGAGAATTGCAGGCGTTCGTTGAGTGCCTTGCGCCGTACCGGGTCTTCCAGCACGGCTTTCTTGATGTGTTCCATGCCGACCCGTTGCAGGTAATGCACGGTGCGCTCGAGGTAGAAGGCTTCTTCACGGTACAGCTGCAGGAAAGCGCCGTTGTATTCGCGCACCTCTTCAGCGGTTTTCAACTTGACGAAGAATTCAGCGACTTCGGTCTTGATCCCGCCGTTGCCACCGATGTACATCTCCCAGCCGGAATCCACGCCGATAATTCCGACGTCCTTGATCCCCGCTTCCGAGCAGTTGCGTGGGCAACCGGAGACAGCCAGTTTTACTTTGTGTGGTGACCACATGTTGAACAGGTCATGTTCGAGCTCGATGCCCAGTTGCGTGGAATTCTGGGTGCCGAAGCGGCAGAACTCACTGCCGACACAGGTTTTCACGGTGCGGATGGATTTGCCATAGGCGTGGCCGGACGGCATGTCCAGGTCTTTCCAGACGCCCGGCAAGTCTTGCTTTTTGATCCCCAGCAAGTCGATGCGTTGGCCGCCGGTGACCTTGACCATCGGCACGTTGTACTTGTCGGCCACGTCGGCGATGCGCCGCAGTTCTGAAGGATTGGTCACACCGCCCCACATCCGCGGGACGACAGAGTAAGTGCCGTCTTTCTGAATGTTGGCGTGGGCGCGTTCGTTGATCAGGCGCGATTGCGGATCGTCCTTGGCTTCGCCGGGCCAGGTGGAAATCAGGTAGTAGTTGAGCGCCGGGCGGCAGGTGGCGCAGCCGTTCGGCGTGCGCCAGTTCAGGTAGCTCATGGTGCCGGCGATGGTCAGCAGATGCTGGTCGCGGATGGCCTGGCGGATTTGCCCGTGGTTGAGGTCGCTGCACCCGCAGATGGCTTTTTCGCTTTTCGGTTTGACGTCTGCCGCACCGCCCACGGTGTTGATCAGGATCTGTTCGACGAGGCCGGCACAAGAGCCGCAGGAGCTGGCGGCCTTGGTGTGTTTCTTCACGTCGTCGACGCTGAACAGCCCGTGTTCCTGAATGGCTTTGACGATGGTGCCTTTGCACACGCCGTTACAGCCGCAGACTTCGGCGGTGTCGGCCATGCTCATGGCTTTGTCCTGGCCTTGGTGTCCTACATCGCCTAAAGCATTTTCGCCAAACATCAGGTGATCGCGGATCTCGCCGATGGCATGGTTCTCACGGATCTGCCGGAAATACCAGCCGCCGTCTGCCGTATCGCCGTACAGGCAGGCGCCGACCAGCACGTCATCCTTGATCACCAGTTTTTTGTACACCCCGCCGATCGGGTCGGAGAGGGTGATGGTCTCGGTGCCTTCGCCGCCCATGAAGTCGCCGGCGGAGAACAGGTCGATGCCGGTGACTTTCAATTTGGTCGACGTCACCGAGCCCTTGTAAGTGGCGAAGCCCAGTTGGGCGAGGTGGTTGGCGCACACCTTGGCTTGTTCGAACAGCGGTGCGACCAGGCCGTAGGCGGTGCCGCGGTGGCTGGCGCATTCACCGATGGCGTACACCCGAGGGTCGTAGGTTTGCATTGTGTCGTTGACCAGAATCCCGCGGCTGCAAGGGATGCCGGCTTTTTCCGCCAGTTCGGTGTTGGGGCGAATGCCGGCGGCCATCACCACCAGGTCGGCGGGGATGATGTCGCCGTTCTTGAACTGCACTGAGCCGACCCGGCCATTGCCGGCGTCGTGCAGGGCCTGGGTCTGTTCGCACAGGCGGAAATGCAGGCCACGGGCTTCCAGGGCGGTTTGCAGGAGTTGGCCGCTGGTTTTGTCCAGTTGGCGCTCCAGCAGCCATTCGCCGATGTGCACCACGGTGACGTGCATGCCCCGCAGCATCAGGCCGTTGGCGGCTTCAAGGCCCAGCAGGCCGCCACCGATGACCACGGCGTGCTTGTGGGTCTTGGCGGTGTCGATCATCACTTGGGTGTCGGCAATGTCGCGGTAGCCGATCACGCCCTGCAAGGTATTGCCGGGGATCGGCAGGATGAACGGGGTCGAGCCGGTGGCAATCAGCAGGCGGTCGTATTCAGCCTCGGTACCGTCTTCGGCGATGACCCGGCGTTTGACCCGGTCGATCTCAACCACTTTGCGGTTGAGCAGCAGCTTGATGTTGTTTTCCAGGTACCAGTCCAGATCGTTGAGCACGATCTCTTCGAATGTCTGTTCGCCAGCCAGTACGGGGGACAGCAGGATGCGGTTGTAGTTGGTATGCGGTTCGGCGCCGAAGACCGTGATGTCGTACAGCTCATTACTCAGCTTGAGCAGTTCTTCCAGGGTACGAACCCCGGCCATGCCGTTGCCGATCATCACCAGTTTTAGTTTTTTCATCAGGTTCTCCGGGGAGCTCGGGCCTGCCTCATCAGGGCATTCAGGCCTTGCTCGACAAAATTTTGCGCAAACAAAAAAAGGCGTCCCGCTAGCTAACTAGCGAGGACGCCTTTGTCCTTGTCCCGTTCTCTCGGGCAGCGCAGCCTTCTACGTTGAAGGCCGGGCTTTATGTCTGTTGGGAAAGGTAATGCAGTGGTTGTGCCAAGTCTCGCAAGGGCCGGATTTATGGGCTCTGGTCATGGGAGGAGGGTGTTTGCGTGCACCGGTTCAAGGCGCGATGCCCGGTTTTGAAGCAGAAAAATCAAAAGATCGCAGCCTACGGCAGCTCCCGCAGGAGATCGTGGGCTCCCGAAGGAGCTGCCGCAGGCTGCTATCTTTTGATCTTTTAACCGTGAAACAACAAAAACAGCAGCACCAGATTCACCAGCAACGACACCAGTGCCAACGTCCGCCAAACCTTCAACGGCTCGCGCTCCAGCAACGGTCTGGGTCGCACGCTCAAACTGCGTCGTTCTCCCTGTTCCAGCAGCAACAACCATTCTTCGGCCGTTTCAAAGCGCTGATCCGGGGCTACCGCCACCGCGCGCTCCAGACTTTGCGCGATCCATTCCGGCAGGTCGGGCCGGTAGCGACTGGCGCTGACAGGCACGCCAAACCGTGGGCGCTGGAACGCTTCGATTTCGCCGTAGGGATAATGCCCGGTGAGCAGGTAGTACAGGGTCACGCCGACGGCATACAGATCCTGTTGTGGTGTCGGCAGGTCGCCGCGGAACGCTTCTGGCGCGATATAGCTGGGCGTTCCAGGCAGGGCGAAGGCTTGATCTTCGGACAGCCCCGGACAGTAGGCGAGGCCGAAATCCAGCAGGCGCAACTCGCCGTCGTCCCCCAGCAGCAGATTCTCCGGTTTGATATCGCGATGCAGAATCTGCCGTCGATGCAGGATGCCGACAGCCCGCAGCAAGCGTTCGGCCAAGTCCTGCCATTGCGCCAGTGGCAGCGTTGTGACGCGCTCATGCAACTCAGCCAGGGTCGATCCGGAATACTCACGCATCACGTAATACAAATGCTGACGCTGACTGGCGGCATGGACTTCAGGGAAATGCCGACCGGCTACACGCTTGAGAAACCATTCCTCCGACAACAATGCCTGCCCGGCCTGGTGATCGTCACGCAGAGCGCCGGGCAAGGTTTTCAGCAGCCAGCGCTGTTGTTGTGCATCGCGCACCCGGTAGAGCAGCGATTGCTGGCTCTGGCCGAGGATCCCTTCGACCTGCCAGCCTTCGAAGGTCTGGCCCGGTTTCAGTGCAGGCGGCAGAGGCCATTGCTGCAGGTGAATCAGTGCATCGCCAATGCTGGTTTCGCCAAGGGCATCGACCCGCACCAGCAGGGCGCTGGCATTGTCCTGGCTGCCGGCCAGGTGCGCGGCGCTGACCAGGGTCTGCGCGGCACTGTTGAGGTCAGGTTGATCGCGCAGAATCGCCGCGATGGCGGTATCGCCCAGCACGGCCCAGATGCCGTCGCTGAGCAGCACGAAACTCTCGTTCAGGCGCAGTTCGCCATCCAGAAAGTCCAGCACCAGATGTTGATCCAGCCCCAGGGCCCGCTTGAGCACATGCTGCATGCCCGGCTGGTCCCAGACGTGATCCTCGCTCACCCGTTGCAAGGTGTCGGCGTGCCAGCGGTAAACCCGGCAATCGCCGACATGCGCCAGGGTGAAACGCCTGCCGCGCATCACCAGGGCACTGACCGTGGTCAGCAGCGGTTGCCCGCCGCCGTTGGCCTGCAGCCAGCGGTTTTGCGCCAGCAGCAGGCGATCGAGTGCCTGGGCGACACCCCAGGTTTCCGGTGTGGCGTAATAATCCAGCGCCAACGCCTGCAAGGTCGAACGGGCCGCGAGACCGCCATCGGCGCATTGGCTGACGCCGTCGGCGATGGCGAACAGGTAACCCTTGCTCGCCGCCAGTGCCGGGGCCGGAGTGACCAGGCGCAGAGCGTCCTGGTTCTCCTCGCGAGGCCCTATGGCGCTGGCTTCGGCAAAACTCAGTTGCAGGCTCATTCAATCCTCACACCCGAGCAGCGGTGACGGCTGCCGAACCCCAAGTGGTTCTCCAGCGACGTTTCACCCCGTGCAGACCGAACCAGGCGAGTACGCCGAGGCTGGCGAACAACCACAAGGCCATTTGATAGCTGCCGGTACTTTGCTTGATCGCGCCCATGCCGGCCGCCAGTGCGAAGCCACCGATGCCGCCGGCCATGCCGATCAAACCGGTCATCACACCGATCTCCCGACGAAAACGCTGTGGGACCAACTGGAATACGGCACCGTTACCTGCACCTAAACCGAGCATAGTGCAGACGAAAAGGGCCAACGCTGCGTAGGAACTCGGCAGATTGAAACCCACGGTCGCAATGCAGATCGCTGCCACGGTGTACATCGCCAACAGGGTGCGAATCCCGCCGAAGCGATCCGCCAGCGCGCCGCCCAGCGGACGCATCAGGCTGCCACCGAACACGCAAGCAGCGGTGTAGTAACCGGCAGTGACCGGGCTCAGGCCGTATTGGTCATTGAAGTAGCCGGGCAGGGCGCTGGCCAGGCCGATGAAGCCGCCGAAGGTCACGCTGTAGAAAAACATGAACCACCAGCTGTCGCGGTCACCCAGGGCCTTGAGGTAGTCGGCCATGGACTTGGCTTTCGGCCGCTCAGGGGCGTTCTTGGCCAGCCAGGCGAAGACGATCAGGGTCAGGATCAACGGGATCAGGGCGAAGCCGAACACGTTGCTCCAGCCATACGCGGCAGCCAGCACCGGGGCGATCAGGGCGGCCAGCACGGTGCCCGAGTTACCGGCACCGGCGATGCCCATGGCTTTGCCTTGGTGCTGCGGCGGATACCATTGCGAGGCCAGCGGCAGGGCGACGGCGAAGGACGCACCGGCCATGCCGAGGAACAGGCCCAGCAACAGCGCCTGCTCGTAACTGTGGATGCCGACTTTCCAGGCAACGAGCAGGGCGCTGATGACGATTATCTGGCCGATGATCCCGGCGGTTTTTGGCGACAGGCGATCAGCCAGCAGGCCCATCGCAAAGCGCAGTACGGCACCGGCCAGAATCGGCGTGGCCACCACCAGCCCGCGCTGTTGGGTGGTCAGGTGCAGGTCAGCGGCGATCTGCACCGCCAGGGGGCCGAGCAGGTACCAGACCATGAAGCTCAGATCGAAATAGAGGAAGGCTGCGAACAGTGTCGGGGTATGGCCGGATTTCCAGAAGCTTGAATTCATCGCGCACCTCAGCTGTCAGGCGTATCAAGAAGGAGTCATGAGCTTGCAGGTGGGGCGCCGCAACGGCCGCACCACCAGCCCCGGTCTCTGGGGCCAAAACGGAAAAACGCCGCTACCTGATTCGCAAAAGGGGGCGAATGAGGTGAGCGACGTCTTTGTCGTAGGTGGGGCAACCGCCGTTGGTTACCTTGCAGGGATTACTTAGCGAGATCTGTGCCAACACGTGAGATCGAGGCTTGCCCGCGATAGCGTCCTTCAGCCAAGCAACTCACTCATGGCAATGATTTGCTCCGCCACCTGTATCAGCTTCTGCTGGCGGCTCATGGCCTGGCGGCGCATCAGGGTGTAGGCCTCTTCTTCATTGCAGTCCTTCATCTTCATCAGCAGCCCCTTGGCCAGCTCGATGCGCTTGCGCTCGGCCAGTTGCTGGTCGCGGGCGTGCAGTTGCGCGCGCAGGGCCTGATCGCTTTCAAAGCGAGCCATGGCCACGTCGAGAATCGGCTGCAAGCGTTGTGCGTGAATGCCTTCGACGATGTAGGCACTGACGCCGGACTTGATCGCCTGGCGCATCACGCCGGGATCGTGCTCGTCGGTGAACATCACGATTGGCCGTGGTTGGTCGCGAGTAACCAGCACCACTTGTTCCATCACATCGCGGCTCGGTGACTCGGTATCGATCAGAATCACGTCCGGACGCACCGTTTCGACGCGCGCGGGCAGGTCAATGGTCAGGCCGGACTCGTCGATGACTTCGAACCCGGCTTCGGTCAGGGCCGCTTTCAGACGCCCGACTTTTTTCGCGGTGTCATTGATCAGCAGGATACGCAACATATTCGCAGGCTCCTGTCAGCGGCTGGCGAGAAGGGGGGCGCTGTCGCTCATGGCGTGCAGCGTGAAGCTGCGGGCATAGCCGGCCGGGTCCGAACCGTCCCAGACTTTGCCGTCGATCAGTTGACTGCTGCGCATTTCCTGAACCTGGGCGGGCACGCCGACAGCGGTGGCGGCCTCTCGGTATAAGTCTAGTTGCTGAACCTCACGGGCTACGCCGAGGTAATCCGGGTCGTCACGCAATAAGCCCCAGCGACGGAACTGGGTCATGAACCACATGCCGTCGGACAAATACGGCAGATTGACCTCGCCGCCACTGTGGAAACGCATCGCGTGTGGGTCTTGCCAGTGATTGCCCAGGCCGTCGGTATAGTCACCGAGCAAGCGCGGTTCGATGCAATCGAGCGGGGCATCCAGGTATTCGGGTGCGCTCAACAGTTGTGCGGTGCTGCGGCGATTTTCGCGGCTGGCTTCAATGAAGCGGCTGGCCTCGAGGATCGCCATCACCAGGGCCCGGGCGGTATTGGGGTATTGATCGACGAAGGCGCGGGTGCAGCCGAGGACTTTTTCCGGGTGGTCGGGCCAGATGGTCTGAGTGGTGGCCATGGTGAAACCGAGATTCTGTCGCACCGCACTGGCAGCCCACGGTTCGCCGACGCAGAACCCGTCGATGCGCCCGGCTTGCAGGTGCGCGACCATTTGTGGCGGCGGCACCACCACGCTGTCGACATCCTGCAACGGATGAATGCCCTGGCTCGCCAGCCAGTAATACAGCCACATGGCGTGGGTGCCTGTGGGAAATGTCTGGGCGAAGGTCAGTTTTGGGCGACTTTGGTGCACGTGATGGTCCAGTGCTTCAGGACTGGTCACGCCCAGGGCCTGCAAGCCGTGGGAGAGGTTGATGCTCTGGCCGTTCTGGTTCAGGCCCATGAGCACGGCCATGTCGGTGGAGGCTACGCCGCCGATGCCCAGGTGCACGGCGTAAATCAGGCCGTACAGGCTGTGGGCGGCGTCGAGTTCGCCGCTGACCAGTTTGTCCCGCAGGTTGGCCCAGGACGACTGGCGCTTGAGGTTCAGGGTCAGACCGTAAGGCTGGGCGAAGCCCTGGGTGGCGGCGACCACCACTGAGGCGCAGTCGCTCAGAGCCATGAAGCCAAGGTTTATTTCGGTTTTTTCCGGGGCATCGCTGCCGTTGACCCAGGCCAGTGGGCCGGCTGATGGTTCATTCATCGATTTGCACCTTCCAAAAAAAACGTCGTCCCATGGCCTCTGCGCGAGCAGAGCCGGTGACGACGCCATTGTCCTTCCACTCATTCCGTCGTTGGCATGAGTGCTGATGATCATGTTGGTGCAAGGCATATGCCATCGCTGGCTGATTTTGTCGTGCGCCTCGCCTGTGGACTCGATGCGCGGCTATAATCGCCGCCTCTCATCGCCACCCGAGTCAAGCCTGCCCATGTACACCCTGGCCCGTCAGCTGCTGTTCAAACTTTCCCCGGAAACCTCCCACGATCTGTCCCTGGACCTGATCGGCGCGGGCGGGCGTTTGGGCCTCAACGGCTTACTGTGCAAGGCACCGGCGAAAATGCCGGTGACGGTCATGGGCCTGGAATTCCCGAACCCGGTGGGTCTGGCGGCCGGTCTGGACAAGAACGGCGCGGCGATCGACGGGTTTGCCCAACTGGGTTTCGGTTTCGTCGAAATCGGTACCATTACCCCGCGTCCGCAACCGGGTAATCCGAAACCACGGATTTTCCGCTTGCCGCAAGCCGAGGCGATCATCAACCGCATGGGTTTCAACAACCTCGGCGTCGATCACTTGCTCGCTCGCGTGGCGGCGGCCAAGTACAAGGGCGTGCTGGGCATCAATATCGGCAAGAACTTTGATACGCCGGTTGAACGTGCGGTTGACGACTACCTGATCTGCCTGGACAAGGTCTATGCACACGCCAGCTACGTGACGGTCAATGTCAGTTCGCCGAACACACCGGGCCTGCGCAGCCTGCAATTCGGCGATTCGCTCAAGCAATTGCTTGCCGACCTGGCCACGCGCCGGGCGGAATTGGCCCTGCGCCACGGCAAACATGTGCCTTTGGCGATCAAGATCGCACCGGACATGAGCGATGAAGAAACCGCTCAAGTCGCCCAGGCGTTGATCGAAACCGGGATGGATGCGGTGATCGCCACCAACACCACCCTGAGCCGCGTCGGCGTCGAAGGCCTGGAGCACGGTGACGAGGCGGGCGGGTTGTCCGGCGCACCGGTTCGCGACAAGAGCACCCACACCGTGAAGGTGCTGGCGGCGGAACTGGCCGGTCGCTTGCCGATCATCGCCGTGGGCGGTATCACCGAAGGCAAGCACGCGGCTGAGAAAATCGCCGCGGGTGCGAGCCTGGTGCAGATCTATTCGGGCTTTATCTATAAAGGCCCGGCACTGATTCGTGAATCGGTAGATGCCATCGCCGCGCTGCGCTGAAGCCTGATTTGGGCCCTGATGGTGGGGGCTTTTGTGGCGAGGGAGCTTGCTCCCGCTCGGCTGCGAAGCAGTCGTAAATCCTGCAACCGCGTTTTACCTGACACTCCGGGTTGATTGGTTTTGGGGCCGCATCGCAGCCCAGCGGGAGCAAGCTCCCTCGCCACAGAAACGACTTCACCACCGTAGTTCTTTGCAGGCATAAAAAAGGGCTCCCCGAAGGAGCCCCTGGGCCGAAGCCCGCCGTCCGGATAGGACGTGCGTGGTTAAGTCGTAGCGTAATCAGATTGTCGTGTCGGAGTGTGTGCCCTGTATTAGCCGACGGCGTGAAGTTCGTTGAGTCTGTGGATTCCCGCAGTGCCGGTCATACCGTCCCAATTGTCGCCGCGTCCTTCTCGCCAGCCATTGATCCAGGCTTGGCGTACCGACGGTAGAGTAAAAGGGCAAAGCTCACGGGATTTACCACCAACGCCATATTGATATCCGCGCAAAAATGCTCTTTCCAACGGATCACGCTTAAGTCTTCTCATAGGGTGTTTCCCTCACTTGTTGACTGTATGTATCGCGTCGACCTCAATCGAGGTCAGGCAGAAAAATTCTGCCGTTGGTGGCTCGCTGCCGGCGTCGCGAGCCAAGGTGTTGACGCCGTTGCGACGTCAACCTGAGTGGAGTTCTAACCAATGCGTCACATCGAGGGAATGACCGTTTTGTCATAAGAACGTAACCATAAAGATGGTATGGCCATAAGTAACACGATATTTGTGCCGTGTTGATTGGCCAAAGCCCGGTATGATCGGCCCTTCGCTGGGATGCTGGGGGTTGCGCCTTAACGAGAATGACACCCGTTGCTCTTGGGTATTATTCGACGAAGGGTCGACTTATGACATTTTGTTTCATCAACTTTTTTATCTGCCCTGGCATCTAAGCTCTTTTAACCCGAGCAGTCAGGGTGGGACGGCACACCTTCGTGCCACGCGGGCGTTCTGTTAGAAAAACGCCTGATTGAAAACCGGATCGGCAACGCGTTGCCGGTTCACTTAGCTAAAGGCTCTGGAATTACCATGTCCGATCGTTTCGAACTCTTCCTCACTTGCCCCAAAGGCCTTGAAGGTCTGCTCATCGAGGAAGCCGTCGGGCTTGGCCTTGAGGAAGCACGCGAGCACACCTCGGCTGTGCGCGGCATGGCCACCATGGAAACCGCTTATCGCCTGTGCCTTTGGTCGCGTCTGGCGAACCGGGTGCTGTTGGTGCTCAAGCGCTTCCCGATGAAGGACGCCGAAGATCTCTATCACGGCGTGCTGGATATCGATTGGCAAGACCACATGCTCAACGACGGCACCCTGGCCGTCGAATTCAGCGGTCACGGCTCTGGCATCGACAACACGCACTTTGGCGCCTTGAAGGTCAAGGATGCCATCGTCGACAAACTGCGCACCCCGCAAGGCGATCGCCCGTCCATCGACAAGCTCAACCCCGACCTGCGCGTTCACCTGCGTCTGGACCGTGGCGAAGCCATCCTGTCCCTCGACCTGTCCGGGCACAGCCTGCACCAGCGCGGTTATCGCTTGCAGCAAGGCGCGGCGCCGCTGAAGGAAAACCTCGCGGCAGCGATTCTGATCCGTTCCGGCTGGCCGCGCATTGCCGCCGATGGTGGCGCGCTGGCTGACCCGATGTGCGGTGTCGGCACGTTCCTGGTGGAAGCCGCCATGATCGCCGCCGATATGGCGCCGAACCTGCGCCGCGAGCAGTGGGGCTTCACCGCCTGGCTCGGTCACGTGCCGGCGCTGTGGAAAAAACTCCACGAAGAAGCCACTGAACGCGCTGCGGCCGGCCTGGCCAAGCCACCGCTGTGGATTCGCGGTTACGAAGCCGACCCACGCCTGATTCAACCGGGCCGCAACAACGTCGAACGTGCCGGCCTGAGCGAGTGGATCAAGATTTACCAGGGCGAAGTGGCAACGTTCGAGCCGCGCCCGGACCAGAACCAGAAAGGCCTGGTGATCTGCAACCCTCCGTACGGCGAGCGTCTGGGCGATGAGGCGAGCCTGCTCTACCTCTACCAGAACCTCGGCGAGCGTCTGCGTCAGGCGTGCTTGAACTGGGAGGCGGCGGTGTTCACCGGCGCTCCGGACCTGGGCAAGCGCATGGGCATCCGCAGCCACAAACAGTATTCGTTCTGGAACGGCGCGTTGCCGTGCAAATTGCTGCTGATCAAGGTCACGCCAGACCAGTTCGTCACCGGCGAGCGTCGCACCCCGGAACAGCGTCAGGCCGAGCGTGAACAGGCGGCCTACGATGAAGCACCGAGTGAGCCGCAAGAGCGCAAGTACAACAAGAACGGCAATCCGATCAAACCGGCTCCGGCACCCGCCCCGGTGATCGAGCAGCCGCGCCTGAGCGAAGGTGGGCAGATGTTTGCCAACCGTCTGCAAAAGAACGTCAAGGCGCTGGGCAAGTGGGTCAAGCGTGAAGGCATCGACTGCTACCGCGTCTACGATGCCGACATGCCGGAATATTCCATGGCCATCGACCTGTATCACGACTGGGTCCACGTTCAGGAATACGCCGCGCCGAAATCCATCGATCCGGAAAAAGCCTCGGCGCGGATGTTCGATGCCCTCGCGGCAATCCCGCAGGCGTTGAACATCGACAAGAGCCGCGTGGTGGTCAAGCGTCGCGAACGTCAGAGCGGCACCAAGCAGTACGAACGCCAGAGCGCCCAGGGCAAGTTCAACGAGGTCAACGAAGGCGGCGTGAAGCTGCTGGTGAACCTCACCGACTACCTCGACACCGGGTTGTTCCTCGATCACCGGCCGATGCGCATGCGGATTCAGAAAGAGGCGGCCGGCAAACGCTTCCTCAACCTGTATTGCTACACCGCGACCGCCAGCGTGCATGCGGCCAAGGGCGGTGCGCGCAGCACCACCAGCGTCGATCTGTCGAAAACCTACCTGGACTGGGCGCGGCGCAATCTGTCGCTGAACGGTTTCTCCGACAAGAACCGTCTGGAGCAGGGCGACGTGATGGCCTGGCTCGACGCCTGCCGTGACGAATACGACCTGATCTTCATCGACCCGCCGACCTTCTCCAACTCCAAGCGCATGGAAGGGATCTTCGACGTGCAGCGTGACCAGGTGCAGTTGATCGATCTGGCCATGGCGCGACTGGCACCGGGTGGGGTGTTGTACTTCTCCAACAACTTCCGCAAGTTCCAGCTCGAGGAAAACCTCACCGAGCGTTATGCCGTTGAAGAAATCACGGCCCAGACCATCGATCCGGATTTCGCCCGTAATGGCAAGATCCACCGTGCCTGGAAGATCACTGCTCGCTGACACTTGAGCCTGATTGGATCCACAGAGCCTTGATTTTTAAAGGCTCTTTGGTTCTTTCAGTGCTGGTCAAATTAGTGGCTAATAGCTATAACTCAACTCATGGCCAATGGGCTTTCCGGCACCTGGCGTTATGAGTTGCGTTTATGTCGTTACACGCCGTGCGCCCCAAGATCCTGGGTTTTATCAGCGAAGATGTCTCGGCCTGGCTGGTCGCGCTGCTGGTATTGCTCGTCGGCGGGATTCTTACGGGGTTGCTGGCCTGGGCCACGCTCAATCAGTTTCATCAGCAAATGCGGCAACGTTTCCAACTGCTCGCCAGTGAACGCTACAGCCGTATCGTAGAACGTTTCGAAGATCAGGAGCAGCGCCTTGATGGCCTGCGCCGGTTCTTCGCCAATTCCGAGTCGGTGTCCCGCGAGGAATTCGACGGTTACGCCAAACCTCTTTTGCGGCGCACTCAAGCCTATTCCTGGGCACCACGGGTTTCCCGCGCCGAACGCCCCTTGCTTGAACGCTTCGTGCATGACGAAGGCTTGAGCAATTTCACCTTTCGCGAACTCACCGCCGACGGCCAGTTGCAACCGGCCGCGGAACGGGACGAGTACGTGCCGGTGCTCTATACCCAAACCCAGAGCCGACTGCCCACGCCGCTGGGTTACGACCTGCTGGCCCAGCCCCTGCGCCGTTCGACCCTGGAGCGTGCCGATCGAACTGGCCGCATGGTTGTCTCGCAACCATTGCATCTGGTAGGCATTGAGCCTGCCTATTCACGGGGTGTGTTGCTGGTGGCACCGGTCAGCCGTCAGCAGCTGCCGGGCACCACGCCCGCCGGGTATGTGATGGCGGTGATCAGCATGCGCCAGCTGCTGGCGGACGGGCTGCCGGAAGAGAATCATGATTCTCTCTCGGTGCGCATCCTCGACTTGTCCACCGATGACCAACACGAGGTGCTGTACGAGTCGACCAACCCGGCGGGGGCCAGTGACTTGTCCTCTACGCGCTTGCTGCGCCTGGCCGACCACGATTATCAAGTGGATATGCGCCCCAGTGCAGCGTTCCTGCAAGCCAACCATTCCTCAGTGACCAGCCAGGTGGTGCTGGGTGGTTTACTCAGCTTGTTGCTCAGTGTGTTTCTCTATGTGTTGGTCAGCCAGCGGCAACGGGCGCTGAAAATGGTCGAGCAACGGACCGAGGAACTGCACGCCCGTGAGCAAGAGCTGCGCGGCACGCATGGCCAATTGCGCGGCGTGCTGGATGCTGCGACTCAGGTGGCGATCATCGCCACCGACCTGCGGGGGATCGTCAGCACTTTCAATGCCGGTGCCGAGCACATGCTCGGTTACTCCAGTGCGCAGGCCGTGGGCCACATGACCCTGGAAAACCTGCACCTGCCCCGGGAGCTCGAGGCGCGGTCGGCGGAGCTGAGCGCGCGCTATGGCAAGCCGATTCCGACCTGTCAGGCCATGTTGGTCGAAGGCGGGGAAGAGGGCGGTCATGAAGCCCGGGAGTGGACGCTGGTGCGCCGCGACGGCAGCCATTTGACGGTGAACATGCTGGCGACTCCGGTCCTCGACGAACAAGGCTTGTGGGTCGGGTACTTGGCGATTTGCATCGACATCACCGAGCGCAAGCGCGTCCACGAGGCTCTGGCGGCGCGGGACCTGTTGTTGAAGAAGCTCAGTGCCCATGTGCCCGGCGGGATTTACCAGTTCAAGATGGAGTTCGATGGGCGCTTCAGCATTATCTACGCCAGCGACGGGATGCGCGAGATCTACGAACTCGAATTGGAGGTACTGCTGAGCAATGCCGAAGCGGTGTTCTCGCGGATTCATCCTCAGGACTCGCGCCGGGTCCGCGCGTCGATCCAGGTGTCGGCGGACAACCTCAGCCCCTGGCGCGAAGAGTATCGCGTGCAATTGCCCGAGCGTGGCCTGCGCTGGGTCCGCGGCGAAGCAACGCCGGAGGAACTGCCCGGTGGCGGTGTGCTGTGGCATGGCTACATTTCGGACATTTCCGACCTCAAGCGGGTGGAAGAGGAGTTGCGCGCACTGTCGGTGACCGACTCATTGACCGGGATCTATAACCGCCGCTACTTCCAGGAGCGCCTGACCACCGAAATGGCCCGGGTCGAGCGCGGCGGTGGCGAGTTGTCGGTGATCATGCTCGACATCGACCACTTCAAACGCATCAATGACCAGCACGGCCATGCCGTGGGCGATCGGGTATTGCAGGCGGTGTGTGAGCGTATTGGCCGTCGTCTGCGGCGCACCGATGTGTTCTGTCGCCTGGGGGGCGAAGAGTTCATGGTGCTCTGTCCGGACATCGACGGCGAGCAGGCTCATGTGCTGGCCTTGGAACTGTGGCAAGGGTTGCGCAGTTCGCCGATCGACGAGGTGGGTATCGTTACCGCAAGTTTCGGGATTGCCAGCTGGCGGGCCGGGGAAGGCGCGGATGCGTTGCTGTTGCGGGCGGATTCGGGGGTTTACGCGGCGAAGCAGGCGGGAAGGGATCGGGTTGAGGGGCAGATGAGCTAGGTCTGCATACAGACCCTGTTGGAGATTCTATGTTGCAGGGTTGCCCTGCAACATAGAATCTCCAACATTGGATCTGAGGTGTTCTATGGATCCGGTTACAACACCGATGCCGTGGTCGGCAGCTTCGGCTGGCGATACAGGTCCAGCAGCACCTGATCCAGCACCGAAGACGCGCCAAACGGAGCCTTGTCGTTAAGGATCGCCACCACCGCCCAGGTATTGCCATTGACATCGCGGCTGAAGCCGGAGATGGCACGCACAGTGTTCAGGGTGCCGGTCTTGACGTGGGCTTCACCGGTCATGGCCGTGCGCTTCAGGCGTTTGCGCATGGTGCCGTCGGTGCCGGCAATCGGCATCGAGCTGATGAACTCGGCGGCGTACGGGCTGCGCCAGGCGGCTTGCAGCATCGCGGCCATTTCACGCGCGCTTACCCGTTCGGCGCGGGACAGGCCGGAGCCGTTCTCCATCACCAGGTGCGGTGCGGTGATGCCTTTCTGCGCCAGCCACTGACGCACCACGCGCTGGGCCGCTTTGGCGTCATCACTGTCGGCGTCGGTGCGGAACTTCTGGCCCAGGCTCAGGAACAACTGCTGAGCCATAGTGTTGTTACTGTATTTGTTGATGTCGCGAATGATTTCCGCCAGGTCTGGCGAGTAGGCCCGGGCCAGCACCTTGGCGCTGCTCGGCGTCGGTGCCAGACGATCCTGGCCCTGGATGCTGCCGCCCAGTTCCTTCCAGATCGCGCGCACGGCGCCGGCGGTGTAGGTCGCGTGGTCGAGTAGCGACAAGTAGGTCTGGGAGCTGCAACCTTCGCCCAGCTGGCCGCCGACGGTCACGGTGACGCTGCCATCAGCCTGGGTCACCGGGTTGTAGCGCACGCCCCCGGTGCATTGCTTGGAGTTGAGCGCCTTGACCTGATTGTCGATGCGGATGCTGGCAATCGGCGGCTCGACCGACACCAGGACCTTGCCCGAATCGTTGCGGGCCACGAAACGCAGGGCCTTGAGGTTGACCAGCAGTGCGTCGGGCTTGACCAGGAACGGTTTGTTCTCGTCATTGCCGTCGTCGTTGAACTCGGGCAGTTGCGGCTGCACGAAGAAGCCGCGGTCCAGCACCAGGTCACCGGTGACCTGGGTCACGCCATTGGCGCGCAAGTCGCGCATCAGCAGCCAGAGTTTTTCCATGTTCAGCTTCGGATCGCCGCCACCCTTGAGGTAGAGGTTACCGTTGAGGATGCCACCGCTGAGGGTGCCGTCGGTGTAGAACTCGGTTTTCCACTGATGGTTCGGGCCAAGCATTTCCAGCGCCGCATAGGTGGTGACCAGTTTCATGGTCGAGGCCGGGTTGACCGAAACGTCAGCGTTATAAACGGTTGGGGTGCCCGGGCCATTAAGCGGGATCATCACCAGCGACAAGGCACTGTCCGGCAATTTGCTGGCCTTGAGGGCCTTTTCAACGTTGGGCGACAGGGCGGTGTTGATCGGTGCGGCGGAAACGGGGAGGGCCAGGGGCAGAAGAAGGCTGGCCAGCAGCAATGGACGCAAAGATTTGATCATCTGAAATAAAACCCTACAGCCGAGGGGAAAAAAGACGAGGGCATGGTGATAAATTCCCTCAGCGGTCATGAAAGTGTCGGCATTATGCCCCAAGGTGCAAGGGCTTGTGCCGCACCTTGGTCGACTAATCCGCTATTTTTTTACCGACGGTAGACGTCGCGCCGTTCTGAGGCGGGTAATCGGCGCCTTAAACTGCTAAAGTGCCGCCCGTTATTACTTATGAGGATTGTTCCAATGGCGACTAACCGTTCCCAGCGTCTGCGCAAAAAACTGTGCGTCGATGAATTTCAAGAGCTGGGTTTCGAACTGAACCTGGATTTCAAAGAAGATTTGGCTGATGAAGCCATTGATGCTTTCCTCGACGCGTTCCTGAAAGAAGCCATGGAAGCCAACGGTCTGGGTTATGTGGGCGGCGATGACTTCGGTCTGGTTTGCCTGCAGAAGCGTGGCTCGGTGACCGAAGCACAGCGTGCCGCTGTTGAAGCCTGGCTCAAGGGCCGTAGTGAATTGACCAGCGCTGAAGTCAGCCCGCTGATCGACGTCTGGTACCCGGAAAAGCCGATCAATCCGGTAGCCTGATGTTCAAAAAACGGCGACCCAAGGGTCGCCGTTTTTTTCAGGCCTTGCGCCAATTCAGAATCACCAGCGTCAACACCCCCGCGACAATCCCCCAGAACGCCGAACCGATGGAAAACAGCGTCAGCCCCGATGCCGTCACCATAAAGGTAATCAGCGCCGCTTCCCGTTCCTGCACTTGCGCCATGGCAATGCTCAGCCCGTTGATGATTGAGCCGAACAGCGCCAGCGCGGCAATCGACAGCACCAGTTCTTTAGGCAACGCGGCAAACAACGCCGCCAGTGTCGCGCCGAACACTCCGGCAATCCCGTAGAAAATCCCGCACCAGACCGCTGCCGTGTAGCGCTTGTTGCGATCCTCATGGGCGTGCGGCCCGGTGCAGATCGCTGCGCTGATGGCGGCCAGGTTGATGCCGTGGGAGCCGAACGGTGCCAACAGCAGCGAGGCAATCCCAGTGGTGGTGATCAGCGGCGAGGCCGGGACGTTGTAGCCGTCGGCGCGCAAAACGGCGATGCCCGGCATGTTCTGCGAGGTCATCGCCACCACGAACAGCGGGATGCCGATGCTGATGGTCGCGGCCAGGGAGAAATGCGGCGTGGTCCAGACCGGCGTCGCGACTTCCAGGTGAAAGCCACTGAAATCCAGCAACCCCATGAAACCGGCCAGCGCGGTGCCGATCAACAGTGCCGCAAGCACGGCGTAGCGTGGCGACAGGCGCTTGACCAGCAGATACGTGAAGAACATCCCCAGGACCAGCGCGGTGCGGTGCTGGGCGGCGACGAAAATCTCGCTGCCGATCTTGAACAGAATCCCCGCCAGCAACGCCGCCGCCAACGAGGCCGGAATCTTTTTCACCAGCCGTTCGAAACTGCCCGTCAGGCCGCACACGGTCACCAACACTGCGCAAGTAATGTAGGCGCCGATGGCCTCGCCGTAGCTGACACCGCCCAGGCTGGTGATCAGCAACGCCGCGCCGGGGGTCGACCAGGCAATGGTAATCGGGGTGCGATAGCGCAAGGACAGGCCGATCGAGCACACCGCCATGCCGATGGAGATCGCCCAGATCCACGACGAAATCTGCCCGCTGCTCAGGCCCGCCGCTTGGCCTGCCTGGAACATCAGCACCAGCGAACTGGTGTAACCGGTCATCATGGCGACGAACCCGGCGACGATGGCCGAGGGCGACGTGTCGGTCAGGGGACGAAGCTGCGTGTGCGTGGCGTCGGTCATGACAGCGGTGTTCCTTGTTTTATAGAAATAATCAACTCCGGGGAGCTTTTGTGGCGAGGGAGCTTGCTCCCGCTGGGCTGCGAAGCGGCCCCCCAAACAATCCAATGCGCTCAGATAGATGAAGCGCGTTAGCAGCATCAACGACGGCTTCGCCGCCGAGCGGGAGCAAGCTCCCTCGCCACAATGGTCTCTTCACTTCAGTTCCCGCCCACAGGTTTGCGCGTTCAAGCCTAAACTGAAACGTAACCGGGCGTTGCGATACAGCAAAGGCGACAAACAGCCGTACAGTCGTGTTGCCACCCGCCATTGTGTACAATTGCAGTGTTTTTTACGCGATACTTGCCAGTGACCCACTGTGCCGTATTACAGTCACGGTCAATTCGCCGCAGTTCTCCCGACTCGAGTGCCCATGAACGAACAGTTGCAACCCCTCAAGAAACAACCGCGAGCAGGCAAAGCCGGCCGCAGCGGTACCCAGGACGATATTGTCTACGCGCATATCTTCGAGGCCATCCTCGAACAGCGTCTGGCGCCCGGCACCAAGTTGAGCGAAGAAGCGCTGGGGGAAATTTTCGGGGTCAGCCGCACCATCATTCGCCGCGCGCTGTCGCGTCTGGCCCATGAAGGCGTGGTGTTGCTGCGTCCGAATCGCGGCGCTGTCGTCGCCAGCCCGAGTGTTGAAGAGGCCCGTCAGGTGTTCATGGCGCGGCGTCTGGTGGAGCGGGCGATCACTGAATTGGCGGTGCAGCACGCCACTGCCGAGCAGATTGCCGACTTGCGGCAGATGGTCAACGACGAGCGCGACAGCTTCTCCCGTGGCGATCGCGGTGCCGGTATTCGTCTGTCGGGCGAGTTTCACTTGAAACTGGCCGAGGCGGCGAAGAACGCGCCGCTGATCAGCTTCCAGCGCAGCCTGGTGTCCCAGACATCGCTGATCATCGCCCAGTATGAGAGCGGCAACCGTTCCCACTGTTCCTACGATGAACACACCCAGCTGATCGACGCCATCGAAGCGCGGGACGCGACGCTGGCGGTGGATTTGATGATGCATCACATGGACCACATCGACAGCAAACTCAACCTCGACGAAGAAAGTGCGTCGGATGATTTGCATGCGGTGTTCTCGCATCTGTTGCAGACCAAGAAACCGGGGCGCTCGACTGCCAAGCTATAAATCGGGCCGAGTCGCGATAGCGGTCTGACAGGCGACAAAAAAATCCCCCGCAATCAATGAATGCGGGGGATTTTTTATGCCCGAAAAACCTTAACGCTGATGCACCAGATTCCCCGCCGCGTACGTCTGCAGCACAGTCCGATCATCCCCCAGCGTCATCAACACAAACAACGTCTCGGCTATGTTATTGGCCTGCTTCAGGCGATAGCTCAGCAGCGGCGTCGCGTTGTAGTCCAGCACCAGGAAGTCCGCGTCGGTGCCCGGTTGCAGGGTGCCGATCTTGTCTTCCAGGCGCAGCGCGCGGGCACCGCCGAGGGTGGCGAGGTAAAGCGACTTGAACGGGCTCAGCCGTGCGCCTTGCAGCTGCATGACCTTGTACGCTTCGTTCAGGGTTTGCAGCAGCGAGAAACTGGTGCCGCCGCCGACGTCTGTGCCCAGTCCGACATTCAGTTTGTGCTTCTCGGCCATCGGCAGGTTGAACAAGCCGCTGCCGAGGAAGAAGTTCGAGGTCGGGCAGAACGCAATCGCCGATCCGGTCTGCGCCAGGCGCGCGCATTCGTCGTCGCACAGGTGCACGCCGTGGGCGAACACCGAGCGCTCGCCGAGCAGTTGGTAGTGATCGTAGACGTCCAGGTAGCCCTTGCGCTCCGGGAACAGTTCCTTGACCCACTCGACTTCCTTGAGATTTTCGCTGATGTGGGTCTGCATGTACAGATCCGGGTATTCGCTGAGCAACTGGCCGGCGAGGGTCAGTTGCTCCGGGGTGCTGGTCGGGGCGAAGCGCGGGGTGACGGCGTAATGCAGGCGGCCCTTGCCGTGCCAGCGTTCGATCAGCGCCTTGCTTTCGACGTAGCTCGATTCGGCAGTGTCAGTCAGGTAGTCCGGCGCGTTGCGATCCATCATCACCTTGCCGGCGATCATCCGCAGATCCAGTTGCTCGGCAGCCTCGAAAAACGAGTTCACCGATTGCGGATGCACGCTGCCGAAGACCAGGGCGGTGGTGGTGCCGTTGCGCAGCAGTTCCTTGATGAAAATATCCGCCACTTCGTCAGCGTGAGCCTTGTCGGCGAACTGGCTTTCGCACGGGAAAGTGTAGGTGTTCAGCCAGTCCAGCAGTTGCTCGCCGTAGGCGCCGACCATGCCGGTTTGCGGCAGGTGAATGTGGGTATCGATGAAGCCGGGGGTGATCAGTGCGTCCTGATAATGGGTGATCTCGATGTCGGCCGGCAGCGTTGGCAGCAATTCGCTGGCGTGGCCGATGGCGTTGATCTGGCCGTTCTCGACCACCAGCAGGCCGTCTTCGAAATACTCATACGAGGCTTCGATACCCACTTCGGCAGGGTCGGCGATGCTGTGCAGAATGGCGGCGCGGTAGGCTTTGCGAGTTAGAGGCATGGGGTTCTCAATTTTGGTTCAAAGCTTGGCTGCGGCGTGAAGCAGGCAGCAGTTTGGCGATCGATGATCCGGCGCTGGCGGTGTGCTGGCCGAAATTCGCGTTATAGGTGGCGATGATTTCGCCGGCGATGGAGATGGCGATTTCCACAGGTAACTTGCCTTTGACTTCGCCCAGCCCCATCGGGCAGCGCATGCGTTGCAGCACGGCGCTGTCGAAACCACGATCACGCAGGCGGTGTTCGAACTTCACCCGTTTGGTCTTCGAACCGATCAGGCCGAAGTAGGCGAAGTCATTGCGCTTGAGGATCGCGGCGGTGAGTTCGAGGTCGAGCTGGTGGTTGTGAGTCATGACAATGCAGTAGCTGCCAGCGGGCAGGTCATCGACTTCATCCAGCGGTTCTTCGGTGACGATTTTGCGCACACCGTGGGGGATCTGTTCGGGGAATTCGGCTTCCCGCGAATCGATCCAGCGCACCCGGCAGGGCAGGCTGGCGAGCAGCGGCACCAGCGCCCGACCGACGTGTCCGGCGCCGAATACAGCAATCTGCGCTTGCACCTGGCCCATCGGTTCGAACAGCAGCACGGTCACGCCGCCGCAGCACTGGCCCAGGCTGGCGCCGAGGCTGAAGCGCTCCAGATGGGTGTCTTGCCGGCCGCTGGCAAGCATCTCGCGGCCGATCTGCATGGCCTTGTATTCCAGATGCCCGCCACCAATGGTGTCGAATGTTTGCGTGGCGCTGATGACCATCTTCGAGCCGGCATTGCGCGGCGTCGAGCCGAGCTCTTCGATGATGGTCACCAACACACAGGGTTCACCCCGGTTTTGCAGGTCGGCGAGGGCGTCGATCCAGTTATACATGTTCACCTCTCAAGATCGTTCCCACGCTCGGCGTGGGAATGCATCTCTGGACGCTCCGCGTCCGCTGTTCACAATGCGACGCAGAGCGTCGCGGGCTGTATTCCCACGCAGAGCGTGGGAACGATCAAACCACTACTTCCGACTCAGTTTCGACGGCCTTCACCGCCTTCAACTGACGCATCTGCTCACAGCCCCACAACACCCGCTCTGGCGTCGCCGGCGCGTCGATTTTCGGTTGATGCCGGTAGTCGCCCAAACTCGCCACGGCGTCCTTGATCGCGCACCAGACGGCGATGCCAAGCATGAACGGCGGCTCACCCACAGCCTTGGAATGGAACACCGTGTCTTCCGGGTTCTTGCGGTTTTCCACCAGTTTCACCCGCAGGTCCAACGGCATGTCCGCCACGGCCGGGATCTTGTAGCTGGCCGGGCCGTTGGTCATCAGTTTGCCTTTGTCGTTCCACACCAGTTCTTCCATGGTCAGCCAGCCCATGCCCTGGATGAAGCCGCCCTCGACCTGACCGATGTCGATGGCCGGGTTCAGCGAGGCGCCGACGTCGTGGAGGATGTCGGTACGCAGCATCTTGTACTCGCCAGTCAGGGTGTCGACGATCACCTCGGCGCAGGCCGCGCCGAAGGCGTAGTAGTAGAATGGCCGACCGCGAGCCTGACTGCGGTCGTAGTAGATTTTCGGAGTCTTGTAGAAGCCAGTGCTCGACAACGACACCTGGGCGAAATACGCCTGCTGGATCAGCGCTTCGAACGTCAGGATGTGATCGCGAACCCGCACATGACCGTTGTGGAATTCCACGTCTTCTTCGCTGACCTTGTATTGTCGCGCGGCAAATTCCACCAGGCGTTTCTTGATGATTTCCGCGGCATTCTGTGCGGCTTTACCGTTGAGGTCGGCGCCGCTGGAAGCGGCGGTCGGCGAGGTGTTCGGCACTTTGTCGGTGTTGGTCGCGGTGATCTGCACCCGGTCCATTTCCACCTGGAATACTTCAGCCACCACTTGTGCAACCTTGGTGTTGAGGCCTTGGCCCATCTCGGTGCCGCCGTGGTTCAGGTGGATGCTGCCGTCGGTGTAGACATGCACCAACGCACCGGCCTGGTTGAGGAAGCTGGCGGTGAAGGAAATACCGAATTTCACCGAGGTCAGCGCCAGGCCTTTTTTCAGGATCGGGCTGTTGGCGTTGTAACGACGAATCGCTTCGCGGCGCTCGGCGTACTGGCTGCTGGCTTCCAGTTCGGCGGTCATTTCCTCGAGCATGTTGTGCTCGACGGTCTGGTAGTAATGGGTGACGTTGCGCTCGGTCTTGCCGTAGTAGTTGGCCTTGCGCACCGCCAGCGGATCGAGGCCCAGATGGCGGGCGATGGCGTCCATCACTTCTTCGATCGCAACCATGCCTTGCGGGCCACCAAAGCCACGGTAAGCGGTGTTCGATGCGGTGTTGGTCTTGCAGCGGTGACCATTGATGGTCGCATCGCCCAGGTAGTACGAGTTGTCGGCATGGAACATCGCACGGTCGACAATCGAGGCCGACAAATCCGGCGAGCAACCGCAGTTACCGGCCAGCTCCAGGGCGATACCGTGCAGGCGGCCGGTGCTGTCGAAGCCCACGTCGTACTCGACGTAGAACGGGTGACGCTTGCCGGTCATCAGCATGTCTTCGACACGCGGCAGGCGCATTTTGGTGGGTTGACCGGTCAGGTGCGCGATCACCGCGCACAGGCACGCCGGGCTTGCCGCCTGGGTTTCCTTGCCGCCGAAACCACCGCCCATGCGGCGCATGTCGACGACGATTTTGTTCATCGACACGTCCAGCACTTCCGCCACCAGTTTCTGCACTTCGGTGGGGTTCTGGGTCGAGCAGTAAACGATCATCCCGCCGTCTTCAGTCGGCATCACCGAAGAGATCTGGGTTTCCAGATAAAAGTGTTCCTGGCCGCCGATGTGCAGCGTGCCCTGGATGCGATGCTCGGCAGTGGCCAAGGCATTGGCCGAATCGCCGCGCTGGTGGGTATGGCTGTCGAGCACGAAATGGCGTTTGCGCAGGGCTTCGACCACGTCCAGAACCGGTTCGAGGTCTTCGTATACGATGATCGCTGCCATCGCGGCTTTGCGCGCGGTTTCCAGGTCTTTCGCGGCGACGGCGAGAACCGGTTGGCCGACGAACTGCACATCATCGATGGCCAGCAGCGGATCGCCCGGCAACAGCGGGCCGATGTCTTTCAGGCCTGGCACGTCTTCGTGGGTGATGGCGATGCGCACGCCTTCAAAGGCGTAGCAGGGCTGGGTGTCGATGCTGATGATTTTCGCGTGGGCGCGGTCCGACAGCCGTGCATAAACGTGCAGCTGATTGGGGAATTCCAGCCGATCGTCGATGTACTGCGCTTCACCGGACACATGCTTGGCGGCGCTGTCGTGCTTGACGCTGCGGCCGACGCCGGTGGTCAGGTCCTTGGCGAACAATTCAGCCAGTTCGGCTTGGGTCTTCTCTACGGCGTGATGATTAGACATAAGCGGTCACCCGAGTCTCGATGTGCGGTGTTTGCAGTTCGATGAAGTATTTGCGCAGCAGGTTCTGCGCGCTGAGCAGGCGGTATTCCTTGCTGGCGCGGAAGTCCGAGAGCGGTGTGAAATCTTCGGCCAGTGCGGCGCAGGCGCGTTCAATGGTGGCGTTGTTGAACGGTGCGCCAACCAGCGCGGCTTCGCAGTTTTTCGCACGTTTCGGGATGGCCGCCATGCCGCCGAAAGCAATGCGGGCGTCGGCGACTACGCCATTGTCGATGCGCAGGTTGAATGCTGCGCAGACTGCGGAAATGTCGTCGTCCAGACGCTTTGACACCTTGTAGGCGCGGAACAGTTGTTCAGCGCTGGCGCGGGGCACGATGATCTTCTCGATGAACTCGCTTTCCTGGCGCGCGGTGACCCGGTAATCGATGAAGTAATCTTCCAGGGCCAGGGTGCGGCGAGTCTCGCCTTTGCACAGCACGATCTGCGCGCCAAGGGCGATCAGCAGCGGTGGCGAGTCACCGATCGGCGAGGCGTTGCCGATATTGCCGCCGAGGGTGCCCTGGTTGCGAATCTGCAACGAAGCGAAGCGCTGCAGCAATTCGCCGAAGTCCGGGTACTCGGCCTTCAAAGCGTCGTAACAGTCGGAGAGGGCGGTGGCGGCGCCGATTTCCAGGCGATCGTCGAAGCGCTCGATGCGCTTCATTTCGGCGACGTTGCCGACGTAGATCATCACCGGCAAGGTGCGGTGGAATTGCGTGACTTCCAGCGCCAGGTCGGTACCGCCGGCCAGCAGGCGGGCCTGTGGATAAGCGTCGTAGAGGTCGGCCAGATCGGCCACGGTCAACGGCACCAGGCAGCGTTTGTCGCCACTATTGAGTTCACCGATGTCGGTGGGGGCGATGGCTTTCAGGCGAGCGATGGTTTGCGCTTCGCGAGCATCGAACTGGTCCGGTTGCTTGTTGCAGCAGGATTGCTCGGCGGCGGCCAGGATCGGCCGATAACCGGTGCAGCGGCAGAGGTTGCCGGCCAGCGCTTCATGGGCCTTGTGGGAGTCCGGTTGATCGCTGTTCTTTTGCAGGGCGAACAACGACATGACAAAGCCCGGGGTGCAGAAGCCGCACTGCGAGCCGTGGCACTCGACCATGGCTTTTTGCACGCTGTGCAGTTGGCCTTGGTGCTTGAGGTCTTCGACGCTGATCAGTTGCTTGCCGTGCAGCGACGAAACAAAGGTCAGGCACGAGTTGAGGCTGCGATAGCGAATGTGTTCGCGGCCATCGTCATCCGTCTGCAGCTCGCCGACCACCACAGTGCACGCGCCACAGTCACCGCTGGCGCAGCCTTCTTTGGTGCCGGGTTTGCCCACATGTTCGCGCAAGTAATTGAGCACAGTCAGGTTCGGGTCCAGGGCGTGCTCGCTACGGAGTTCCTGGTTGAGTAAAAACTGGATCACGGATGGCCTCGCAAACTCATTATTGTTGTTAACCGACATGAGCCGAATTTATCAGGTCTGACTTTCCGGTCAATGATTTTCTGACTTAAAGGTCAGGAAATGGCATTTTGTCGATCAACGACTCGTTCCTTCATTATTGACCCTCACGGGATAGCCTGCTTTTTGCTTGAATCGTGCCAAAAACCGCTGGGTGGGCACTCCGCCATGACCCCTCAATTGCGCTACACTGCGCCGCTTGTGCAGATCGAAGAGTTTGAAGGACAACCATGACGTTCAAGGCGCCGGACAGCCTCGCCGAGCAAATCGCTCACCACCTCGCCGAACGTATCATTCGCGGCGAAATGAAGCCGGGGGAGCGCATCCAGGAGCAGAAGGTCACGCTGGCCCTCAATGTCAGCCGCGGTTCAGTCCGTGAGGCCTTGCTGATCCTCGAGCGCCGCCACTTGATCGCGATTTTACCGCGACGTGGCGCCCACGTGACTGAACTGACGGCGCACAAGGTGCAGAGCCTGTGCACGCTGATGAGCGAGTTGTACATATTGCTCGGCAATGCCGTGGCCAGCGGTTGGCAAGTCCAGGCCGACATGGCGCCATTCCTGCAGATCCAGCAGCGCCTGACCGCCAGCTACGAACGGCAGGATATCCGCACGTTCGTCGACGACAGCTTCAGCGTGATGCGTGCCGCGTATCCGTTCGCCAACAACCCGTACTTGCAAGAAACCGTCGAGAATCTGCAGCCGGCCATGAGCCGTGCGTATTTCCTGGCGTTGGAGCAGCGCAAGGCCTCGATGAGCGAGTTCCTGGAACTGTTCGAACGCCTGCTGGCCGCCGTGCTGGCCCGTGACTTTGCGCAGATCCGCGTGGTGCTGACGGCGTATGCCCAGCGCAGTTGCGATCTGGTGGTTTCTGCCTTGACGGTCGCTTAAGCGTGCGGCTCAAGTGCATTAAACTGGCGGGGTTCAAATCCTTCGTCGACCCGACCACGGTGAACTTCCCCAGTAACATGGCGGCGGTGGTCGGTCCCAATGGCTGTGGCAAGTCGAACATCATCGACGCCGTGCGTTGGGTGATGGGCGAGAGCTCGGCCAAGAACTTGCGCGGCGAGTCGATGACCGACGTCATCTTCAACGGCTCCACCAGCCGTAAACCGGTGAGCCAGGCGAGCATCGAGCTGGTGTTCGATAACTCCGATGGCACCTTGATCGGCGAATACGCCGCCTACGCGGAAATTTCCATCCGCCGCAAAGTGACCCGCGACAGCCAGAACAGTTATTTCCTCAACGGCGCCAAATGCCGTCGTCGTGACATCACTGACATTTTCCTCGGCACCGGTCTCGGCCCGCGCAGCTATTCGATCATCGAGCAGGGGATGATCTCCAAGCTGATCGAAGCCAAGCCGGAAGACCTGCGCAACTTTATCGAAGAAGCGGCGGGCATCTCCAAGTACAAGGAGCGTCGACGCGAAACCGAAAACCGCATCCGCCGCACCCACGAAAACCTGGCCCGCCTGACCGACCTGCGCGAAGAGCTCGAGCGTCAGCTTGAACGCTTGCACCGCCAGGCCGAGGCCGCCAAGAAGTATCAGGAATACAAGGGCGAAGAGCGTCAGCTCAAGGCCCAGTTGTCGGCCCTGCGCTGGCAGGCGCTGAACGAGCAGGTTGGCCAGCGCGAAGCGATCATCGGCACCCAGGAAATCACCTTCGAAGCCCTGGTGGCCGAGCAGCGCAATGCCGACGCAGCCATCGAACGCCTGCGTGACGGGCATCACGACCTGTCCGAGCGCTTCAATCTGGTGCAGGGGCGCTTCTATTCGGTCGGCGGCGACATCGCTCGGGTCGAGCAGAGCATCCAGCACGGTCAGCAGCGCTTGCGTCAATTGCAGGACGATCTGAAAGAAGCCGAGCGCGCGCGGCTGGAAACCGAATCGCACTTGGGCCATGACCGCACCTTACTGCTGACTTTGGGCGAAGAGCTGGACATGCTCACGCCGGAACAGGAAGTCACCAGCGCCGCCGCCGAAGAGGCCGCCGCCGCACTGGAAGAATCCGAAACCACCATGCATGGCTGGCAGGAGCAGTGGGACACCTTCAACCTCACCGCCGCCGAGCCCCGTCGCCAGGCTGAAGTTCAGCAGTCGCGGATCCAGCAGCTGGAAACCAGCATGGAGCGATTGGCCGATCGTCAGAAGCGTCTGGCAGAAGAGCGCGCGTTGCTTTCGGCAGACCCGGAAGACGCGGCGATCATGGAACTCAGCGAGCAGTTGGCCGCGTCCGAGGCGACGCTGGAAGACTTGCAGGCCAGTGAAGAGGCGCAAGTCGAACGTCTTGAGCAACTGCGTCAGGAGTTGCAGCAAGCGTTGTCGGCACAGCAGCAGGCCCAAGGTGATTTGCAGCGGCTCAACGGTCGGCTGGCATCGCTGGAAGCCTTGCAGCAAGCTGCGCTCGATCCGGGCACCGGCACCGCCGAATGGCTACGTGAACAGCATCTGGCGGATCGTCCGCGTTTGGCCGAAGGCCTGAAAGTTGAAGCGGGTTGGGAGCTGGCGGTGGAAACCGTGCTCGGCGCCGACCTGCAAGCGGTGCTGGTGGACGACTTCGGTGATTTCGATCTGGCCGGGTTCGCCCAAGGCGATCTGCGCCTGCTCAGCCCGGCCAGCGATGGCGTGCGCATGCCCGGCAGTTTGCTCGACAAGGTCGAGGCGCAGATCGACCTGTCGCCTTGGCTGGGGCAGGTCAAACCGGTCGACAGCCTTGAACAGGCCTTGGCCTTGCGCGGGCAATTGGCTGCCGGCCAAAGCCTGATCAGCCGCGACGGCTACTGGGTTGGCAGGCACTTTTTACGCGTACGTCGGGCTAGCGAGGCAGAAAGCGGCGTACTCGCCCGTGGCCAGGAAATCCAACGGCTGGGCCTGGAGCGTGAAGAACGCGAAGCCACGGTTGAAACTCTGGAAACCCAACTTCAGAATCTCAGGGCGCAACAGCGTCAGCAGGAAAACGGCCGCGAACATTTGCGCCGTCTGCTGCAAGACGAAGCGCGTCAGCAGGGCGAATTGAAAGCCCAGTTGTCGGCTGGTAAAGCCAAGGTCGAACAGTTGACCCTGCGCCGCAGCCGTCTCGATGAAGAACTCACCGAGCTCGGCGAGCAGCGCGCCCTGGAACACGAAAACATCGGCGAAGCGCGCCTGCAATTGCAGGAAGCCCTCGACAGCATGGCGGTGGATACCGAGCAGCGCGAGTTGCTGCTGGCCCAGCGCGACAGCCTGCGCGAACGCCTCGACCGGGTGCGCCAGGAAGCCCGGCAGCACAAGGACCATGCGCATCAATTGGCGGTGCGCCTGGGGTCGTTGAAGGCGCAACACGATTCCACCCGTCAGGCCCTTGAGCGGCTGGAAATGCAGGCAGAGCGCCTGACCGAGAAGCGCGAACAGCTGAGCCTCAATCTGGAAGAGGGCGAGGCACCGCTGGAAGAGCTGCGGCTGAAGCTCGAAGAGTTGCTCGACAAACGCATGACCGTCGACGAAGAGCTCAAGACCGCGCAAATCGCCATGGAAGACGCCGACCGTGAACTGCGCGATGCTGAAAAGCGCCGGACTCAGGCCGAGCAGCAATCCCAGTTGATTCGCAGCCAGCTTGAACAGCAACGCATGGAATGGCAAGCGTTGACGGTGCGGCGCAAGACCTTGCAGGATCAATTGCTCGAAGATGGCTACGATCTCAATGGCGTGCTCGCCACACTGGTGGCCGGGGCCAGCGAGAAAGACGCCGAAGAAGAACTCGAGCGTATTGCCGCGCGGATTCAGCGCCTCGGCGCGATCAACCTCGCGGCCATCGACGAATACCAGCAACAATCCGAGCGTAAACGTTATCTGGATGCCCAGAACGACGATCTGGTGGAAGCACTGGACACTCTCGAGAACGTGATTCGCAAGATCGACAAGGAAACCCGAAACCGCTTCAAAGATACCTTTGATCAGATCAATGGCGGTTTACAGGCCCTTTTCCCAAAAGTTTTCGGTGGAGGCAGCGCCTATTTGGAACTGACGGGCGAAGATCTACTCGATACAGGGGTAACGATCATGGCGCGGCCGCCAGGAAAGAAGAACAGCACCATCCATTTGCTCTCCGGTGGCGAAAAAGCCCTGACCGCATTGGCCCTGGTATTTGCCATCTTCAAGTTGAATCCGGCGCCGTTCTGCATGCTCGATGAAGTTGACGCGCCATTGGATGACGCTAACGTTGGACGCTACGCACGGCTGGTCAAAGAGATGTCGCAGACGGTGCAGTTCATCTATATCACCCACAACAAGATCGCCATGGAAATGGCCGATCAATTGATGGGGGTGACGATGCATGAACCGGGTTGCTCGCGTCTGGTGGCAGTGGATGTGGAGGAGGCGATGGCCATGGTGGACGCCTGAGTCATTGCATGTAGGACAGGTAATTTTAAGCTGTAGGGCTTTTTTACCTGGCTTGACTTGCTGGCCAATCGACATATTCGCGCAAGCCATTGTGACAGACGGTGTAAAGTTATCTTTGGTCGTGCTAGTTTAATGTCAATTTTTCGTATACGTGGGCAAAACGCCTGTCAGAACATAGAGTTGGCGCCACGTTTTAAAGCGGTTTACACAATGTAAACCCCTTATTTTTCAGCATTTTTTATAGAGGCACGGGATTACATGGAAATCGGTCTGCGCGAGTGGCTGATCGTCATCGGCATTATTGTCATTGCCGGTATTCTTTTCGATGGCTGGCGTCGCATGCGCGGCGGCAAGGGAAAACTGAAATTCCGTCTTGACCGAAGTCTGTCCAACCTGCCGGACGAGGACACCAGCGCCGAGCTGTTGGGCCCGCCCCGCGTGCTGGACACCCAGAAAGAACCGCAACTGGACGAGCACGACTTGCCGTCGGTGAGCATGCCTGCCCGTGAACCGCGCGAATCGGGTTCCAAGCGCGGCAAGCGTGGCCATGGCGAGCCGTCGCAAGGCGATATGAACCTCAGCCTGGACCTGGACGGTGGCCCGAGCTTCAGCAGCCGTGACAACGATTTCCCGGATGACCGCAAGTCCGCCAGCTCACCTGAAAAAGATCAGCCACAAGCCGAAGAAGTGCTGGTGATCAGTGTGATCTGCCGCGACCCGGCCGGCTTCAAGGGCCCGGCGCTGTTGCAGAACATTCTGGAAAGCGGTCTGCGTTTCGGCGAGATGGACATTTTCCACCGCCACGAAAGCATGGCCGGTAACGGCGAAGTGCTGTTCTCGATGGCCAACGCGGTCAAGCCGGGCGTTTTCGATCTGGATGATATCGACCACTTCAGCACCCCGGCGGTGAGCTTCTTCCTCGGTCTGCCAGGCCCGCGTCATCCGAAGCAAGCCTTCGACGTGATGGTGGCGGCGGCACGCAAGCTGTCCCAGGAGCTGAACGGCGAACTGAAGGACGACCAGCGCAGCGTGCTGACCGCCCAGACGATTGAGCACTACCGTCAGCGCATCGTTGAGTTCGAACGCCGCGCATTGACCCAGAAGCGCTGAGGTCAAAGGATCGCAGCCTCGTTTCACTCGACAGCTCCTACAGGGTTCGCGATTTTCTGTAGGAGCTGTCGAGTGAAACGAGGCTGCGATCCCTTGATCTTGATGAAATGAGATTGAGCAGCCTCGGCTGCTCTTTTGCTTTATGAGAGAACACCCATGACTGCCGCCGAAACCCGCATTCTAGAGCTGCGCGCCGAGCTCGATCAGCACAACTATCGCTACCATGTGCTGGATGAGCCGAGCATTCCGGACGCCGAATACGATCGCTTGTTCCATGAACTCAAGGCGCTCGAAGCGGCCCATCCCGAACTGATCACCAGCGACTCGCCGACCCAGCGCGTCGGCAGTGCGGCGCTGTCGGCGTTCACTCAGGTGCGTCATGAAGTGCCGATGCTCAGCCTTGGCAACGCCTTCGAAGAAACCGACATGCGCGAATTCGATCGCCGGGTGACGGAAGGTCTGGACTTGCCGGTCGGCGACCTGTTCGGTGGCGGCGCAGCGGTGGAGTACAGCTGCGAACCCAAGCTCGATGGCCTGGCGGTCAGCCTGCTGTATCAGGACGGCATGCTGGTGCGCGGCGCCACTCGCGGCGATGGCACCACGGGCGAAGACATCAGCGTCAACGTGCGCACCGTGCGCAATATCCCGCTCAAGCTGCATGGCAGCGGCTGGCCGGCGACCCTGGAAGTGCGCGGCGAAGTGTTCATGTCCAAGGCCGGTTTCGAGCGGCTCAACGCCACGCAACTGGAAATGGGCGGCAAGACCTTCGCCAACCCGCGGAACGCGGCGGCAGGTAGCTTGCGGCAGCTGGATTCAAAGATCACCGCCAACCGTCCGCTGGAATTCTGCTGCTACGGCATCGGCCAGGTTTCCGCCGATATCGCCGACACGCACATTGGCAATCTGCAGCAACTCAAAGCCTGGGGTATGCCGATCAGTCATGAATTGAAATCGGCTCGTGGCATCGATGAGTGCCTGGATTACTACCGCGACATCGGCGAACGCCGCAATGCGCTGCCCTATGAAATCGACGGCGTGGTGTTCAAGGTCAACAGCATTGCCTCCCAGCGCGAGTTGGGTTTCCGTGCCCGCGAACCGCGTTGGGCCATCGCGCATAAATTCCCGGCGATGGAAGAGCTCACCGAGTTGCTCGATGTGGAGTTTCAGGTCGGTCGCACCGGTGCCGTGACGCCGGTGGCACGCTTGAAACCGGTCAAGGTCGCCGGTGTTACCGTGGCCAATGCGACGCTGCACAACATGGATGAAGTTGCGCGATTGGGGCTGATGATCGGCGACACCGTGATCATCCGTCGCGCCGGTGACGTGATTCCGCAAGTGGTGCAAGTGGTCATCGAGCGTCGTCCTGAGGATGCACGGCCGGTACAGATTCCCGAGCATTGCCCGGTCTGCGGTTCGCATGTCGAGCGTACGCAACTGGTCAAGCGCAGCAAGGGTCGCGAGACTGTCAGCGAAGGTGCGGTGTATCGCTGCGTCGGCCGTCTGGCCTGCGGTGCGCAACTCAAGCAGGCGATCATTCACTTCGTTTCACGCCGCGCCATGGACATCGAAGGGCTGGGCGAGAAGAGTGTCGAGCAACTGGTGGACGAAGGTCTGGTGAATTCGCCAGCCGATTTGTACGCATTGACCTTCGAACAAATCGTCGACCTCGAAGGCTTTGCCGAGCTGTCGAGCAAGAACCTGCTCGGCGCCATCGAAGACAGCAAGCGCCCGAGCCTGGCGCGGTTCATCTATGCCTTGGGTATCCCTGATGTCGGCGAAGAGACGGCCAAGGTGCTTGCACGGTCTCTCGGCTCGCTGGAGCGTGTTCAGCAGGCGTTGCCGCAAGTGCTCACGTACCTGCCGGATGTCGGGCTGGAAGTGGCTCACGAGATTCACAGCTTCTTTGAAGACGCGCATAACCAGCAGGTGATTGCCAATCTGTTGAAGCACGGCCTACAGATTCAGGATCAGGGGGCGTTGGGGGCTGAATTCGCTGCAAGCACCACGCTTGGCGGTTTTCTCGACAAGCTGAACATTCCTTCGGTCGGGCCGGGTGGGGCGCAGAAGCTTGCCGACAAATTCGGCTCGCTTGAAACGGTGATGAATGCTGACTGGCTGGACATGCGCCAGGCGTTGCCGGAGAAGCAGGCGACCTCGGTGCGTGAGTTTTTTGCGGTCGCAGAAAACCGTCAGCTCGCCGAGTCCGCTGAAAAGCAGCTGCGCGATTTCGGCATGCATTGGCAGAGCGAGAAAAAAGTCGTCGAAGGATTGCCGCTGGCTGGGCAGACCTGGGTGCTGACCGGTTCGCTGGAACTGATGAGTCGCGACGTTGCCAAGGACAAACTTGAAAGCCTCGGGGCCAAGGTGGCCGGTTCGGTGTCGGCCAAGACCCATTGCGTGGTCGCCGGGCCGGGCGCAGGTTCGAAGCTGGCCAAGGCCAATGAGCTGGGGTTGAAAGTGTTGGATGAAGAGGCGTTTGTCGAGTTTCTTGGCAAGCACAATATTTCGGTTTAACTGATCGTTCCCACGCTCTGCGTGGTAACGCATCCCGTGACGCTCTGCGTCACAGCGGACGCGGAGCGTCCGGGGCGGCATTCCCACGCAGAGCGTGGGAACGATCATGTCTGAGCAATGATCTAGTCTTGGCAGTCCCCAAAGAGAGATCGCCATGTACCGCTTCTTCGAACAGCTCAGTTCACGCATCGCCGCGCCCTTCATGGGTGAGCGTTCGCGCAACAGCAAGGTCTGGCATTGTCGCTGCGGGCAGTCGCTGTTCTTTCGCAACAGCCAGTGCCTGGCCTGTTCGGCGGCACTGGGCTATCAGCCGCAGCAAAGTCGCTTGTCATCGCTGCAACCCGGCCCGCAAGCGGATACCTGGTTGCTCGATGCCGACCCTGACGCCGGTATTTTCCGCCGTTGCGCCAATCTCGATTCCCCGGCTGCGTGCAACTGGTTATTGCCGGCCAATCATCACGATGGGTTGTGCATCGCCTGTAGCCTGAATCGCACCATCCCCGACCTGTCGATTCCCGAGAATCACGAACGCTGGCGCAAAGTGGAAACCGCCAAGCGTCGTCTGGTGGCGCAGTTGCTCAGCCTGGGCTTGCAGGTCATTCCCAAAACGGTGGACGAAGGGGCTGGTCTGGCCTTCGATTTCATCGGTATCGACCTCGAAGGCAAGCCGCCGACCACCGGGCACGCCAACGGCCTGATCACCCTCGATATCAAAGAAGCCGACGACGCCCACCGCGAGCAGGTTCGCGTGCAGATGCACGAACCCTATCGCACGCTGCTCGGTCACTTTCGGCACGAGACAGGGCATTACTACTGGGACCGACTGATCGCCAACAGTGCCTGGCTGGAACCGTTCCGCGGCCTGTTCGGCGACGAGCGTGCCAGCTACGCCGAGGCTCTTGAGCAGCATTATCAACAAGGTGCGCCGCTCGACTGGCAGCAACATTACGTCAGCGCCTACGCCACCATGCACCCTTGGGAAGACTGGGCGGAAACCTGGGCTCACTACCTGCACATGATGGATGCGGTGGACACCGCCCTGGGTTTTGGCATGAGTGCCCAGGAAATGGAGTTCGACTATCAGCCGTTTCCACCCAGTACGCTGTTCGACCCGCAACATCCCGGCGGGCCGGCGTTCCTGTCGTTCGTCAACGCGCGGATCGAACTGGCCGGCATGCTCAACGAGTTGTCACGCAGTATGGGCCAGCCGGACTTCTATCCGTTCGTCTTGCCGCCGGCGGTGATCGCCAGGCTGCACTTCATTCACCTGGTGATCCAGCAAGAGGGCGGCCGGGCGGATGAAGTGTTGGTGCAATAGGATCAAAAGACCGCGGCCTGGTCGCGATCTTTTGAAGGCCGGCGCATGTCCTTGAAGCAGCTCATGTTTTTTAATCCGCCCGAACGGTTGTAACTTCGTCTCAGATAGGTACAATGGCGCGGCTCGCCGTCAGGTGAGCGTCGTTATGGTGACCCCATCGGTCCCCCCGCAACGATTACCCGTGAACCTGGTCAGATCCGGAAGGAAGCAGCCACAGCGGGAACATTGTGTGCCGGGGTGTGGCTGGTGGGGTTGCCTCCATAACGCAACACGAACCCTCTCTCGTGTTTTCTATCTAAAAATACTGTTTTTCTTTACCTGCCATGGAGTTCATCCAGGGCGGCTTTTCGTCGTTTCCGAATGAAACAGCGGGATATATAAAAGGAGGCCGATCTGTCGCGTTCGACAGGTCGGCCTCCTTTTTTATTTGTTAGCATCAAGGCTTGGACAAGGCCTGGTCAACCGCTGCGATCAGCTTTCCCAGATCCTTCGGGGTGGCTTTGTGTATGACGTTGAACAGGTACGCTCGCTGTTCATCCTCGTCGCCTAGATCTGCGAAAAAGGCTTTCAGCTTCACACCCAGCACGTCGGCAAGCAGGAACAATGCTTCCACGCTGGGGGTATAGGTGCCAGTTTCGAAGCGGCTGATGGTTTTGGGGTCAAAACCGGTTTTTTCGCCGAGTTCAGCCTGAGTAAGCCCTGCGACCTTGCGGTAGCGTCGGATGGCTGGACCCAAACTTGAAATTTGCATCGCTCAATTCCCATTTAGAATCAAGAACTTAACGATAGATTTTTGCATTAGGCAACTGCATGATCCATCACCTTGCTTTGCAAAATGTGATGCATTTCGTAGAATCGCCGCTTCGGAGGGGGTTTCGGTGATCTGCTGTCTGAAGTTTAGGCGATATGAAACAGCCAGCATTGTCTTCCCTTGCCGGGTGTGCAGAGAAGTCGTTGGCGGTCTGAAACCCTCGCGAAATGTTACCAGAGTCGGTGTTGCTACCTTGCCCGAGACTAGTTGATCTTCGGCGGTCCAGGGGCCATCAAATGCTGTTCATGGAGTGATAACGTGTCTCTGCGCTGTACGTCTCAAAACATCTCTTCCGGGCATCCTGCACTGGTCGAGCGGTACCTCCGCTAGCGACAGTGAGCCTCACTCATGGATGAGAAATACCGCAGGGCCGTGGATGCCGCCGCAATTTTTTCCGAGACTGATCTCAACGGCCGGATTACTTACGTCAACGATCAATTCTGCGTCGTGTCCGGCTACAGCCGCGAGGAATTGCTGGGGCAAAACCATCGCCTGCTGAACTCCGGCCTGCATTCCGCCGATTTCTTCGCTGCCATGTGGCGCACCATTGCTCTGGGCAATGTCTGGAAGGGCGAAATCTGTAATCGCGCCAAGGATGGCAGGTTGTATTGGGTCGACAGCACAATGGTGCCGGTGCTCGACGACACCACCGGGCTCGTTGACCGATACCTGTCGATTCGTTTCGACATCAGCGAAAAACGCCAATTGCTGCAATCCCTGCAATGGCGGGTCGGGCATGACGTGCTGACCGGGCTGCCCAATCGCGCGTTCCTGTCGGATCTGCTGGATCAGGCGCTGGAGTTTTCCCGGCAGGAAAACATTCCGCTGGCAGTGTGCATGCTTGACCTCGACGGGTTCAAAGCGGTCAACGACGGCTACGGTCACGCCAGTGGCGATATGTTGCTGGTGGAAGTGGCCAAGCGTCTGCGTGACATTGTGCGTGGCGAAGATGTGGTGGCACGATTGGCCGGTGACGAGTTCGTGCTGGTGTTGCGTTACGTGCGTGATCTGCCGGAATTGCGCGCGGCGTTGAGTCGCGTGCTGGGGGCGATCTCGGCGCCTTACACATTGCACGGCAAGGACATCAATGTGTTTGCCAGTATCGGCGTCACCCTGTTTCCCCACGACAACGAAGATGCCGAAACCCTGCTGCGCCACGCCGACCAGGCAATGTATGTGGCCAAGCAGCGCGGGCGAAACCGCTTTCATCTGTTCGATGTGTCCCGGGATCAAGAGGTCAAGGCTACGCACCAGACCGTCGAGCGGGTGCGTCAGGCGCTGGTCGCCGGTGAATTTCGCCTGCACTTTCAGCCCAAGGTGAACATGCGTCGTGGCGAGGTCGTCGGTTTCGAGGCCTTGTTGCGTTGGCAGCACCCGCAAAACGGCATGGTGCCGCCCCGGGAGTTTTTGCCGCTGGTAGAGGATACCGACCTGATCATCGATATTGGCGAATGGGTGATGGACCAGGTGCTGGCGCAGTTGCACCGCTGGCAGCAAGCGGGGCAGGGCTGGCCGATCAGTATCAACATCGCGGCGCGACATTTTCAGCGCGCGGATTTCGTCGACCGGCTCAGACAGGTACTCGCTCGGCATGCTCAGGTTGCCCCGCGGATGCTCGACCTGGAAATCGTCGAGTCGGTGGCGATCGAGAATATCCAGCATGTCAGCGCCTGTTTGCAGGCCTGTCAGGCGTTGGGGGTGCAGTTTTCCCTGGGTGATTTCGGCACCGGTTATTCGTCCCTGAGTTATCTCAAGCGTTTACGCACCCAGACTATCAAGATCGACAAGTCATTTGTGCGTGACATTCTGAATGATCGGGATGACCTGGCCCTGACCACGGCGGTGATTGGCCTGGCCCGCGCATTCGGTCGGCAGGTGATTGCCGAGGGGCTGGAAAGCCTTGAGCACGGTGAGTTGTTGTTGCGGCTGGGGTGCGAAGTCGCTCAAGGCTATTTCATCGCCCGTCCGATGCCACCCTCCGAGGTGCCGGCCTGGGTGGCGGGGTTTGTCGCCCCGTCGCAATGGCAGGCACTCGATCAAATAGCCTGACTCGCTCTATATGGCAGCCTTCGGCAGCTGCTACGGGGTCTGGTTGCCGGTATAGAGCCGGATGATGTCATTGATCTCCCCCGACGTTTTCATTTGCTGCAACGTACGCAAAATGCGTTGTACCGGCACTTTGGGGTCATTGCGCACGTAACAACTGATAGGCTGTTCCTGCACCAGCGCGACACTTTTCAGTTGCTGGTCGGGCAGCAGGCGCTGGTTGAACCAGTCCAGGGTCCATTGGTTGCTCACCGCGTAGCGATAGCGTCCAGCCAGCAGCTTTTCCAGCACCTGTTCCTGATTGCGTGCGTCCTCGCGGTGCAGCCGGTCGGCGTCGAACAGCGGTTGCAGGGTCGGGTAGCTATAGCCGAGCACGGTGCCGATCGACTGTCGTGGCAGGTCCGCTGGATTGACAGAGTCGGGTGGGCCTTGCCGGCCAATCAGCATGTCGCGCTGAACCAGCAGCGGAACGCTCCAGATATAGTCGCCGGACGGGGTCGACAACCAGTCTTGTGAGACGAAACAGCGCACATCGGCTTCGCCGTGTTCCATGGCGTTCTGTACTCGCGGCCGAGGCAACACGTGAAATTGCGCCGGCGCGCCGACCTGAGTCGCCAGGCTAAGCATGATGTCGTGCAGAATGCCCTGGGTCGGCCGGTCGCGCTCGATTTGCACCAAGGGCATGGCCCAGCTGTCCGGCACGACAAAGCGCAACGGCGCTTCGGCGGCCGCGACGCTCAGGCTGACGAATAGCAGTGCCCCCAAGGCAAAGTGCATAAATGCTCCGGTACGGCTCAAGCCTGAGCTGATAAAAGCTCCTCAAAGTGCAGCTTAGCCAGAATAGACGAGCGCACCGGATGCAATTTTGGCCTTGCTCCGCTAGCATTAGCCGCTTCTGCTTCCTTCGCTGCGACGGTTTTCGATGAGTTATCAGGTTCTTGCACGTAAATGGCGTCCGCGCTCGTTCCGCGAAATGGTCGGCCAGACCCATGTGCTCAAGGCTCTGATCAATGCCTTGGACAGCCAGCGGCTGCACCACGCCTACCTGTTTACCGGTACCCGCGGGGTCGGCAAGACCACCATCGCGCGGATCATCGCCAAATGCCTGAATTGTGAAACAGGTATCACTTCGACGCCTTGTGGCGAGTGCTCGGTGTGCCGCGAAATCGATGAAGGCCGCTTCGTCGACCTGATCGAGATCGACGCCGCGAGCCGGACCAAGGTCGAAGACACCCGCGAACTGCTCGACAACGTGCAGTACGCGCCGAGCCGCGGGCGCTTCAAGGTCTACCTGATCGACGAAGTGCACATGCTTTCCAGCCATTCCTTCAATGCGCTGTTGAAAACCCTCGAAGAGCCGCCGCCCTACGTCAAGTTCATCCTGGCTACCACCGATCCGCAGAAACTTCCTGCAACGATTCTCTCGCGGTGCCTGCAGTTCTCCCTGAAGAACATGACCCCTGAGCGGGTGGTCGAGCATCTGAGCCATGTGCTGAGCGTCGAGAACGTGCCGTTCGAAGACGATGCGCTGTGGCTGCTGGGCCGCGCCGCCGACGGTTCGATGCGCGATGCCATGAGCCTGACCGACCAGGCCATCGCCTTCGGTGAAGGCAAGGTTCTGGCCGCCGACGTGCGGGCGATGCTCGGCACCCTCGATCACGGCCAGGTCTACGACGTCCTGCATGCGCTGATCGAAGGCGACGCCAAGGCATTGCTCGAAGCCGTGCGCCATCTGGCCGAGCAAGGCCCGGACTGGAACGGCGTGCTCTCGGAAATTCTCAACGTGTTGCACCGTGTTGCCATCGCCCAGGCCCTGCCTGAAGGTGTCGACAATGGCCATGGCGACCGTGATCGTGTATTGGCACTGGCCCAGGCGCTGCCGGCCGAAGATGTACAGTTCTATTACCAGATGGGCCTGATTGGTCGCCGGGATTTGCCGCTGGCACCGGATCCGCGCGGCGGCTTCGAAATGGTCCTGCTGCGAATGCTCGCATTCAGGCCAGCAGACACCGAGGACGCTCCGAGGCAACCGCTAAAGCCAGTGGGGATCAGCCAGGCCACAGTTGATTCCGCAAACTCAGTGGCTGCCGCGCCGATTGTTGCGCCGGTAGTCGCTGCGGCCGTGGTACCGGTTCCAGTGGCGCCCGTGGTTGCACCAGCACCCGCGCCTGTCCCGGCCGTTGCGCCTGAACCTGTTGCGCTGGTGGCGGTGCCTGAGCCCGAGCCTGTGGTCGAGCCTGTAGCGGTCGAAGAAGTCGTCGATCTGCCCTGGAACGATCCGGTAGAGCCCGAGGTTGTCCAGCAGCCCGCCGTCGAGCCAATGCTGGAGACGGCCGGCGAACAACCCGAATTACCACCGATGCCCATGCCGACGCCGGACAGCGTGGTGCCGGATGCGCCTGAGTGGGCCGCTGCGCCGATTCCGGAACCGTCCGTGGCCGAAGTCGATGCCGCCACGCCAGGCATCGACCTGGATGACGAGCCGCCGCTGGACGAGGATTACATCGAGCCGGACATGGATTCGGCCTACAGCTACCTCGACGATCTGGCCAGTGAGCATACCGCCGAACCTGCGGCGCAGCCCGAGCCTGAACCGGCCGCGATGCCGGCCACCGGCCTGGCCCTGCAATGGCTGGAGTTGTTCCCGAAATTGCCGGTGTCCGGCATGACCGGCAGCATCGCCGCCAACTGCACGCTGATCGCCGTCGATGGCGACAATTGGCTGTTGCATCTGGACCCGGCTCACAGCGCCCTGTTCAACGCGACGCAACAACGTCGCCTCAACGATGCGCTGAACCAGCACCACGGGCGTACGCTGACCCTGAGCATCGAGCTGATCAAGCCTGAGCAGGAAACCCCGGCCCAGGCAGCGTCCCGGCGTCGTGCCGACCGTCAGCGCGAGGCCGAGGAGTCGATCCATGGCGATCCGTTCATCCAGCAAATGATGCAGCAGTTCGGGGCGGTGGTCCGTCACGATACTATTGAACCTGTCGAAGCCCTGGTCAGTCAGGGCTAATAACTGAAGGCGCTTGGCCGCACTCGCCGGGCGCTGTTTTTATCCAAGTACTTTTGAGGTGATTCCCATGATGAAAGGTGGCATGGCCGGCCTGATGAAGCAGGCGCAGCAGATGCAGGAAAAAATGGCCAAGATGCAGGAAGAGCTGGCCAATGCCGAAGTCACCGGTAAAGCCGGTGGCGATATGGTCACCGTGGTAATGACCGGTCGTCACGACGTCAAGCGCGTGACCATCGACCCAAGCCTGGTCGAAGGCCTGAGCGAAGACGACAAAGAGATGCTGGAGGCTGTATTCGCCGCCGCCGTCAACGATGCTGTGCGCAAGATCGAAGCCAACAGCCAGGAAAAAATGGGCAGCATGACCGCTGGCATGCAACTGCCACCGGGTATGAAATTGCCATTCTGATTCGCCAGCGCGCGTCGGATGGGTTAAAAAATGCCAGGCATCGCGCCTGGCATTTTTGTTTCTGGCTGGTTTTTGCCCATCCCTGTGGCGAGGGAGCTTGCTCCCGTTGGACTGCGCAGCAGTCCCCCTCTTTTCAGGTAGAGAGGGGGGCCGCTACGCGCCCCAGCGGGAGCAAGCTCCTTCGCCACAGTGAAAAGTAGAAACATCGAACGCGCCATCCCCACAACGGTCTGCTACTTATACCGCCGAAATTCATCGATCAAGGAGACGCTCACATGCCACAAGCATTGACCCTCAACCAACGAATCGTCCTGGTGTCTCGCCCGGTGGGCGCGCCGACACCGGAGAATTTCCGCCTGGAACGGGTAGCGTTGCCGGATCTGGCCGACGGTCAGGTGCTGCTCAAGACGCTGTATCTGTCGCTGGATCCCTACATGCGCGGTCGTATGAGCGACGCGCCGTCCTACGCGGCACCGGTAGAAATCGGCGAGGTAATGACCGGTGGGGCTGTCAGTCGTGTCGAGCGTTCGCTGAATCCGAAATTCCAGGAGGGCGATCTGGTGGTCGGCGCCACGGGATGGCAGAGCCACAGCATCAGCGACGGGCGCAACATCATTCCGGTCCCGTCCGGGCTGCCAAGTCCATCGATGGCGCTGGGGGTGCTGGGCATGCCCGGCATGACCGCCTACATGGGGCTGATGGACATCGGCCAACCCAAAGAGGGCGAAACCCTGGTAGTGGCGGCCGCGTCCGGCGCGGTGGGTTCGGTGGTCGGCCAGGTGGCGAAGCTCAAAGGCCTGCGGGTGGTCGGCGTGGCCGGTGGTGCGGAAAAATGTCGCTACGTGGTCGAGGAGTTGGGCTTCGATGCCTGCATCGACCACAAGCGCCCGGACTTCGCCGACGAGTTGGCGCTGGCCTGCTTCAAAGGCGTCGACATCTACTTTGAAAACGTCGGTGGCAAGGTGTTCGATGCGGTGTTGCCGCTGCTCAACCCCAAGGCGCGGATTCCTCTTTGTGGTCTGATCGCTTCCTACAATGCCCATGAAGCCCCGAGCGGGCCGGATCGCTTGCCACAATTGCAGCGCACGCTGCTGACCAAGCGCGTGCGGATTCAGGGGTTTATTGTGTTCGACGACTACGGCGACCGTCAGCCAGAGTTCATCAGCGCCATGGCGCCTTGGGTGCGTGACGGCAAGGTGAAATTCCGTGAAGACGTGGTCGACGGCCTGGAGAACGCGCCCGAGGCATTTATTGGCCTGCTGGAAGGACGCAACTTTGGCAAACTGGTGGTGCGGGTGGCGCCGACTGAGTAATTGGCGCTGCTATTTGACGCTAAACAGAGGCGCGGGTATAAACCGCGTCTCGTTGTTATGTCGGACTTTTTCCCCATGAGCTTCAGCCCTTTGATTCGCCAACTGATCGATGCCCTGCGAATTTTGCCGGGTGTGGGTCAGAAAACTGCCCAGCGCATGGCGTTGCAACTGCTTGAGCGCGATCGCAGCGGCGGTTCGCGACTGGCCCAGGCGCTGAGCCAGGCTATGGAAGGGGTGGGCCACTGCCGTTTGTGCCGCACGCTGACCGAAGACGATCTGTGCCCGCAATGCGCCGATTCACGCCGCGACGACACCTTGCTGTGTGTGGTGGAAGGTCCGATGGACGTTTACGCCGTGGAGCAGACCGGTTTCCGCGGTCGCTACTTTGTGCTCAAGGGCCACCTGTCGCCTCTGGACGGGTTGGGGCCGGAAGCCATCGGCATTCCACAACTGATGGCGCGGATCGAAGAGGCGGGCACGTTTACCGAAGTCATCCTCGCCACCAACCCGACGGTGGAAGGCGAGGCCACGGCGCATTACATCGCCCAGTTGCTCAGCAACAAGGGCCTGATCGCCTCGCGCATTGCCCACGGCGTGCCGTTGGGTGGCGAGCTGGAACTGGTGGATGGCGGGACATTGGCGCATTCGTTTGCCGGGCGTAAGCCGATTTCGCTGTAACCGTATCAAAATCAAAAGATCTGCAAATCTTCTTTTGAAAACTTGGCGGCTCGCGAAGGCGTCCTTCCAGACGCCGCTTACTTATCGCTCAACGCAAACTGCGTCAGACAGAAAGTCGCAATCCCCATGTCTTCCAGCCGTTGCGAACCACCCAGCTCCGGCAAGTCAATGATCGCCGCCGCTTCATGCACCCGCGCGCCCATGCGCCGAACCAGGTTGGCCGCCGCAATCAGCGTGCCGCCGGTGGCGATCAGGTCATCGAACAGCACCACCGAATCCCCCTCGCACAGGCTGTCGGCGTGGACTTCGAGGAAGGCTTCGCCGTATTCGGTCGCGTAACCTTCGGCCAGCACGTCGGCAGGCAATTTGCCCTGCTTGCGGAACAACACCAATGGCTTGTTCAGCTGATACGCCAATATCGAACCGATCAGGAACCCGCGCGCGTCCATGGCGCCGATGTGGGTGAAGTCGGCCTCGACGTAGCGATGGGCGAAGCTGTCCATCACCAGGCGCAGGGCCGTGGGCGACTGGAACAGCGGGGTGATGTCGCGAAAGATCACGCCCGGCTTGGGAAAGTCGATCACGGGGCGGATCAGGGATTTGATGTCGAAGGAGTCGATGACCATCGTCGAAGTGTCCTGGCGGGCTGCAAACGTCGCAGTATAACGGCGGCTGAACCGTTTCGCTCAGCCGCCGTCGCGAGGATCAGCCTTCGATCGAGCCACCGGCCAGGGCGCAGAGCTGGATCGGGTCAAGGATGTGCACTTCCTTGCCTTCGGCGGCGATCAGTTCGTTTTGCTGGAAGCGGGTGAACACCCGAGACACGGTTTCCACCGCCAGGCCCAGGTAATTGCCGATTTCGTTGCGCGACATGCTCAACCGGAACTGATTGGCCGAGAAGCCCCGGGCGCGGAAACGGGCCGACAGGTTGACCAGGAAGGTGGCGATGCGCTCGTCGGCGGTTTTCTTCGACAGCAGCAACATCATTTGCTGATCGTCACGAATCTCGCGGCTCATCACGCGCATCAACTGACGGCGCAGTTGTGGCAGTTGCAGGGCCAGTTCGTCGAGGCGCTCGAACGGGATCTCGCACACCGAAGTGGTTTCCAGGGCTTGCGCCGAGACCGGATGCTTTTCGGTGTCCATGCCCGACAGGCCGACCAATTCACTCGGCAAATGGAAACCGGTGAGTTGTTCTTCGCCGCCATCGCTCAGGCTGAAGGTCTTCAGGGCGCCGGAGCGTACTGCATAAACGGAATCGAACGTGTCGCCCTGGCGAAACAGGAATTCGCCTTTTTTCAGCGGGCGACCACGTTTGACGATATCGTCCAGCGCATCCATGTCTTCCAGATTCAGAGAAAGTGGCAGGCAGAGAGGGGCCAGGCTGCAATCCTTGCAATGGGCCTGGTTATGAGCGCGCAGTTTTACTGGCTCGGACATTTCTTTAATCCTTGTGGGAAAAAACACACATAAGCCGTAAGGGTACCCCACGGGAGGACATTCGGGCCAGCCTGCGACAATTTAACCGCAAGGCATTAGATCACTCGTGAAAAGCGCTGGCGATTGGTGTGTTCCAAGTATGCATCGAACACCATGCACACCGAGCGCACCAGCAGTCGGCCTGCGGGGAGTACGGTGATCCGTTCATTGTCGAGCTCGATCAACCCGTCCTTGGCCATGTCCTGCAGCTGTGGCCAGAGCTCGCCGAAGTAACCGCGAAAATCGATGTTGAAGGCCTGCTCGATTTCCGCGAATTCCAGGTTGAAATGGCAAATCAGTTGCTGAATCACCGCCCTGCGCAAGCGATCGTCGGCATTGCACAGCAGGCCACGGGCGGTGGCCAGTTGTGCGGACGCCAAAGCTTTCTGGTACTGGGTCAGGTCGCTGCTGTTCTGGCAGTACAGGTCGCCGATCTGGCTGATGGCCGATACCCCCAGACCGATCAGATCGCAATGACCGTGGGTGGTGTAGCCCTGGAAGTTGCGTTGCAAGGTCGACTCTTCCTGGGCAATCGCCAGTTCATCATCGGGCAGGGCGAAGTGGTCCATGCCGATGTAGCGGTAACCGGCGGCCGTCAGTTGTTCGATGGTGCGCTGGAGCATTTCCAGCTTCTGCGCCGGTTCCGGTAGATCGTTGCTGTTGATCCGCCGTTGCGGCATGAAGCGCTCTGGCAGATGGGCGTAGTTGAACACCGAGAGCCGGTCCGGTTGCAGGTTGATGACTTCGTCGACGGTGCGGGCGAAGTTCTCGGGCGTCTGCTTGGGCAGGCCGTAGATCAGATCGATGTTGATCGAGCGATATTGCAGAGTCCGGGCGGCGTCGATCACCGCGCGGGTTTCTTCCAGGCTTTGCAGGCGATTGACCGCCCGCTGTACCGCCGGGTCAAGGTCTTGCAGGCCGATGCTGACCCGGTTGAAGCCCAGTTCCCGGAGCAGGCCCATGGTCGACCAGTCGGCCTCGCGCGGGTCGATCTCGATGCCGTAGTCGCCGGAATCGTCGTCCAGCAGATTGAAATGCTTGCGCAGCCGGGCCATCAGCTGACGCAGTTCATCGTGGCTGAGAAAGGTCGGTGTGCCGCCGCCGAAATGCAGTTGCTCGACTTTTTGCATGGGGTCGAGGTGGCAGGCGATCAGCTGGATTTCCTGTTCCAGGCGCTGCAAATAGGGCAGGGCGCGGCCTCGGTCCTTGGTGATGACTTTGTTGCAGGCGCAGTAGTAGCAGATGTTCGCGCAGAACGGCACGTGCACATACAGGGATAACGGCCGCAGCGCCTTGCGGCTGTCGCGCAGGGCATGAAACAGGTCGAAGGTGCCGACCTGGCTGTCGAATTGCACGGCCGTCGGATACGAGGTGTAGCGCGGCCCCGCCAGGTCGTAACGGCGGATCAGATCTGTGTCCCAACGAATGGCGTCGAGCATGCGGGCATTCCCCCGGATAGGCTGGCAGTGTCGGCGAGTCTAGGGGGTGCGGCGTTGCGGCATCTTGATTTGCATCAACGGTGATTGGCGATAGCGATAGTTTTTGTGGCGAGGGGGCTAATGCCCCATGAGCCAATGCTGATGCGGCCCCGGCAAGGTCCAGATGCCGAACACCATCACCAACAAGCCGCCGGTCATGCGCACGCTGCGTTTACGCAACAACGCCGTGACCCGCTCGGCGGCCAGGCCTGTGGCGAGCAGCACCGGCCAGGTGCCCAACCCGAACGCCAGCATCAGCAGCGCACTGTCCAGCGCATTCCCCTGACTCGCCGACCACAGCAATGTGCTGTAAACCAGCCCGCACGGCAGCCAGCCCCACAGCGCGCCGAGCAGCAAGGCGCGGGGCAGGTTCGACACTGGCAACAGTGTGTTGGCCACCGGCTGGATATGCCGCCACAGGCCGCGACCGAGGCTTTCGATGCGGGTCAAGCCGCTCCACCAACCGGCCAGGTACAGCCCCATGGCGATCAGCAACAATCCGGCGAGGATGCGCATGAACATCGCCGCCGGGCTATTGGCCACGGCCCAGCCAGCCAGGCCGATCAGCAGGCCGGCCGCGGCGTAGCTGAGAATCCGCCCCAGGTTGTAGGCCAGCAACAAGCGCAAGCGTCGGCTGCGCTGTTCCTTGGGGATCGCCAGGGTCAATGCGCCCATCAAACCGCCGCACATGCCCAGGCAATGACCGCCACCGAGCAGGCCGAGGATCAGCGCAGAGACCAGCAGTGGCGCCAACTCAAGCATGGGGTGGCGCCTTGTCGTCGGGTTTGGCCGGATGGCCGCTGGCCTCGTCGACCGCTGCCGTGTGCTTCGGGTCCTGGTCGTCGAACAGGATGCTGTGGGCCGGGCCGTCGAGGTCGTCGTACTGACCGCTGTCGACCGCCCAGAAGAAGATGTAGATAGCGATGGCCACGATCAGCAGCGCGGCCGGGATCATCACGTAGAGAGCTGGCATCTGGACTCCATGCCCGCGCGGCTCAGGCCGGCAGCGGGCGGGTTTCTGGCGTGGCGCTGGTGGCTGGCGCGCTCGGCAGGCGAGTCAGGCGCAAAGCATTCAACACCACGGTCAACGAACTGATGGACATGCCGACCGCGGCCCACACCGGAGTGATCCAGCCGAGGGCGGCGAATGGCAACATGAGGCCATTGTACAGCGCTGCCCACAGCAAGTTCTCGATGATGACCCGACGGGTGCGACGGGCCAGGCTGAAGGCTTGCACCAGCGCGTCGAGGCGGTTCGACAGCAACACCGCGTCGGCACTGGTTTTTGCCAGATCGGTGGCCGAGCCCATCGCCACGCTGATGTCGGCGGCGGCCAGCACCGGCACGTCGTTGACCCCGTCACCGAGCATCAACACCTTGCGGCCTTCCTGGTGCAGTTGTTTCAGCACCTGCAATTTATCGTCCGGACGCAAACCGCCACGGGCCTCGTCGATGCCCAGTTCGGCGGCGACGCTGGCGACCATCGGCGAGCTGTCGCCGGACAGCAGCAAGGTGCGCCAGCCGCGAGCCTTGCAGGCCGCCAGCAGAGCGGGGGCGTCGGCGCGCAAACGGTCGTCGAGGACGAACCACGCCAGTGGTCCCTGGCTGTCGCCGAGCAGCAGCCATTGGCCAGGTTCATCGGGCATCATCGGCACTTGAGCACCGCTGAGCTCGCAGACAAAACCCGGTTGGCCAATGCGCAGGCGTTGCGCGCCGACCAAGCCTTCAAGGCCCAGGCCCGGCGTGCTGTGGACCTCTTCGGCGGCCAGCGGCGCGCGGCCAAAAGCCCGGGCGATCGGGTGTTCGGAACGGTTTTCCAGGGCGGCGGCGAGGCTCAGGCATTGATCGCTCGCCAGTGCCCCAAGCGGCCGGATCGAACGCAAGGCCAGCCGACCTTCGGTGAGGGTGCCGGTTTTGTCGAAAATCACCGTGTCGATCTGGTTCAGGCCTTCCAGTACATGGCCGCGCGTCAGCAAAAGCCCCAGTTTGTGCAGCGTGCCGGTGGCGGCGGTGAGAGCGGTCGGCGTGGCCAGGGACAAGGCGCACGGGCAGGTCGCAACCAGCATCGCCAGGACAATCCAGAACGCTCGCGATGAATCCAGCTCCCACCAGAGCAGGCCGATGGCGGCCACTGCGATAAGCGTCAGCAGCAAGAACCATTGCGCGGCGCGGTCGGCGATTTCCGCCAGCCGTGGCTTTTCGGCCTGGGCGCGATCCAGCAGGCGGACGATGGCCGACAGGCGCGTGTCCTGACCCAGCGCCAGGACCTCCACGGTCAACGCACCCTCGACGTTCAAGGTGCCAGCGGTGACGGCGTCGCCCAGGGTTCGTGGTTGCGGCAGGTATTCGCCGGTGAGCAGGGATTCGTCAATGCTCGACTGACCGTCGAGGATCTTGCCGTCGGCCGGCAGGATCGCGCCGGGGTGCACCAGCACCTGATCGCCCACGCGCAGCTCGCTGAGCAGAATCCGCTCGCTCTGGCCGTCGGCACTCAGCCGCAGGCAGGAGGCGGGCAACAGATTGACCAGTTGTGCGGTCGCGGCGGCGGTTCGTTCCCGGGCGCGGCGTTCCAGGTAGCGCCCAGCCAGCAGGAACAGCGCAAACATTCCCACCGCATCGAAATACAGCTCGCCGACCCCGGTGATCGAGGTCCAGATCCCGGCGATATAGGCACTGCCAATTGCGAGCGACACCGAGACGTCCATCGTCAGGTGCCGGGTGCGCAGATCGCGCATCGCCCCTTTGAAGAACGGCGCACAGCTGTAGAACACGATCGGCGTGGTGAGAAACAACGCGACCCAACGCAGGATGGTGTGCAGTTCGGGGCTGAGGTCAATGTTGAATTCCGGCCAGGTGGCCATGGTCGCCATCATCGCCTGGAACCACAGCAACCCGGCGACCCCGAGTTGGCGCAGGGCCAGACGGTTTTCGCTGGCCAGTTGTTCGCTGGCACGGTCGGCCTGATAAGGGTGAGCGGCGTAACCGATGTGGCGCAATTCGCTGAGCACCTGGCTTAACGGCAATTGCGCGTCGGCCCAGCGCACGTGCAGGCGATGGTTGGACAGGTTCAGGCGTGCTTCGGCCACCGCCGGCAGGCTGCGAAGATGCTTTTCGATCAGCCAGCCGCAGGCGGCGCAGCTGATGCCTTCCATCAACAGAGTGGTTTCGGCGAGTTCGCCTTCGTGACGGACAAAGGGTTGCTGCACGTCGGCGCGATCATACAGCGCCAACTCGTCGACCAACTGCACCGGCAAGGCTTCGGGGTTGGCCGAGGCTTCGCTGCGATGCTGGTAATAACTTTCCAGCCCACCGGCCACGATGGCCTCGGCCACCGCCTGGCAACCCGGGCAGCAGAATTCGCGGGTATCCCCGAGGACAGCGGCGGTGAAGCGGCTACCGGCAGGGACGGGCAGGGCGCAGTGGTAGCAGGGGGTTGGACTGGTCATGTTTGTTGCCATGAAAACCATTGTGGCAGGCCCAAAGGCCTCTGTGGCGAGGGGGCTTGCCCCGTTGGACCGCGCAGCGGTCCCAAAGACAGTCAGCGCGAACTTCTCGATAGATCGAGTAGACAACTTGCGGCTGCTGCGCAACCGAACGCGGGCAAGCCCGCTCGCCACAGGAGATCGTTGTGACTATTTCTTCAGGTCTTCGGCACCTTGCAACGGCTCATCACCGAGCAGCAGATCCTTGGCATGGCTGACCTGTTCTTCTTCGAACATGCGCCAGGTCTTGTCATCCTGCATACCCAACAACTCAACGAAACGCCGGCCTTCAACCTTGTCGCTCAACTGGCCAATGTAGCGGCCCTGTTCAGTTTCACTGCGGGCCAGGGTGATCTTGCGATCCTTCTCCGGCTGGGTCGGCGAAATCAGATTCAGCTCAAGGGTTTTCGGTTGGCTGTTGCCGCTCAGGCGCAGGTCGACTTCGCCGGTCAGCTCATCCAGGTGCACGCTGGCTCGCAGTTGCAGGGTCTGGGCCAGCAGTTCACGGTCCAGGGAGCGGTTGATGCCTTTGCCGGCCTCGTAATAGTTGTCGTTGACCAGGTTGTCCGGGTTGTTCACCGCGATGGTCACCATCGACAGGGTCAAGGTCACCGAGCAGGCCAGGATGGCGATGATGATCCACGGCCAAAGGTGCTTGTACCAAGGACTTGCGGCAGTTGCTGCGGGCATGATCACTTCTCTCAACGAATTTGTGGGCCGATGAATCGGCTCTTGGCTTCAACGTGGACGCTGGCGTCATCGGCATCCTTGAGGATGAATTTCACCTCGTTGGTGCTCGACGGCAGTTGCTCCGGCGAGCTGGACAACTCGACCGGCTGGCTGAAAATTTCCCCGGCGGCGACTTTGATCTCGCGCTTGCCTTGCAGCTTGAGGTCCGGCAGGCCGGTGGCTTCGAGCACGTAGGTGTGGTCGCGCTGGTCCTTGTTCATGATCTTCAGGCTGTAGACGTTTTCGATCCGGCCTTCGGCGTTCTCACGGTACAGCACGCGGTCTTTGCTGACATCGAAACCGACCAGCGAGCGCATGAAGAACGCGGTCACCAGCAACGCGATCATGGTCAGCAACACCAGGGCGTAGCCGATCAGGCGAGGGCGCAGTTTATGGGTTTTTTGCCCCGACAGGTTGTGCTCAGTGGTGTAGCTGATCAGGCCGCGTGGGTAATCCATCTTGTCCATGATGCTGTCGCAGGCGTCGATGCAGGCCGCACAGCCGATGCATTCGATTTGCAGGCCGTCGCGGATGTCGATGCCGGTGGGGCAGACCTGGACGCACATGGTGCAGTCGATGCAATCGCCCAGGCCCTGAGCCTTGTAGTCGATGCCTTTCTTGCGCGGGCCACGGCTTTCGCCACGGCGCGGGTCGTAGGAGACGATCAGCGTGTCCTTGTCGAACATCACGCTCTGGAAGCGGGCGTACGGACACATGTAAATGCACACCTGTTCGCGTAGCCAGCCGGCGTTGCCGTAGGTGGCGAGGGTGAAGAAACCGACCCAGAAATACGACCAGCCATCGGCTTCACCGGTGAAGAAGTCGATCACCAGTTCACGAATCGGCGAGAAGTAGCCGACGAAGGTCATGCCGGTCACGAAGCCGATCAGCAGCCACATCGTGTGCTTGCTGAATTTGCGCAGGAATTTGTTGGCGCTCATCGGCGCCTTGTCGAGCTTGATGCGCTGGTTGCGGTCGCCTTCGGTGACCTTTTCGCACCACATGAAGATCCAGGTCCAGACGCTTTGCGGGCAGGTGTAGCCGCACCAGACCCGACCGGCATACACGGTAATGAAGAACAGGCCGAAGGCGCTGATGATCAGAATGCCCGAGAGCAGGATGAAGTCCTGGGGCCAGAAGGTCGCGCCAAAAATGAAGAACTTACGCTCCGGCAGGTTCCACCAGACGGCCTGATGACCGCCCCAACTCAGCCACACCGTGCCGAAATACAGCAGAAACAGTGCGGCACCACCCGTCATCCGCAGGTTGCGGAACAGGCCGGTGAAGGCGCGGGTGTAGATCTTTTCTCGAGAGGCGTAGAGGTCGACGCTGTTGTTCGCGTTCTTGGCAGGTGGAGTGACGTCGTGTACCGGAATCTGATTGCTCATCATTGCATCCCACGGCAGTGGAAAAATGCCTCGGTCAGTACGTGCCGACCGCGGTCAAAAAGAGGTGTTGCAGTGGCGCAATGATACGCCTGTAGCTCTAACTCAAGGGTGCGACCTTTGGTCACGTTGGTGGAAATCAACTGACAGTGTAATGACTTGAATCAATTGACTTGTGAATTATGGACGGTTTTGAGGGGGCGGTGAGCTCATTCGAGCGCTACGGTGGCATCGACCGGCAAAATCCTGGCATCGAAGGCGGTAGGACGCGGTGGCGCTTCAGCCAGGCGCGCATTACGTTTCCCTGTACGGGGGGGCCTACGCTCCTGGCGAAAGCAACGCCGTCAGTTGTTATAAGTAAGTCGGAAATATATTAACTGAATTGCCCACTGTTTGATGTTTGCGGTTTTCTATTTTCTGGAATAAGTTGTTCTGGTATGCAGTTATTCAATAACGGCGTGTCTATCTAATATTACGGAAATGGAATTCTATGAACATTGTAAAAGGTGCGAAGTTATTCGCATGCATGTGGATCCTGTCGCTGGCATCTATCGCACATTCAAATGAAGGTACACCTATTCATATGGTGTTCGCGTCTGATCCGCAGTATCCGTGGACGGATAAAACGGACAGTGAGGAATATGAATCCGACAAAGAGTTTGAACAGCGTGCCAAATGGCTGGTGGAGACCCAGTTCGCGAGTATTGCGGATTTCAGAAGCAAAATGGGCGGTCAGTCGCAAGTGCCGTTGATGATCAACGGTGACATGACGGCGTTTGGTCATGGCTGGCAGCGCTCGTATATCCGTTCGACGCTGCAGAAATACTTTAATAAAGACTATCTGTACGGCTTGGGTAATCATGACTATCAGAACAATGTCGATGATTGTTTTACTAATAGTTGTGCGGCGGGCAGTATTGTCGAATATCAAGAGCATCATGCCGACAAGGTAGATAACTTCGATTTGAAGGTTACGGGTTTTTTGTTCGATAAGACGTATTCGGGTAGTCTTGCCTATTCCAAAAACATAGGGGAGGTTCATCTGGTCCAGCTTAATAATGAGCCGACTTATGCAACCAAAATTTCCCATCCCCTGAATCCTACGACTTTTAATATTACCGCTGCACTGGATTGGCTTGAAAATGATTTGCGAACCGCCCGGGTCCAAGGTTATGCGATCATTATCAACATGCATAAACCCTATGACTGGCAGGGTGACTGGAGTCAGGAAAGTCGTTTCAGGGACATGATCGCAAAATATGAGGTGACGGCCATATTCGCCGGTCATCTTCATGAAAACGGCGGTTCCATGTCCTATAGGGGGAACGTGCCCGTTTTCCTCAGTGGCAGCGCTTCCCAGGAGACCTATCTGATTGCCAGTTTTTCCGCGGATCGCAAGCAACTGCAGGTCGATCTGGTCGAAAACAACCAGTGGCAAAACCGCAAGCCTGTAGCGAAAGTGCCGGTGAAATCAATTTTCGCCAGTCGCCCATGAAAAAGGCCCCGCCAGATCACTGGCGGGGCCTTTTTTGTTGCATCGAGCGTTTGCCTTACTGGGCGTCTGCCACCGGCGCTTTCTCACCGTGAGAGAGGCTGTAGACGTAAGCGGCCAGCAGGTGAACCTTGTCGTTGCCTTGCAGCTGTTCCTGCGCAGGCATCTGGCCCTGACGGCCGTAACGGATGGTCTGCTGCAGTTGAGCGAAGCTCGAACCGTAGATGAACGCTGCCGGGTGAGTCAGGTTAGGGGCGCCCATGGCCGGGGTGCCTTTGCCTTCCGGACCGTGGCAAGCCACGCAGTTGGCAGCGAACAGCTTCTGGCCGGCAACCGGGTCAGCCTTGGCGCCTTCCGGCAGTTTGCGGCCATCGAGGCTGGTCAGCACGTAAGCGGCAACGTCGCTGACGCCTTGTTCGCCGATCACTTCGGCCCAGGCCGGCATCACGGCGTGACGGCCGCCCATGATGGTGGTCTTGATGGTTGCCGCTTCACCGCCCCAGCGCCAGTCGGCGTCGGTCAGGTTAGGGAAGCCATAAGCGCCTTTGGCGTCGGAACCGTGGCAGACCGAGCAGTTGGAGGCGAACAGGCGGCCACCCATCTTCAGGGCTTGCGGGTCCTTGGCGACTTCTTCGATTGGCATGGAAGCGAACTTGGCGAAGATCGGGCCGAACTTGGCGTCCGACCTGGCCATTTCCTTTTCCCACTCGTGGACGCCGGTCCAGCCGGTCTGGCCGTTGGCGAACGCGGTCTGCTTCTCGTTATCCAGGTAGTTGTAACCTGGCAACAGGCCTTTCCAGTTACCCAGGCCCGGGTACAGGACCAGATAGCCAAGGGCGAAGATGATGGTGCCCACGAACAGCATGAACCACCATTTCGGCAGTGGGTTGTCGTACTCCTCGATCCCGTCGAAGGAGTGGCCGACCGTCTCGTCGGTCTGCTCGGCGCGCTGGCCCTTGCGGGTGGACAGCAGCAGCCAGGTCAGGGCGAAGATGGTGCCGAGACTGAGGACTGTGACGTACAGACTCCAGAACGTAGTCATTCTTTGTTACTCCTAGAAGCTTGCTCGACGTGCTTGATGGCTTCGGGATCATCCGCGAAAGGCAGCAAGGTCGCGTCTTCAAACTCCGACTTGCGCTTGGGGCTGAATACCCACAACGCCAGACCGATGAAGGCCACCATCACGACAACGGTGCCCAGGCCACGAATCATCCCGATATCCATCTAAATCACCGTTTGCTTTTGATGATGGTGCCCAGGCCTTGCAGATAGGCCACCAGCGCGTCCATTTCGGTTTTGCCCTTCACGGCATCCTTGGCGCCGGCGATGTCTTCGTCGGTGTAAGGGACGCCGAGCGTGCGCAAGACTTCCATTTTCTTGGCGGTGTCTTTGCCGTCGAGCTTGTTTTCCACGAGGAACGGGTAGGCCGGCATTTTCGACTCGGGCACCACGTTGCGCGGGTTGTACAAGTGCGCACGCTGCCAGTCATCGGAGTAACGACCGCCGACACGGGCCAGGTCCGGACCGGTACGCTTGGAACCCCACAGGAACGGGTGATCCCAGACGCTTTCACCGGCGACCGAGTAGTGGCCGTAGCGTTCGGTTTCAGCACGGAACGGGCGGATCATCTGCGAGTGGCAGCCGACACAACCGTTGGCGATGTAGATGTCGCGGCCTTCCAGTTCAAGGGCGGTACGAGGCTTCATGCCCTCGACCGGCTTGTTGGTAACGTCCTGGAAAAACAGCGGAACGATCTGGGTCAGGCCGCCGATGCTGACGGCGATAACCATGAAGAAGGCCAGCAGGCCAATATTCTTCTCGACTGCTTCATGCTTCATCAGTGAGCTCCAACTACAGCAATCTTGGCGGCGGCTTCAGCTTCAGCCGGGTCCGAGGCACGAACGGTACGGAACACGTTGTAGGCCATCAACAGCATGCCGCTGGCAAAGAACGCGCCGCCCAGGGCACGAACGATGAAACCAGGGTGGCTGGCTTGCAGCGCTTCCACGAACGAGTAGGTGAGGGTGCCGTCGTCGTTGATTGCACGCCACATCAGGCCCTGGGTGATGCCGTTGACCCACATCGAAGCGATGTACAGTACGGTACCGATGGTCGCGAGCCAGAAGTGCGCGTTGATCAGACCGGTGCTGTGCATTTGTGCACGGCCGAACAGTTTCGGGATCATGTGGTAGATGGCGCCGATCGAGATCATCGCTACCCAGCCCAAGGCGCCGGCGTGTACGTGGCCGATGGTCCAGTCGGTGTAGTGCGAGAGCGAGTTGACGGTCTTGATGGCCATCATCGGGCCTTCGAAGGTCGACATGCCGTAGAACGCCAGCGATACCACGAGGAAGCGCAGGATCGGGTCGGTGCGCAGCTTATGCCAGGCGCCCGACAGGGTCATCATGCCGTTGATCATGCCGCCCCAGCTCGGAGCCAGCAGGATGATCGACATCGCCATGCCCAAAGACTGAGCCCAGTCCGGCAGTGCGGTGTAGTGCAGGTGGTGGGGGCCGGCCCAGATGTACAGGGTGATCAGCGCCCAGAAGTGCACGATCGACAGGCGATAGGAGTAGATCGGACGCTCGGCCTGTTTCGGCACGAAGTAGTACATCATCCCCAGGAAGCCGGTGGTCAGGAAGAAGCCCACGGCGTTGTGGCCGTACCACCACTGGATCATCGCGTCGGTCGCACCCGAGTAGGCCGAGTAGGACTTGAACAGGCTGACCGGCAGCGACATGTGGTTGACGATGTGCAGCATCGCGGTCACGACGATGAAGGCACCGTAGAACCAGTTACCGACATAGATGTGCTTGGTCTTGCGCTTGACGATGGTGCCGAAGAACACCAGACCGTAGGTGACCCAGACGATAGCCAGCAGAATAGCCAGGGGCCATTCCAGTTCCGCGTATTCCTTGGTGGTGGTGAAACCCATCGGCAAGGTCACGATCGCGCCGACGATCACCGCTTGCCAACCCCAGAAGGTGAAGGCCGCGAGGCTGTCGGAGATCAGTCGCGTTTGGCAGGTTCGCTGCACGACGTAATAAGAAGTGGCAAACAGAGCACAACCACCGAAGGCGAAAATCACCAGGTTGGTGTGCAACGGGCGTAAGCGTCCAAAAGTCGTCCACGGCAGACCGAAGTTCAATTCCGGCCATACGAGCTGTGAGGCGATGAAGACACCAAGCCCCATGCCAAGGATCCCCCAGACCACCGTCATGATGGCGAACTGGCGGACTACCTTATAATTATAAGCAGTCGGACTGATTGCTGTGCTCATTCTAAGGTTCCACGGTTTGGGTGTTTTATTAGGAGTAAAAATCGGCCGCAAGTATGGAGAAAGCGGGGGGTCATTGCAACGCGCCATGACCTGGGTCAATGCTTTCAAAACCTGATTCTGCGGCCTTTCCATGCGCCGCGTAAGGACAAAATTGCCCTCTGACAAAATGTCGCAGCGGATGAAAAAGGCGAGGGGTTCAAGTCAGATGTAACGGGGTGTGTTCAAACGCAACGATCGAGGGACAGACGGCAATTTGCGCGACAGCCGGTATCTACCAGCCTTTGCGGCCTGTCATCGAACAGAATCGTCGAACACATCGGGTAAAATCGACCTGGAACCGGCTCATGCCAGTCCGCACCGAGGAAGCTTAGACCCGAATCTGGTGAACCGAAAGGAAGGGGAACGGCAGGGTGCGACAATGGGTCGCAAAGAGGCAGGGAACTGCCGCATTCCGCAGAATGCGGCAGCAGAGCGGTCAAAAATTATTCGCTTTTGCCTTGTGCCTGCAAACGCTCGGTGCCGACTCCGTGGGACAAGCTGTACACATAAGCGGCCAGCAATTGCACCTTGTCGTTGCCCAGCAGTTCGTTTTGCGCCGGCATATGGCCCTGGCGGCCATGGCGAATAGTCTGTTGCAGTTGCGCCAGGCTGGTACCGTAGATAAAACCGGCCGGGTGCGTCAGATTCGGCGCGCCCATGGCTTCAGTGCCCTGGCCGTTTGCCCCATGACAGGCTACGCAGGTGGTGCTGAACAGTTGCTGTCCGGCTTGCACATCGGCGCCACTGTCGGCTGGTAGCGGCAGGCCGGCCAATTCGTGACGCACGTACGCGGCGACGTTTTTCACGCCAGCTTCACCGAGGATTTCCCCCCAGGCCGGCATGGCCGCCATGCGACCGCCCATGATGGTGGTCTTGATGGTCTCGGCATTGCCGCCCCAGCGCCAATCGCTGTCAGCCAGGTTGGGAAAACCGAACGCGCCCTTGGCATCCGAGCCGTGGCACACCGAGCAGTTGGAGGCGAACAGGCGGCCACCCATTTTCAGCGCCTGCGGGTCTTTCGCTACTTCTTCCACCGGCATTGCGGCGAATTTGGCGAAGATCGGCCCGAATCTGGCGTCCGCCTTGCTCATCTCCTTTTCCCATTCGTGCACGCCGGTCCAGCCGTTTTCATAACCGGGCAATATGCCTTTCCAGTTGCCCAGGCCCGGATAAAGAATCAGGTAGCCGACCGAGAACACCAGGGTGCCGGCGAACAGCATGAACCACCACTGCGGCAGCGGGTTGTCGTACTCCTCGATGCCGTCGAAGCTGTGGCCCATGGTCTGGTCGACGCTGCCCTTGGTTTCGCCCCGGCGGGTGCCGATCAGCAGCCAGGTCAGGCCGATCAGGCTGCCGATGGTCAGTACGCAGATCCACGCACTCCAGAAGGTGGTCATGGCCGGGCGCTCCTTGTTGTTGCAGATTCTTGGGTAGTTTCGGGTTGCGGCTCGTCAGCGAACGGCAGCAGGCGCGCTTCGGCGAATTGCGGATTGCGCTTGCTGTTGAACACCCACAGTGTCAGGCCGACGAAGGCCACGAACACCACGACTGTGCCGAGGCCACGGATCAGGCCTGTGCTCATATCAATGACCATGACTCACCTCTTGCTCTTGATGGCAGTGCCGAGCACTTGCAGGTAGGCAACCAGCGCGTCCATCTCGGTCTTGCCCTTGAGCGAAGCGACTGAGCCTGCGATGTCTTCGTCGGTGTACGGCACGCCGAGGGTGCGCATGGCGCGGATCTTGGTTTCGGTGTGGCTGCTGTCGAGCGGGTTGGCCACCAGCCATGGATACGCCGGCATCTTCGATTCCGGCACCACGTTGCGCGGGTTGTACAAGTGCGCGCGGTGCCAGTCTTCGGAGTAGCGCCCGCCGACTCGCGCCAGGTCCGGCCCGGTGCGCTTGGAGCCCCAGAGGAACGGGTGATCCCACACGCTTTCCCCGGCCACCGAGTAATGGCCGTAGCGTTCGGTTTCGGCGCGGAACGGGCGGATCATCTGCGAGTGGCAACCGACGCAGCCTTCGCGGATGTAAATGTCGCGACCTTCCAGTTGCAGCGCGGTGTAGGGCTTCATGCCTTCCACCGGTTTGTTGGTCACGTCTTGGAAGAACAGCGGGACGATCTGGGTCAGGCCGCCGATGCTCACGGCGAATACCATCAGCAACATCAGCAGGCCGACGTTTTTCTCGATTGTTTCGTGTTTCATGGCGGACTCCTCAGGCGATCTGCGCGGCAGCGACGGCTTCGGCAGGCTGCGAGGCCCGCACGGTGCGCCAGGTGTTGTAAGCCATCAGCAGCATGCCGCTGAGGAAGATCGCGCCGCCGACCAGTCGCACGATGAAGCCAGGATGGCTGGCCACCAGGGTTTCGACGAAGGAGTAGGTCAGCGTGCCGTCCTCGTTGACTGCGCGCCACATCAGGCCCTGGGCGATGCCGTTGACCCACATCGAGGCGATGTACAGCACGGTGCCGATGGTAGCGAGCCAGAAGTGCGCGTTGATCAGGCCGATGCTGTGCATCTGCTCGCGGCCGAAGACTTTCGGGATCATGTGATACAGCGCACCGATGGAAATCATCGCCACCCAGCCGAGCGCGCCGGCGTGAACGTGGCCGATGGTCCAGTCGGTGTAGTGGGAGAGGGCGTTGACCGTCTTGATCGCCATCATCGGCCCTTCGAAGGTCGACATGCCGTAGAACGCCAGGGACACCACGAGGAAGCGCAGGATCGGGTCGCTGCGCAACTTATGCCAGGCACCCGACAGGGTCATCATGCCGTTGATCATCCCGCCCCAGCTGGGCGCCAGCAGGATCAGCGACATCACCATGCCCAGCGATTGTGCCCAGTCCGGCAGCGCGGTGTAGTGCAAGTGGTGGGGACCGGCCCAGATGTACAGGGTGATCAGCGCCCAGAAGTGCACGATCGACAAGCGATAGGAATACACCGGGCGTTCGGCCTGTTTCGGCACGAAGTAGTACATCATCCCGAGGAAACCTGCGGTGAGGAAAAAGCCTACGGCGTTGTGGCCGTACCACCACTGCACCATGGCATCGGTCGCACCGGAGTACAGCGAGTAGGACTTGGTCAGACTCACCGGCAATTCCAGGTTGTTGACGATGTGCAGGATTGCCACGGTGATGATGAATCCACCGAAGAACCAGTTACCGACATAGATGTGCTTGGTCTTGCGCTGCATGATCGTGCCGAAGAACACGATGGCGTAAGCCACCCAGACGATGGTGATCAGGATGTCGATCGGCCATTCCAGTTCGGCGTATTCCTTGGAGCTGGTGTAACCCAGCGGCAGGCTGATCGCCGCCAACAGGATCACCAGTTGCCAGCCCCAGAAGCAGAACGCGGCGATTTTCGGCGCAAACAATCGAGTCTGGCAGGTACGCTGTACCGAGTAGAACGAACTGGCGAACAACGCACAGCCGCCGAAGGCGAAGATCACCGCGTTGGTGTGCAGCGGGCGCAACCGGCCGAAACTGGTCCATGGCAGATTGAAGTTGAGTTCGGGCCAGACCAACTGGGCGGCGAGAAAAACCCCGAGCCCCATGCCGACGATGCCCCACACCACCGTCATAATGGCGAATTGGCGGACCACCTTGTAGTTGTAGGCGGTACTGATAGAAGTGTTCATGGTTCCCCATCCACGGTTCAGCCGAAGTGAGGGCCCGTCTTTGCGAGTAAGCCGCGCAAGGCAGACGCTCCCTTCGCCTGGAGTTATAGGCAGACTAAAAGCGAGGCAAGCATGGACAAACAGCACAAGGCCAGTATTGACGGGGATCAATGGGCGCAGTGCGTGCGGGATCACGGATGGTTGTGGAATGCCGCCTCGGTGCCGGCCTCGGCGACACTGATTCTCGCCCATGGCGCCGGTGCGCCGATGGACAGCGGCTGGATGAGCGACATGGCTGCGCGCCTTGCCACGCAAGGCGTCAACGTGCTGCGCTTCGAGTTTCCGTACATGGCCCAGCGGCGACTGGACGGCGGCAAGCGCCCACCGAACCCGGTGCCGAAACTGCTGGAATGCTGGCGCGAGGTGTACGCCGTGGTGCGACGCCATGTCACTGGGCGTCTGGCCATTGGCGGCAAGTCCATGGGCGGGCGGATGGCCAGTCTTTTGGCCGATGAGCTGGAAACGGATGCGCTGGTGTGCCTCGGTTATCCGTTTTATGCCGTCGGCAAACCGGAGAAACCTCGGGTTGAGCACTTGGCTGCGCTAAAGACACGGACGTTGATTGTGCAGGGTGAGCGCGATGCGCTGGGCAATCGTGAGGCCGTTGAGGCTTATACGTTGGCGCCGGGTATCGAGGTGTTCTGGCTGGCGGCGGGGGATCATGATTTGAAGCCGTTGAAGGCTTCAGGGTTTACGCATGAGCAGCATTTGGACGCGACAGCGAAGAAGGTCGCCGGGTTTTTGTGAGAAGCAAGATCAAAAGATCGTCCGAACGCGGCCCGAGCCTTCGTCAGCTCCTACAGGGTGTACGCCGTTCAAATGTAGGAGCTGGCGCAGCCTGCGATCTTTTGACTTTGTTGTCAGCGGTTAAACCGCTCCACCAACGAATACCGGGTATTCGCGGTCTTGGTTAGTTCCTCACTCAGCAGCGCCGAGTTTTGTGCCTGTTCCGAGGTCTGGTCCGTCATTTGAATCAACAGTCGTCCAGGTCGGGAAAGATGACTTTACCCACTACCCAAGGCCCAACGATTTCACAATGCACGGTGCGCAGGAATGAACCCCACTCACTTCGGTTATGGGCATCAGGGCCGGTGACAGTCAGCAAAAGGTATTCATCCCGAAAGGCGTCAAAGGCATAGATCAGCCAGAAGTCATTGTCAGGATCTTCAACCAGAGCGGTTCGATAATACTGGCGGTCGATTTTTGCCCATCGGGCTTGAATCGCTTGAGTGCTTGCCAGGTGGATGTGGTGCATATCGCTGAGGTCGAGCCGTTCGTCTCGCCCGAAAATAGTCGGCAGTTCGCCGCACACTTTGTAGTTGTAAAAGTGTGCGGCGAAGTTTTGCCAGTTGTTTATTTGTTCAAAAAGTGCAGAGATTTTGACAGCTGGCATCCATGGCTACTTTCTAATAGGTAGCTTGCCAGTGATCACAAATTTATCGAACGCTTTTTGCCCATCACGCGCGGCTTGCTGAACATCAAGGAACGTCAGTTCATCGCGAACGACCTTTTTGTCGGGCTTGCCGATCTTTCTAGTGGTGGCCATCGGAGCCTCCGAAGGAGATGTATTCATGCTGACCAGCTTAAGTGATTGAGTTTTTACCGGCAAACAATAGAGTCGGACTCTGAGGTGGACAAGTCGGGGGATTCTGGGCCGGTTGTAGGCAGGGGCGCATAGATGTGTAATCTGAGGCGGCGGTCTCGCGGCACCAGACCTTTCAGAATGACGATAAAAAACCCGGAAGCTTTCGCTGTCCGGGTTTTTTGTTTTTCGACCACGATCAGCGGTTAAACCGCTCCACCAACGAATACTGGGTATTCGCCGTCTTGGTCAGTTCTTCACTCAGTAGCGCCGAGTTCTGTGCCTGTTCCGAGGTCTGATCAGCCAGTTGCGAGATGTTGCTGATGTTGCGGCTGATTTCTTCGGCCACCGAACTTTGCTCTTCGGTCGCGGCAGCGATCTGGGTGGTCATGTCGGTGATGTGGGCTACCGCTTCGCTGATGCCCACCAGCGCCTGATCCGCTTCCAATACCCGCGCCACACCTTCTTCAGCCTGGCGATGGCCGGCCTCCATGGTTTGCACCGCCGTGCTGGCGGTTTGTTGCAGCTTGGCGATCAGGGCGTGGATCTGCCCGGTGGATTCGCTGGTGCGCTGCGCCAATTGGCGCACTTCGTCGGCCACCACCGCAAAACCACGGCCCATCTCACCGGCACGCGCGGCTTCGATCGCAGCGTTCAAGGCGAGCAGGTTGGTCTGATCGGCAATGCCTTTGATCACATCGACCACGCCACCGATTTCGTCGCTGTCCTTGGCCAGTTGAGTGACCGTCAGACCGGTTTCACCGACCACCACCGACAGGCGTTGAATGGCTTCGCGGGTTTCACCTGCGATGTCGCGACCGCGACCGGTCAGGCGATTGGCTTCCTGAGTGGCGTCGGCGGTGCGCTGCACGTGACTGGCGACTTCCTGAGTGGTAGCGGCCATCTGATTGACGGCGGTCGCCACTTGCTCGGTCTCGACGCGCTGACGTTCCAGGCCGGTGGAGCTGTTGTGAGCCAGGGTGTCGGACTGTTTCGCTTGTTCGTTCAGATGCTCGGCGGTGTCTTGCAGGCGCGTCAGGCAGGTTTTCAGGCGAGCTTCCTGGCTGAGAATGGACATTTCCAAGCGTGCCTGGGCACCGCGGCTGTCGGTGTACATCTGCGCGATCAGCGGGTCGGACGTGGTCTGTTCGGCCAGGCGCAGCAAGCGCTTGATGCCGCGCTGTTGCCAGCTCAAGCCCATCAAGCCCAACGGCACCGAAAGACCGGCGGCGAGGGCGAAGCCCCATTGCGACGTCAGGGTGGCGCCGATCATGAAGCTCAACTGGCTGACCAGAATGAACGGCAGCCAGTCCTGAAGCACCGGCAACCACTTATCCCTTTGAGGAACAGCTGACTTGCCCTGATTGATGCGTTGGTAGAGCGCTTCGGCACGGCGGATCTGCTCGGCGGTGGGCTTGACCCGCACCGACTCGTAACCGATCACCTGATTGCCTTCGAACACCGGTGTGACATAGGCGTTAACCCAGTAGTGGTCACCGGTCTTGCAGCGATTCTTGACAATGCCCATCCATGGCAAGCCTTGTTTCAGTGTGCCCCACATGTGCGCGAACACCGCAGACGGGACGTCGGGATGACGAACCAGGTTATGCGGCGCACGGATCAGTTCCTCACGTGAAAACCCGCTGATTTCGACGAAAGCATCGTTGCAGTAGGTGATCATGCCCTTGGCATCGGTGGTGGAAATCAACCGTTGCTGCGCCGGGAAGGTCCGTTCGCGTTGTGTAATGGGCTGGTTGTTACGCATGGCTTTTTCAATCCGCAAGGCTTTGATGGTGTATCGGCATCGTTGGGCATTTATTGAAGTTTTTTTTCAATAAATCAGTAACGCGTCGCAAAACGACCGCTGCGTCATCATCCCGCGAGCATCGGATACGTGAACAAGCCGAAATGCAGCAGATTCAAACCAAAATGGGTGGCGATGGCCGCACCCAGCCCACCGAACCGGTAGGCCAGGCCATAGCCGACACCGGCCAGGCTGGCCAGCAACACCCATTGCCAGCCAGCGCCCAGATGAACGAGGCCAAATAGCAATGATGCGAGCACCAGCGCGAGGCTTTCACCATAAGGCAGGTGTTTAAACTGCCGGCTCAGACCGCCCTGGATGTAGCCGCGAAACAGCGCTTCTTCCACCAGCGTCACCAGCAACAGATTGTTCAGCATCCACAGCCAGGCCTGATCCGGCCATTTCGGTGCCCAACTGATCACCCCCAGCAATAGCGCACCACCCAGAGCCAGTACGGCACTCACGGTCAGGGCGAGGGCGGTGGCATACACCGACAGGCGCAGGGAGCGCCGGCCGACAATCCATGGGCAGACCAGTAACAGCCAGAAGCCGATCAGGGGTTTGTCCTGATTCAGGTACATGGCGAACCGCACGGCATCGTCGGTGAAACGCAGGGGATCGATAGCGCGACCGTTGTAGAAACCGGGAAGCCAGTGTGTCGCCAGCGCCACCGCCAGGACGATGAACAAGCCGTGGCCGAGGTAGCGGCCGAGGGGGATCTGTTGTTGGCGAACGGCGAAACCGGCGATCAGCAGTAACCCGAAAGAAATGGCAGCCAGCCAGCCGAGATGGCCGTAGATCAAAGCCAGGCTGTAGCCGAGCGAGAGAAGTGCCAGATAGATCCATGGCAGAGCGATCATTTGAAGTCCTTGAGGGCGGAGGTGCCTGTTTTCTTGGGGCGCGCAATTATAGAGACATACACCGCCCAAACAAAAACACCGCCCGAAGGCGGTGTCGTTGTCGGCGGAGGCGTTACGAGGCAATCAACTGCCGCAACACGTAATGCAAAATCCCTCCGGCCTTGAAGTACTCCACTTCGTTCAGGGTATCGATCCGGCACAATACCTCGACCTTCTCCTGGCTGCCGTCTTCACGGGTGATGACCAGCGTCAGGTTCATCCGCGGAGTCAGTTCGACGCCCGTCAGGCCAAGAATGTCCAGGGTTTCCTTGCCAGTGAGGTTCAGGCTCTTGCGGTTCTGATCCAGCTTGAACTGCAGCGGCAACACGCCCATGCCCACCAGATTTGAACGGTGAATCCGCTCGAAGCTTTCTGCGATGACGGCTTTGACCCCCAGCAGGTTGGTGCCCTTGGCCGCCCAGTCACGGCTCGATCCAGTGCCGTATTCTTGCCCGGCGATCACCACCAGCGGCGTGCCCGATGCCTGGTAACGCATGGCCGCGTCGTAGATCGGCAGTTTTTCCCCGGTCGGAATGTAAATCGTGTTGCCGCCTTCTTCACCACCGAGCATTTCGTTGCGAATGCGGATGTTGGCGAAGGTGCCGCGCATCATCACTTCGTGGTTACCGCGACGCGAGCCGTAGGAGTTGAAGTCCCGTGGTTCCACCCCTTGTTCGCGCAGGTAACGGCCGGCAGGGCTGTCGGTCTTGATGTTGCCGGCGGGGGAGATGTGGTCGGTGGTTACCGAATCGCCGAGCAGTGCGAGGATTTTCGCCCCTTCGACATCCTTGACCACCGGCGCAGGGCCGCCAATGTCATCGAAGAAGGGCGGGTGCTGGATATACGTCGAATCGTTGTTCCAGACATAAGTCGCTGCCTGCGGCACTTCGATGGCTTGCCACTGCTCGTCACCGGCGAACACTTCGGCGTACTCCTTGTGGAACATTGCGGTGTTCACCTGAGTTACCGCGTCGGCGATTTCCTTGGTGCTCGGCCAGATGTCTCGCAGGTAAACCGGGTGGCCGTCCTTGTCGTTTCCCAAGGGCTCGCTGCTGATGTCGATGCGCACCGTGCCGGCCAGCGCGTAGGCGACGACCAGGGGCGGGGAGGCCAGCCAGTTGGTTTTCACCAGCGGATGCACGCGGCCTTCGAAGTTGCGGTTGCCCGACAGCACCGAGGCGACGGTCAGGTCGGCTTTCTGGATGGCTTTTTCAATCGGCTCCGGCAACGGCCCGGAGTTGCCGATGCAGGTGGTGCAGCCATAACCGACCAGGGCAAAACCGAGTTGGTCGAGGTATTGGGTCAGACCGGCTGCCTTGTAATAGTCGGTGACCACTTTCGAACCGGGGGCCAGGGAACTCTTGACCCAGGGTTTGCGCTTGAGGCCTTTTTCCACGGCTTTTTTCGCCACCAGTCCGGCTGCCATCATCACACTGGGATTGGAGGTGTTGGTGCAGGAGGTGATCGCGGCAATCACCACCGCACCGTTTTTCAGCCGATGCGTATGGCCTTCGTGGGCGTAGTCCGCTTCACCGATCAGATCGGCGTTGCCTACCGCGACGCCACCGCCGCCCTCACTTTCGAGGCGACCTTCTTCCTTGCTGGTCGGTTTGATTTGCAGGCCGAGAAAGTCAGTGAACGCTTGCGCCACATTCGGCAACGAGACGCGGTCTTGTGGGCGTTTCGGTCCGGCGAGGCTGGCCTCGACGCTGCCCATGTCCAGGGCCAGGCTGTCGGTGAACACCGGCTCTTTGCCGGGCAGGCGCCACAGGCCCTGGGTCTTGCTGTAGGCCTCCACCAGTTTCACGGTTTCCGAGGTGCGGCCGGACAGGCGCAGGTACTCCAGTGTCACCTCGTCCACCGGGAAGAAGCCGCAGGTGGCGCCGTATTCCGGAGCCATGTTCGCAATGGTCGCGCGGTCGGCCAGCGGCAGGTCGGCGAGGCCGTCGCCGTAGAACTCGACGAATTTGCCGACCACGCCTTTCTTGCGCAGCATCTGGGTGACGGTCAGCACCAGGTCGGTGGCGGTGATGCCTTCCTTGAGCTTGCCAGTGAGTTTGAAGCCGATCACTTCCGGAATCAGCATCGACACCGGTTGGCCCAGCATCGCCGCTTCCGCTTCGATCCCGCCGACGCCCCAGCCGAGTACGCCGAGGCCGTTGATCATGGTGGTGTGGGAGTCAGTGCCGACCAGGGTGTCGGGGAAAGCATAGGTGCGGCCGTCCTCATCCTTGGTCCAGACCGTGCGTCCTAGGTATTCAAGGTTGACCTGGTGACAGATACCGGTGCCCGGCGGCACCACGCTGAAGTTGGCGAAGGCGCTCTGACCCCAGCGCAGGAAGGCGTACCGCTCGTGGTTGCGCTGCATTTCGATGTCGACGTTCTGTTCGAAGGCGCTTGAGCTGGCGAACTTGTCGACCATCACCGAGTGGTCGATCACCAGGTCCACCGGCGACAGCGGATTGATGCGCTGTGGGTCGCCACCGGCCTTGGCCATGGCGGCGCGCATGGCGGCCAAGTCGACCACGGCGGGGACGCCGGTAAAGTCCTGCATCAATACCCGCGCGGGGCGGTATTGGATTTCGCGGTCGGAGCGACGCTCCTTGAGCCAGGCGGCAATCGCCTTGAGGTCGGCGCCGGTGACGGTTTTCTCGTCCTCCCAGCGCAGCAGGTTTTCCAGCAGCACTTTCAACGACATGGGCAGCTTGTCGAGGTCACCCAGGCTCTTGGCGGCTTCGCGCAGGCTGAAATAGTGGTAGGTCTTGTCGTCGACTTGTAAGGTTTTAAGGGTTTTCAGGCTATCGAGGGACGGCATTGAAATGACTCCTTTAAGTCCGCACGGCTACGGACTGAGGGACGGGCAGAGGTTTAAACCTAGTCCTGTTTGGTGCTTAAGGCTAATAACTGGACCCTAAGGGCAAGTCCAAGGTTCCGAACTCGGCTATCATGCGCCGGTTTTCGTGACAGGCTTTGCTTCAACGCAAGCCTGGGCATCGCGCAGTGGCGCAATTTTTCCGCCAACTGCCCAGGAGTAAGAATGAACACCCTCTTTATGCATTGCCGACCGGGCTTCGAAGGCGAAGTCTGTTCCGAGATTTCCGAACATGCCGCGCGGCTGAACGTGGCCGGTTATGCCAAGGCCAAAACCGCCAGCGCCTATGCCGAATTCATCTGCACCGAAGAAGACGGTGCCGAACGCCTGATGCGTGGCCAGCGTTTCGCCGACCTGATCTTCCCGCGCCAGTGGGCCCGTGGGATCTTTATTGATCTGCCGGAAACCGACCGCATCAGCGTGATCCTCGCCCACATGGCGGACTTCCCACTGTGCGGCAGCCTGTGGCTGGAAATGGTCGACACCAACGATGGCAAAGAGCTGTCGAACTTCTGCAAGAAGTTTGAAGTGCACCTGCGCAAGGCGTTGATGGCGGCCGGCAAACTGGTGGAAGACCCCAACAAGCCGCGTCTGCTGCTGACCTTCAAGAGCGGCCGCGAAGTGTTCATGGGGCTGGCGGAGTCGAACAACTCGGCGATGTGGCCGATGGGCATTCCGCGCCTGAAGTTCCCCCGTGAAGCGCCGAGCCGTTCGACGTTGAAGCTGGAAGAGGCCTGGCATCACTTCATTCCCCGCGACCAGTGGGATGAGCGTCTGCACAGCGACATGACCGGTGTCGACCTCGGCGCCGCCCCTGGCGGCTGGACCTGGCAACTGGTCAACCGCGGCATGCTGGTGACCGCCATCGACAACGGCCCGATGGCCGAAAGCCTGATGGACACCGGTCTGGTGCAGCACTTGATGGCCGACGGTTTCACCTTCAAGCCCAAACAGCCGGTGGACTGGATGGTCTGCGACATCGTCGAGAAGCCGGCGCGCAACGCGGCGATGCTGGAAGAATGGATTGGCGAGGGGCATTGCCGGGAAGCGGTGGTCAACCTCAAGCTGCCGATGAAACAGCGTTATGCCGAAGTGAAGCGCTTGCTGGAGCGTATTGCCGAGGGGTTCAAGGCGCGGGGCATTCGGGTTGAAATCGGCTGCAAGCAGCTGTATCACGACCGTGAAGAAGTGACCTGCCATTTGCGCCGGCTTGACGTGAAAAAACCGAAATCCCGCTGATTCATACGGTCCCGCTCCCATAGGTGACCGAACACCCGGCAATGCGCGACAATGCCGGCAAGTTTCAGGAGTAAACCATGAGTGAAATGATCGATACGCCGGTTGACGGCACCCTCGATGCCACCGGCCTCAATTGCCCGGAACCGGTGATGATGCTGCACCAGCACATCCGTGACCTGGTGCCTGGCGGCCTGCTGAAGGTGATCGCCACTGACCCGTCGACCCGTCGCGACATTCCCAAGTTCTGCGTGTTCCTCGACCACGAGTTGGTGGCGCAGCACGAAGAGGCAGGCACCTACCTGTACTGGATCCGCAAGAAGCTCGCTTAACGGGCACAAAAAAGGCCTGCATGTGCAGGCCCTTTTTTTGCGCTCGCTTAACCGGCCGAACGGCTGATGCGGATCCGCTTGCGTGCGCTGCGCGCCAGGCGGATCGACAGCATCAGCGCCGCGCAACTCAAACCGACGATCAAACCCTGCCACAGCCCGCTCGGGCCGCTCGGCGCGCCGAACCAATCGGTCAGGCCCAAGGCGTAACCCACCGGCAAACCGATGCCCCAATAAGCGAACAGCGTCAGGATCATCGTCACTCGCGTGTCTTGATAGCCGCGCAGTGCACCGGCCGCCGTCACCTGGATCGCATCGGAAAACTGGAACAGCGCCGAGTACACAATCAGCATCGCGGCCACGTGAATCACCGTCGGGTCGGCGGTGTAGATCGCGGCGATGGGTTCACGCAGCAACAGCATCATGCTTGCGGAAATACACGCATAAGCCAGTGCCGTGCCCATGCCGACTCCGGCGGCGAAGCGTGCTTCGCGTGGTTCTTCGCGGCCCAGTGCCTGGCCGACCCGCACGGTCACGGCCATGCCCAGGGAGTAGGGGATCATGAACACCAGTGAGCTGAAATTCAGGGCGATCTGGTGCCCGGCGACCACCGTGGCGCCGAGGCTGCCGATCAGCAGGGCGATCACCGCAAAGATGCTCGACTCGGCGAAAACGGCGATGCCGATCGGCAGGCCGATGCCCAGCAAGCGTTTGATCACCGCCCACTGGGGCCAGTCGAAACGGCTGAACAACTGGCTCGACTGATAGGCCGGTGCCCAGCGTTCCCAGCCGGCCATCCCCAGCGCCATCACCCACATCACGATTGCCGTGGCCCAGCCGCAGCCGACACCGCCCATCGCCGGCACACCAAAGTGGCCATAGATGAAAATGTAATTGAGCGGAATGTTCAGCGCCAGCCCGCACAAACCAAGGACCATGGCCGGACGCGTGCGACCCAGGCCATCACTGAAACAGCGCAATACGTGATAGAACGCGACGGCGGGCAGGCCGCTGGCGATGCCGTGCAGGTACTGCATGCACGGGCCGATCAGCTCGGGATCGACCTTCATGAAATGCAGGATCGGTTCGGCGCTGAACAGTAGGCCGGTCGCCATCAAACCCACCACCAGCGCCAACCACAAGGCCTGACGCACGATCGGGCCAATCTCGCTGTGAGTGCCGGCACCGAAGCGCTGAGCGACTTTCGGGGTGGTGGCCAGCAGCGTACCGGTCATCAACAGAAACACCGGCACCCAGATCGAGTTGCCCAGCGCGACGGCCGCAAGATCGCGAGGCCCGACCCGTCCCGCCATCACCGCATCGACGAAGCCCATGGCGGTGGTCGCCAGTTGCGCGATCATGATCGGCAACGCCAGGCCGAGCAGGTTTTTCAGCTCCAGGCGAACCCGGGCCGGGCGGTTGAGGGAAATAGCGGCGGTGGGGTCAGTCACGGAATTCAAGGCGAAACGTCCAAAGGATTTTGATGCGCGAGGCGGCGCATTCTACGCCTTGACGCAATGGTCAGGAAAAATCCTGTGTTGCGGATTTGTAATCGGTTTTGCAGGCATCCCCCACTCCCTGTGGCGAGGGAGCTTGCTCCCGCTGGGCTGCGCAGCAGCCCCAAAAGCAGCTGTCCAGTTCCTTCAGACACACCGCGGCATCAGTCTTTGCGACTGCTTTGCAGCCGGACGGGAGCAAGCTCCCTCGCCACAGGGGGGCGACTAAGGTGCTTAATACCTGCTGGCCCATCACCTCCATCTGCGCCTAAACTGCCGGTCCGCCAAAGGAGCCTGCCATGTTGATTGTTGCCGACGAAAATATCCCGTTGCTCGATGCCTTCTTCGAAGGTTTCGGTGAAATCCGCCGAGTGCCGGGACGTTCCATCGACCGCGCCACCGTCGAGCAGGCTGATGTACTGCTGGTGCGCTCAGTGACCAACGTCAACCGTGCATTGCTCGAAGGCAGCAAAGTGCGCTTTGTCGGCACGTGCACCATCGGCACCGATCATCTGGACCTGGACTACTTTCAGCAGGCCGGCATCACCTGGTCCAGCGCGCCAGGCTGCAATGCCCGGGGTGTGGTCGATTACGTGCTGGGCAGTCTGTTGACCCTGGCCGAAATCGAAGGGGTCGACCTGGCTCAGCGCACTTACGGCGTGGTCGGCGCCGGCGAGGTGGGCGGGCGGCTGGTCAAGGTTCTGCAAGGCCTGGGCTGGAATGTGCTGGTTTGCGATCCGCCACGGCAAGCCGCTGAAGGGGGCGATTACGTCAGTCTCGAGCAGATCATCGAGCAATGCGATGTCGTCAGCCTGCACACGCCGCTAGACAAGCAAGGCCCTCAGGCAACCTGGCATCTGTTCGATAAAAACCGTTTAAACCAACTCAAACCCGGCACCTGGCTGATCAACGCAAGTCGTGGCCCGGTGATCGACAACGCTGCCCTGCGTCAGGTGCTGTTGCAACGTGAAGATCTGCAAGCGGTGCTGGATGTCTGGGAGGCTGAGCCTGAAGTCGATGTAGCGCTGGCGGAGTTGTGTGTCATCGCGACGCCGCACATTGCCGGCTACAGCCTCGACGGCAAACAGCGTGGGACGGCGCAGATCTATCAGGCGTTTTGCAAATTTCTTGGGCAACCGGAACAGGTCAGCCTGAACGATTTGCTGCCAGCGCCATGGCTGTCGGCTGTTACGTTGAATACTGATACCGATCCGGCCTGGGCGCTGGCGATGTTGTGCCGTGGCGTGTACGACCCGCGCCGTGACGACGCGGATTTCCGTCGCAGCCTCGTAGGCAATGTGAGTGAACAGCGTGCGGCGTTCGATGCGCTGCGCAAGCATTACCCGCTGCGGCGTGAGATCGATGGGTTGAAAGTGCGAATTGAAGGGGATTCGCCGGCGTTGCAGCAGATCGTGGTGGCCTTAGGCGCAACCTCGGCCTAGAAAACTGACCGGATCCCTACAAAGCCACACAAAACAGGCACCCATAAAAAACCCGGCCAACAGGGCCGGGTCAAGAAGACGGTGGCTATATCACTTTTGTTCGGCAGGCTTGACCAATCGCTTTTCCAGTTCGCGACAAGCGTCCTGGATCATGCTTTCAGTGATCGGTACTTCACGCCCATCCTCATCGATAATCGAGCAACCCAGAGACTGGTCTGGCTGTGTGCGGATCACTTGAATCTTGTCATCGCTGCTGTTTTGCAAGGACATGGCCTGTCTCCTCATCAGGTTGTGCGCTTACTGTAAAACCGCCAGGTGACCGGGCTGTGACAATTCCCTGCGATCTTTCAGGTCGGCATCTTCAGTCCATCAGAAATACCCTGATGTTTCCACCCGGACTTTAGACCAATAACCTCTAGCCACTAGTCTTGGTGGTCATAATTAACGTTACTCATTGTGATTTACAGCGTTCAAGCCGATTGACCGGTGTAGGCTTGATCGGGTCAAAACCCATTGGTTGCATCATCGGATGATCTTCATGCTCTCTGCCCGTCACCGCCGCGCCATTCGCCTGGCCAGCCGTTTCATCACGCCTTATCGCTGGCCGGCCTTAGGCGCCTTGCTGGCGTTAATTGTCACTGCCGGCATCACCTTGTCCATGGGGCAGGGGATTCGCCTGTTGGTGGATCAGGGTTTCATGACCCAGTCCACGCATTTGCTCAATCAATCCATCGGCCTGTTCATGTTGCTGGTGATCGGTCTGGCGATCGGCACTTTTGTGCGCTTTTACCTGGTGTCGTGGATCGGCGAGCGCGTTGTCGCGGACATCCGCCGTCGGGTGTTCAATCACCTGGTCTATCTGCATCCGGGCTTTTATGAAGACAACCGCAGCTCCGAGATCCAGTCACGACTGACTGCCGACACCACGCTGCTGCAATCGGTGATCGGCTCTTCGCTATCGCTGTTCCTGCGCAACGGGCTGATGGTGATCGGCGGGATTGTCTTGTTGTTTATCACCAACCCCAAGCTGACCAGCATCGTAGTGGTCGCGTTGCCGTTGGTGGTTGCGCCGATCCTGATCTTTGGCCGCCGGGTACGCACCCTGTCGCGCCAGAGCCAGGATCGGGTTGCCGATATCGGCAGTTATGTTTCCGAAACCCTGAGTCAGATCAAAACCGTGCAGGCCTACAACCATCAGGTGCAGGACGAGCAGCGTTTTGCCGCGACCGTGGAAGAGGCTTTCAGTACCGCCCGCAAACGCATTTTCCAGCGAGCCTGGTTGATCACCCTGGTGATCCTGCTGGTGTTGGGCGCGGTCGGGGTGATGCTCTGGGTCGGCGGAATGGACGTCATTGCCGGGCGGATTTCCGCGGGTGAGTTGGCAGCGTTCGTCTTTTACAGCCTGATCGTCGGTGGCGCCTTCGGCACATTGAGTGAAGTGATCGGCGAACTGCAGCGAGCAGCAGGGGCGGCGGAGCGGATTGCCGAGCTGTTGCGTTCGGAAAACATCATCCAGCCACCGACCCATGGGTTGGTGACCCTGCCTGAACGGGTGAAGGGCGATCTGGCGCTGCAAGATGTGCGCTTTTCCTACCCGTCGCGTCCTGAGAGCTATGCCGTCGATGGTTTGAGTCTGACGATCAATGCCGGCGAAACGCTCGCTCTGGTCGGGCCGTCAGGTGCCGGCAAATCGACGGTGTATGACCTGCTGTTGCGCTTTTACGACCCCGCTGAAGGACGCATCCTGCTGGACGGTGTGCCGCTGACCCAACTCGACCCTCTGGACCTGCGTCGCTGCTTCGCCCTCGTCTCGCAAACCCCGGCGCTGTTCTTCGGCAGCATCGAAGAGAACATTCGCTACGGCCACCCGACGGCGACTTTGGCCCAGGTCCAGGAAGCCGCCAAAATTGCCTACGCCCACGACTTCATCGAGCAAATGCCCAACGGCTACCAGACCCACCTCGGCGACGCGGGTCTCGGTTTGTCTGGCGGTCAACGCCAACGCCTGGCGATCGCCCGGGCGCTGCTGGTGGACGCGCCGATCCTGCTGCTCGACGAAGCCACCAGCGCCCTCGACGCCCAGAGCGAGCACCTGATCCAGCAAGCCCTGCCCAGCCTGATGAAAAACCGCACCACACTGGTCATCGCCCATCGACTGGCGACAGTGAAAAACGCTGACCGAATCGCGGTGATGGACCAAGGGAAACTGGTGGCGGTGGGGACGCATCAGGAGTTGATTGCGAGCAATGCGTTGTATGCGCGATTGGCTGCGTTGCAGTTTAGTGATGGGCTCCATGCCCCAGCCGACCAAGTAACCGAATAAGTAACCGACCAAGTCGAGCACCATAAAAAAAGCCCGCATCAATCGATGCGGGCATTTTTGTCAGCGTTTCAAAGCAGGCTCATTGATCGTCAAAGTAACGTTCATGCCAATCCACCAGCGGCTGCGGTGAATTGAGCTTCTGGCCGTAGATCACCGAATACGACAGCACGTTCTGCACGTACTGGCGGGTTTCGTCGAACGGGATGCTTTCCACCCACACATCGAAGCTCAGGTGGTCGGCGCCGCGCAGCCATTGACGCACGCGGCCGGGGCCGGCGTTGTAGGCAGCGGAGGCGAGCACGCGGTTGCCGTTGAACTGGCTATGGACCTGGCTCAGATAAGCGGCGCCGAGCTGGATATTCTTGTCCGGATCGAGCACTTGCTGCGGCGAGGCCAGGGGAATGCTGAACTTGCGCGCGGTTTCCTTGGCGGTGCCGGGCATCAGTTGCATCAGGCCGCTGGCGCCAACGCCGGAACGGGCGTCGTCCATGAAGGCGCTTTCCTGGCGAGTGATCGCGAACACCCAGCTCGAGTGCAGGCCACGGACCTTGGCTTCACGCACCAGGGTATCGCGGTGAGCCATCGGGAAGCGGATGTCCAGGTCGTCCCAGTACTGCGCCTGACTGATGGTGCGGATCGCCGGGAAATACCATTTCAGGTCGTAAGCCAGTTTCGCCTGGGCAACCATTTCATCACGGCTGAAGTGCCGGCTGACGTGGTACCACTCGCGTCGGCCGTCGACGATCTGCCCGCGTGCATGGAATTCCAGCGCGCGGCGCACACCGGGGGTATTGCGCACCTTGTTGATCAGCGCCTGGCTGAGCACCAGCGGTTTGTTGATCAGCGAATAAGGTGATTGCGAACGGTCGGCCGCCAGGAAACCGTAGAAGTCGCGTTCGCGAGCCAGGCCCTTGTAAAGCGTTTGCGCTTGCGGATTCTGTGGCTGCGCCAACTCCAGGGTGCGAGCCTGCCAATAACGCCAACGGTTGGTGGTGGCCAGGTCCTGAGGCAGGCGGCGGGTCAACTGATAGGCATCGTCCCAGCGGGCCAGACGCAACAGCAGGCGCAAACGCCATTCCGAAACGGTGTTGTCCCGCAGCTCCGGGTCGTATTTGGTCATCACGTCCAGCGCGCGACTGTCGAAACGTCGAGCGAGGGTCAGCCCGATTTCCCGGGCGATCGCGACTTTTTCGTCCCGGGAGAAGTGCATGCTGCTGGCGTAGCCGTCGAGCAGGGCCATGGCCCTGTCCGGATCCTGACGGGCCAGGCGGCGCAGGCCAAGGCTGACGATGTCGGACATCGGCTCATCGGCCGGGGTAAAGCGCGAGGGCTGATTCAGCAGTTCGGGTTTCTGCGCCACATCCACCAGCAGGCGACCGCGCGGGGCGAGGGTCGTCAGGCCATTGATCAGGCTGTTGGCCAGCGGGTAGTTGCCGGCCTGGGCGGCGAGCTTGGTGCGTTCCCAGCGTTTCTGTTCAGTCAGTTGACCATCGGCGGCCCACATGCCGAACACTGCATCGCATGCCTCGGGCCGGGTTTTGCCGCTCAGCCAGAGTTTGTCGGCGTTGGCGTAACCTTCGGTCTTACGGTTATGGCTGATCTGATACTGCGCGTTCAGGCAGTCCAGTTCGGTGAAATTGAGCTTGGGGTCATAATATTTGACGAACGTTTCCCAATCGCCGCGTTCGGCCAGCCAGCGCAACCAGCGCAATTTCATCCAGTTGGCTTGTGGCAGGTCGCCGTGTTCGGCGAGGAAGTTCTCGATTTCGGCATTGTTTGCGGTTTTCAGCCGCGCGGTCAGTTCGTCATAAGCCAGGTAGGGGGTCAGCGGATAATCGCTGAGCGCCTGGCTATAACGGAAATAAGGGCCGGAATCGCCCTTGGCCAAGGCACGCTTGGCTTCGTCGTAATACTGGCGTTGGGTAGACAGGTCTACCGCCTGGGCGGATTGAACGGCAGCGGCTGTAAGAAGCAAACACGAAAAAAGACTGAAAAGGCGACTGCGCATGAGACATCCGGGCAGAAAAATCATGACAAGTGCTGGTAAGACCGGCACCTAATTATATGTAGCTTAGCCTTTTGCCAGCAGCGGGTGAAAGCTTTGCCGACATGCCAGCATAAGTTCGCAACAATTGTTGTGCAGAGTGCTTCGACATTGAAATTGCCGGCCTTCTGTAGCCTCAAGTCAGGTAGAATGCGCGCCCGGTTTTTGGAGAAGCTCATGACCCTGCTCAAATTCAGCGATGTGTCCCTTGCTTTCGGCGCTATGCCGTTGTTGGACAAGGTGTCCTGGCAGATCGCCCGTGGTGAGCGGGTGTGCATCATCGGCCGCAACGGCACTGGCAAGTCCAGCATGATGAAGCTCGTCAAGGGCGACCAGAAGCCCGACGATGGCTCCGTTTGGCGCGCACCTGGCCTCAAGATTGGTGAATTGCCGCAAGAATTGCCGGTAGCCGACGAGCGGACCGTGTTCGACGTGGTCGCCGAAGGCCTCGACGGCGTTGGTGCGTTGCTTGCCGAATATCACCATCTGAGCCAGAACATCGTCACTGACGCCGATCTGGACAAGCTGATGCACGTCCAGCACGACCTCGAAGCCCGAGATGGCTGGCGCTTGCAGCAACTGGTCGACAGCACCTTGAGCCGTCTGCAGTTGCCTGCCGACAAGACCCTCGCCGAATTGTCCGGCGGCTGGCGTCGTCGCGTCCTGTTGGCTCAGGCGCTGGTTTCCGAACCGGACCTGCTGCTGCTCGACGAACCGACCAACCACCTGGACATCGGTGCCATCGCCTGGCTTGAAGAAGCGCTGAAGGATTTCCAGGGCGCCGTACTGTTCATCACGCACGACCGTTCATTCCTGCAGAACCTTGCAACCCGTATCCTGGAACTGGATCGCGGCGGCTTGATCGACTGGAACGGCGATTATGCCAGCTTCCTCGTGCACAAAGAGGCCACACTGGCCGCTGAAGAAACCGCCAACGCGCTGTTCGATAAAAAACTGGCCCAGGAAGAAGTCTGGATCCGCCAGGGCATCAAGGCGCGTCGTACCCGTAACGAAGGCCGTGTCCGTGCACTGAAAGCCCTGCGCGTCGAGCGTAGCGAGCGTCGCGAGCGTACCGGCAAGGCCAACATTCAGCTCGATACCGCCGACAAGTCCGGCAAGCAGGTGATGGTGCTCGAGAACGTGAGTTTCGCTCACCCGGGCGGCCCGTTCCTGATCAAGGATTTCTCGATGGTCCTGCAGCGCGGCGACCGCATCGGTCTGCTCGGCGCCAACGGTACCGGCAAGACCACGCTGTTGAAGCTGATGCTCAACGGTCTGCAACCGACCAGCGGCACAGTGGAAGAGGGGACGCGCATCGACGTGGCCTATTTCGACCAGTTGCGCCATCAGTTGGACCTGGAAAAGACCGTGATCGACAACGTCGCTGAAGGTCGCGACTTCATCGATATCGATGGCCAGAGCCGTCACGTGCTGAGCTACCTCGGCGACTTCCTGTTCAGCCCGCAGCGTGCCCGCACGCCGGTCAAGGCGTTGTCCGGTGGTGAGCGTGCGCGTCTGCTGCTGGCCAAACTGTTCAGCAAACCGGCGAACCTGCTGGTGCTCGACGAACCGACCAACGACCTCGACGTGGAAACCCTCGAACTGCTGGAAGAGGTCCTGCTGACCTTCAACGGCACTGTGCTGATGGTCAGCCACGACCGGGCATTCCTCGACAACGTGGTCACCAGCACCCTGGTCTTCGAAGGTGAAGGCAAGGTTCGCGAATACGTCGGTGGTTATCAGGACTGGCTGCGTCAGGGCGGCTCGCCGCGCCTGCTGGGTGTGACCGAGAGCAAGTCCGGCAAGGCCGACCTGAATTCGGCTGTCGTGACGGCCGAACCTGCGCCGGTTGCTGCAGTGGAAACGCCAGCGCCGGTGGCGAAAAAGAAACTCAGCTACAAGTTGCAGCGTGAGCTGGAAGCCTTGCCTGGCCAGATCGAAGCCATGGAGCAGCAGATCGCAGTGGTTGAAGCGCAGATGGCGGACGCCGGCTTCTATCAGCGTCCTCCTGCCGAGACGGCTGCAGTGATCGCTCAGCTTGAGCAGTTACAGGCTGAACTCGACGTGATGGTCGAGCGCTGGGCCGAACTGGATGCCTGATTGATCCGGCTATAAAAAAGCCCGGCTTCACTCGTGTGAATGCCGGGCTTTTCGTAAGGGGTTTATTGTTGCTTGTTGTCAGCTTTTTTGCAGGCGCACGGCAAGTACATCGCAAGGCGCGCCGTGCAGCACGTCATTGGCAGTGGAGCCGAGCAACAGTGCCAGGCCATGCCGGCCATGACTGCCCACCACGATCAGGTCGCACGTTTGCTCCTTGGCGAGATGGTGAATCTCCTGTCGCGGCTGGCCGTAGGTCAAGTGGCTGTATTCCTTGGAGAGCTCCGGGTATTTCAGGATCAATCGCTCAAGGCGCTCCTTGGCCTGATCGAACTGTTGCTGTTGCAACTGGGAAAGGTCCATCGGCACGTCGCCGCCAAAGGCCATGGCCATCGGCTCGACGATATGCACCAGGGACAGCTTTGCGCCATTGCTCACCGAAAGTTCGCGGGCGCGGTGGATTACAGGATCGCACTCTTCGGTTAGATCTACAGCGACCAGAATATGGTGGTAGGGCATGAGGTGCTCCTCCTGAGGATTGCAATATTGGTAAGTATGGCTGGTTTCAAGCGCATTGGTTTCAACGTGACCCAATGGGCTCATCAAGAATCGGGAGTACAGATATGACGGTCTGGATAGTGGTGTCAATCCTGCTGGTGGTGCTGAGCCCGCTGGCCTGGTTGCGACCGTCTCGTGTCCAGAGCGGTCGCATGGCCCTGCGCATGGAGGCGCGGCGCATCGGCCTTGCCATGCAATTGGCGCCCCAGGAGTGGCCGCACTGGCTGAGCCAGGAGCCGCCAAGCCCTTGCGCCCAGTACCACCGACCGCGCCGTGGCACTCAGCCAGCGTGCTGGAGCTATTGGCAGAAGGCGCCGGGTGTGTGGGTCAATCAGTGGCAGGAAGTCTGCGAGGATGGAGTGCTTCTGAATCATTTCGAAAAACTGCCTGCCAACGTCTACAAGGTCGAGGCAGACAAGCAAATGATTGCCCTGTATTGGGGCGAGAAGGGCGAAGCCGAGGTTCTGCAACAGATCGACGCTACGCTCAAGGCGCTCGCCTGAACCCCGATCTGTTACGGAAGGCAATAAAAAGCCCGACATCATCATCGGGCTGGGGTTGGCCAGGCAGGCCGGTAATTCTTTGTGGCACAGATCTTACGCTGGGCATTCGTCAAAGCCTTCAAATTTTTTCTTCAGGGTCACGCCAGCGTAGCCTGTTAAACACAGGTTGCCGCGAATTAGGGCGACTTTTCTAACTATTGATTCTATGAATGGCCTCACATGCATCCGCATGTTGCAGGGCTTCGTGGTACGGAAGTGACCGGAAAGTCGCGTTTCAACCAGTATTTTGGGCGATTGACAATTGCCGGAAATTCCGTGAAGGTGACACACCCAAATCAAACGGGCGTATGAATTGAGCGTTTGTATTACAGACTGCTCCTACAGAATCCCGACTATCGCGTTGGCGGGTGTGCCGGGTGAGTTGGCGTTAGCATTGACGATAAACGTCCCTGCCGAGCCAGCCGCCTGCGTCCGACGTGTACTGTTCAGCTTCCATATCGTGGAGATCAGTTGATGATTTACGAAGGTAAAGCCATCACGGTTAAGGCTCTTGAAAGTGGCATCGTCGAACTGAAGTTCGACCTCAAGGGTGAGTCCGTCAACAAGTTCAACCGTCTTACCCTGAACGAGCTGCGTCAGGCTGTAGACACCATCAAGGCAGATGCTTCGATCAAGGGTGTGATCGTCAGCAGTGGCAAGGACGTATTCATCGTCGGCGCCGACATCACCGAATTCGTCGACAACTTCAAGCTGCCGGATGCCGAGCTTGTTGCTGGCAACCTCGAAGCCAACAAGATTTTCAGCGATTTCGAAGACCTCAACGTCCCGACTGTTGCCGCGATCAATGGCATCGCACTGGGTGGCGGTCTGGAAATGTGCCTGGCGGCGGATTTCCGCGTCATGGCCAGCACCGCCAAAATCGGTCTGCCGGAAGTCAAGCTGGGCATCTACCCAGGCTTCGGTGGTACCGTGCGCCTGCCGCGCATCATCGGTGCCGACAACGCCATCGAATGGATTGCCGCCGGTAAGGAAAACCGCGCTGAAGACGCACTGAAAGTCGGTGCCGTCGACGCGGTGGTCGACTCGCAGAAGTTGCACGAAGCGGCGCTGAACCTGATCAAAGGCGCCATCTCCGGTACGTTTGACTACAAGGCCAAGCGTCAGCCGAAGCTCGAAAAGCTCAAGCTCAACGCCATCGAACAAATGATGTCGTTCGAAACCGCCAAAGGTTTCGTGGCCGGCCAAGCGGGCCCGAACTACCCAGCGCCGGTCGAAGCGATCAAGACCATCCAGAAAGCCGCGAACTTCGGTCGTGACAAGGCCCTGGAAGTCGAAGCCGCCGGTTTCGTCAAACTGGCCAAGACATCTGCCGCACAGAGCTTGATCGGTCTGTTCCTGAACGATCAGGAGCTGAAGAAAAAGGCCAAGGCCTACGACGAAATCGCCAAGGAAGTGAAGCAGGCCGCCGTATTGGGCGCCGGCATCATGGGTGGCGGTATCGCTTATCAGTCGGCCTCCAAAGGCACGCCGATCCTGATGAAGGACATCAACGAGCACGGTATCGAGCAAGGTCTGGCCGAAGCCGCCAAGCTGCTGGTTGGCCGCGTTGATAAAGGTCGCATGACCCCGGCGAAGATGGCCGAAGTGCTCAACGGCATTCGTCCGACCCTGTCCTACGGCGATTTCGGTCACGTCGATCTGGTGGTCGAAGCCGTGGTCGAGAACCCGAAGGTCAAGCAAGCCGTTCTGGCCGAAGTCGAAGACAAGGTCAAAGAGGACACCATTCTGGCGTCCAACACCTCGACCATTTCCATCACCTTGCTGGCCAAAGCCCTCAAGCGTCCGGAAAACTTCGTCGGCATGCACTTCTTCAACCCGGTGCACATGATGCCGCTGGTTGAAGTGATCCGTGGCGAGAAGTCCAGCGAAGTGGCCGTTGCCACCACCGTTGCCTACGCCAAGAAAATGGGCAAGAACCCGATCGTCGTCAACGACTGCCCGGGCTTCCTGGTCAACCGTGTGCTGTTCCCGTACTTCGGCGGTTTCGCCAAGCTGGTCAGCGCCGGCGTGGACTTCGTCCGCATCGACAAGGTCATGGAGAAGTTCGGCTGGCCAATGGGCCCGGCATACCTGATGGACGTGGTCGGCATCGACACCGGCCACCATGGTCGTGACGTCATGGCTGAAGGCTTCCCGGATCGCATGAAGGACGATCGCCGTTCGGCCGTCGACGTGCTCTATGAAGCCAAGCGCCTGGGCCAGAAAAATGGCAAGGGTTTCTACGCCTACGAGACCGACAAGCGCGGCAAGCAGAAGAAAGTCGCCGATCCGTCGGTGCTGGAAGTGCTCAAGCCGATCGTTTTCCAACAGCTCGAAGTCACTGACGAAGACATCATCAACTGGATGATGATCCCGCTGTGCCTGGAAACCGTGCGCTGCCTGGAAGACGGCATCGTCGAAACCGCCGCCGAAGCCGACATGGGTCTGGTCTACGGTATTGGTTTCCCTCCATTCCGTGGCGGTGCGCTGCGCTACATCGATTCGATCGGTGTTGCAGAGTTCGTTGCCCTGGCTGACCAGTACGCTGATTTGGGCGCGCTGTACCACCCGACCGCGAAGCTGCGTGAAATGGCCAAGAACGGTCAGAGCTTCTTCGGTTAAGCGCCCACACTAGAGCGAGAGTGAAAGTATATGAGCTTGAATCCTAGAGACGTCGTGATTGTCGACTTCGGTCGTACGCCGATGGGCCGCTCCAAGGGCGGCATGCACCGCAACACCCGCGCCGAAGACATGTCGGCACACCTGATCAGCAAATTGCTGGAACGCAACGTCAAGGTCGACCCGAGCGAAGTCGAAGACGTGATCTGGGGCTGCGTTAACCAGACCCTGGAGCAGGGCTGGAACATCGCCCGCATGGCGTCCCTGATGACTCAGATTCCACACACCTCGGCCGGCCAGACCGTCAGCCGTCTGTGTGGCTCGTCGATGAGTGCGCTGCACACTGCCGCGCAAGCGATCATGACCGGCAACGGTGACGTGTTCGTCGTTGGCGGCGTCGAGCATATGGGTCATGTGAGCATGATGCACGGTGTCGATCCGAACCCGCACATGTCCCTGTACGCGGCGAAAGCCTCGGGCATGATGGGCCTGACCGCAGAAATGCTCGGCAAAATGCATGGCATTACTCGCGAACAGCAGGACGCCTTTGGCGTGCGCTCCCACCAACTCGCCCACAAGGCGACCGTGGAAGGCAAGTTCAAGGACGAAATCATCCCGATGCAGGGCTACGACGAGAACGGTTTCCTGAAACTGTTTGACTACGACGAAACCATTCGTCCGGAAACCACCCTGGAAAGCCTGGCGGCTCTGAAACCAGCGTTTAATCCGAAGGGCGGCACCGTGACCGCTGGTACTTCGTCGCAGATCACTGACGGTGCTTCGTGCATGATCGTGATGTCGGCACAGCGTGCCCAGGACCTGGGCATCCAGCCGCTGGCGGTGATTCGCTCGATGGCAGTGGCAGGTGTGGACCCGGCGATCATGGGCTATGGTCCAGTACCGGCAACGCAGAAAGCATTGAAGCGCGCGGGCCTTGGCATCAACGATATCGACTTCTTCGAACTCAACGAAGCTTTCGCTGCACAGGCCCTGCCAGTGCTGAAAGATTTGAAAGTGCTCGACAAGATGAACGAGAAGGTTAACCTGCACGGCGGCGCGATCGCCCTGGGTCACCCGTTCGGTTGCTCCGGTGCACGTATTTCGGGCACCTTGCTGAACGTGATGAAGCAGAATGGCGGCACCTTTGGGGTGGCCACCATGTGCATTGGTCTCGGCCAAGGTATCTCCACCGTCTTCGAACGCGTTTAAGCGTTTCGTCGATGGAAGCCGGGGCCAAGTGCCCCGGTTTTTGTTTTTCCGGATTTATTTTTGTTTTTATTTTGAAAAAATTTGAGTGAGGGCCAAAGCATGCCGATACAACCTGGGCTCTACCAACATTACAAAGGTCCGCAGTACCGCGTATTCAGTGTTGCGCGGCATTCGGAGACCGAAGAAGAAGTGGTCTTCTACCAAGCCCTGTATGGCGATTACGGCTTTTGGGTACGTCCCTTGAGCATGTTCCTGGAGTCGGTCGAGGTTGACGGCGAACAGGTGCCACGCTTTGCTTTGGTGCAAGCCGAACCGAGCATTTTTCCGCAGCCATAAGGGGAGTGCGCGCAGAACCCTGCGCTTGACCTCACCTTGTAGCCACTATATATAGCGGTGCCGCGTCAGGCGCCAACCGCCTTTCACTTCTAGAATTCAGGAATTTTCTGATCCATGGGCAAATCGCTGGTCATTGTGGAATCCCCGGCTAAGGCCAAGACCATCAACAAGTATCTGGGTAACCAATACGTGGTGAAGTCGAGTATCGGCCATATCCGAGACCTGCCCACCAGCGGTTCGGCTAGCGCCAGCAAAGAGCCTGCCGCCAAGCGTGGCAAGGCCGCCGCAGGCGAAGGTCCGGTGCTCACGCCGAAAGAGAAAGCGCGCAAGCAGCTGGTCTCGCGCATGGGTGTCGATCCCGATCATGGCTGGAAAGCCAAGTACGAGATCCTCCCGGGCAAGGAAAAGGTTATCGAAGAGCTGCGCCGGCTCGCCAAAGATGCTGACACCATCTATCTCGCAACCGACTTGGATCGCGAGGGGGAAGCCATTGCCTGGCACCTGCGCGAAGCCATCGGTGGTGACGACAGCCGCTACAAGCGCGTGGTGTTCAACGAAATCACCAAAAAAGCGATCCAGGAAGCTTTCTCCCAGCCGGGCGAGCTGGACATCGATCGCGTAAACGCTCAGCAGGCGCGTCGCTTCCTCGACCGCGTGGTGGGTTACATGGTTTCGCCGCTGCTGTGGGCCAAGGTTGCTCGTGGCCTGTCCGCCGGTCGCGTGCAATCGGTTGCCGTGAAGCTGGTGGTTGAGCGTGAGCGTGAAATCCGCGCGTTCAACCCGGAAGAGTACTGGGAAGTTCACGCTGACCTCGGCACCGCCAAGGGCGCGACTGTGCGCTTCGACGTGGCTCGCGAGAAAGGCGAAGCCTTCAAGCCGCTCAACGAAGCCCAGGCCATGGCCGCGCTGGAGAAGCTCAAGGCCTCCAGTTACAGCATCGTCAAGCGCGAAGACAAACCGACCAGCAGCAAGCCGTCGGCACCGTTCATCACCTCCACCCTGCAGCAGGCCGCGAGCAATCGCCTGGGCTTCGGTGTGAAGAAAACCATGATGATGGCCCAGCGTCTGTACGAAGCCGGCTACATCACTTATATGCGTACCGACTCCACCAACCTCTCGGCCGATGCCGTGACGATGGCGCGTACTTATATTGAAGGCGAATTCGGCAAGAAGTACCTGCCGGAAACCCCGAACGTCTACAGCAGCAAGGAAGGCGCACAAGAGGCTCACGAAGCGATTCGTCCGTCCGACGCCAATACCGAGCCAAGCAAGCTGTCGGGCATGGAGCGTGATGCCGAGCGGCTTTACGAGCTGATCTGGCGCCAGTTCCTCGCCTGCCAGATGCTGCCGGCCCAATACCTGTCGACCACGGTCACCGTCGGTGCCGGTGACTTCGAGTTGCGCGCCAAGGGCCGCATCCTGAAGTTCGACGGTTACACCCGCGTCATGCCGCAAATCACCAAGCCTGGCGATGACGATGTGCTGCCGGACATGGCCCAGGGCGATGCGATGAAGCTGATCAAGCTTGATCCGACCCAGCACTTCACCAAGCCGCCGGCGCGTTACTCGGAAGCGAGCCTGGTAAAGGAAATGGAAAAACGCGGCATCGGTCGTCCTTCGACCTATGCGGCGATCATTTCGACCATCCAGGACCGCGGCTACGTGGCGCTGCACAACCGTCGTTTCTATTCGGAAAAGATGGGCGACATCGTCACCGAGCGTCTGGCCGAGAGCTTCTCCAATCTCATGGACTACGGCTTCACCGCCGGCATGGAAGAGAATCTCGATGACGTGGCCCAGGGCGAGCGCGACTGGAAAAACGTGCTCGACGAGTTCTACGGCGACTTCAAGAAGAAACTCGAAGTGGCCGAAAGCGCCGAAGGCGGCATGCGCGCCAACCAGCCGGTAATGACTGATATTCCATGTGTGGTGTGCGGTCGTCCGATGCAGATTCGTACTGCATCGACCGGCGTGTTCCTCGGTTGCTCGGGCTACAGCCTGCCGCCAAAAGAGCGCTGCAAGGCCACCGTCAACCTGGTGCCGGGCGACGAAATCGCTGCGGACGACGAGGGCGAGTCGGAGTCGCTGGTTCTGCGCGGCAAGCACCGTTGCCCGATCTGCAGCACGGCGATGGACGCTTACCTGCTCGACGAGAAGCGCAAGCTGCACATCTGCGGTAACAACCCGGATTGCGCAGGCTACGAGATCGAAGAGGGCGCTTACCGCATCAAGGGCTACGAAGGTCCGAGCCTGGAATGCGACAAGTGCGGCAGCGAGATGCAGCTCAAGACCGGCCGTTTCGGCAAGTTCTTCGGTTGCACCAACGCAACCTGCAAGAACACCCGCAAGCTGCTGAAAAGCGGTGATGCGGCGCCGCCGAAGATGGATCCGGTGAAGATGCCTGAGCTCAAATGCGAGAAGGTCAACGACACCTATATCCTGCGTGACGGTGCTTCCGGCCTGTTCCTGGCGGCCAGCCAGTTCCCGAAAAACCGCGAGACCCGTGCGCCATTGGTCGTCGAGATCGTGCCGCACAAGGATGAGATCGATCCGAAGTACCACTTCCTCTGCGAAGCACCGAAGAAAGATCCTGACGGTCTGCCAGCAGTGATCCGTTACAGCCGCAAGACCAAAGAGCAATACGTGCAGACGGAAGTCGACGGTAAGCCGACTGGCTGGAAAGCGTATTACGATGGTGGCAAGTGGACGGTTGAAGACAAGCGTCCAGCAGCCAAGGCTTAAAAGCCGCTGCACATAAAAAAGGCCGCATGACAACCCTCGGGTTTTCATGCGGCCTTTTTGTTTTGGGTGTCTCGTCCTGAATAAGGTTTACACCTTCTGACTTATCTTCAGGAGGAACCAATGGATACGGGGAAAAGGCGCAGCCAGCGAGATTACACGCTGGGCTTTAAATTGGCAGTCGTCGATCAGGTCGAAAAAGGCGAGTTGAGTTATAAAGAGGCTCAACGGCGCTACGGGATTCAGGGGCGGTCGACTGTGCTGGTGTGGTTACGCAAGCATGGGCGGCAGGACTGGAGCCAAGGCGCCTCTATTCGCGCCCAGAGGAGCCGACCGATGGACGAACAAAGTTTGCCGCT